>NZ_JQMQ01000004.1:300000-600000 GCF_000744815.1 Phaeacidiphilus oryzae TH49
CGACACCGACGTCGACGCGATGCTCACCGGGGTGCACGCCACCCCGCTGCTCTTCGGCTACCGCGGCACCCCCAAGCCCGACCTGGCCGCCCTCGAACATCTGCTGGCCCGGCTGTCCCGGCTGGCCACCGACCTCCCGCAGCTGGCGGAGGCCGACCTCAACCCGGTGATCGCCGGCCCCGACGGGGCGGTGTGCGTGGACGCCCGGCTGCGGCTGCTGCCGGTCCGGCCCTTCGACCCCTATCTGCGCCGGCTGCGGGAACTCCCCGAGCCGCCCGAAGAACCGACCCACTACGGCGCCCCGGACGGCGCCGGTCAGGAGTGACGAGCGCCATGACGCGACACCGCACCGTAGGCGACGTGATGACCCATGAGGTGGTCACCGCCCGCATCGACACCCCGTTCAAGGAGATCGCCGAGCTGCTCGCGCGCAACGACGTCTCCGCCGTCCCCGTGGTGGACGACCAGGGCCGGCCGGTGGGCCTGGTCTCCGAGGCCGACCTGCTGCGCAAGGAGGTCGCCAAGGCGGACCCCGAGGGGCACCTCCCGCCGGTGCGGATGGCCGCCCATCTGCGCGCCCGCGCCGAGGGCGACGAGGCCGGCGAGGTGATGAGCCGGCCGGTCTTCACCGCCCGCCCCGAGTGGAACATCGTCCAGGCCACCAGGGAGCTGGTCCGCCGCGGCGTGAAGCGGCTGGTGGTGGTGGACGAGGCGGGCCGGATGGTCGGCGTCGTCTCCCGGGCCGACCTGCTGCGGATCTTCCTGCGCACCGACACCGGGATCCGCGAGGAGATCGTCCGCGAGGTGCTCGGCGAGACCCTCTTCCTCAGCCAGGAGCAGGTCGCGGTGCAGGTCGCGGAGGGCGTGGTGACGCTGCGCGGCGAGGTCCAGGAGAAGTCCACGGTCGGCATCGTCGAGCGGCTGGTGCGGGCGGTGGACGGCGTGGTCGCCGTCCACAACCTGATCGAGTTCGAGTTCGACGATAGCAAGGCCGACCTCGGCCAGTCCGCGATCCACGGTGTGCTCGGCCACCAGCCCCGCGGGCACCGCACGGAGGAAGCGCAGTCATGAACGACGCCCCGGTGGAGTTCGGACTCGACGGGCTGCGGCAGCTGGTCGCCGCCCTGCGCGAGCGCGGGCTGACCGTGGTCGGGCCCACCGTCAGGGACGGGGCCGTCGTCCTCGGCGAGCTGGCCTCGGCCGACGAGCTGCCGTTCGGTACCGGGGTGGCGGTGGAGGCCGGGCGGTACCGGCTGCGGCCGCTGCCGGAGGGGGACCGGCGGGCCTTCGCCCACAGCGCGGGACCGCAGTCCTGGAAGAACTACCTCCACCCGGCCCGGGAGCGGTTGTGGAGCGCGGACCGGGCGGAGGACGGCGGGTTCACCGTCCGTCCGGACGAGGAGCCGGCCCCGCGGTACGCGTTCCTCGGCGTCCGCCCCTGCGATCTGCGGGCGATCGCCGTACTGGACCGGGTGCTGGTCGGCGGCCGGTACGAGCAGCCGTCCTACCGCGACCGCCGCTCGGGGGCGTTCGTGGTCGTCGTGGAGTGCGGCGAGCCCGGCGCGGTCTGCTTCTGCGCCTCCATGGGCACCGGCCCCGGTCTGCCCGGCGACGCCGCCGGATACGACCTGGCGCTGACCGAGATCGGCGGTCCGGACGGTGAGTTGACCTATCTGGCCCGGGCCGGCAGCGAGGAGGGCCAGGAGCTGCTGGACGAGATCGGCGAGCGGCGGGCCGCCGCCGAGGCCACCCTCACCGCAGCCGCCGAGACGGTGGACCGCGCGGCCGAGCGGATGGGCCGGGCGATGGAGACCGACGGGCTGCGCGGCCTGCTGGCCGGCTCGCTGGACTCGCCGCACTGGGACGAGGTCGCCTCCCGCTGCCTGGCCTGCGCCAACTGCACCCTGGTCTGCCCCACCTGCTTCTGCACCACCACCGAGGAGGTCACCGACCTCACCGGCGAGCACGCCGAGCGCTGGCAGCGCTGGGACTCCTGCTTCGACCTGGAGTCCACCCACCTGGCCGGCGCCGGACCGGTCCGGGGCTCCGTGCGCAGCCGGTACCGCCAGTGGCTGACCCACAAACTCGGCACCTGGCACGACCAGTTCGGCTCCTCCGGCTGCGTCGGCTGCGGCCGCTGCATCGCCTGGTGCCCCGCCGGGATCGACCTCACCGCCGAGGTCGCGGCGCTGAGGGCGGAGCACGACCGACCGAGCGGGGAAGCGAGCAAGGAACCGAGCGAGGAGGACCCATGCCGTACGGCCTGAGCCAGGCCGCCACCCTCACCGCCGCACGCGGCCCCGCCGCACGCCCGGCGCTGGTGCCGGCGCCCTTCCAGGTGGTGGAGCGGCTGGAGGAGAACGCGGAGACGGTCACCCTGGGCGTGCAGCCGGCCGACGGCGAGCCGCTGCCCTTCCGGCCCGGCCAGTTCGCGATGCTCTACGCCTTCGGGGTCGGCGAGATCGCGATGTCCGTCAGCGGGCTTCCGGACCCGACCGACGGCGGGCTCCAGCATCACACCGTGCGGGCGGTCGGCGCGGTCAGCCGGGCGCTCTGCGCCACCGGCCCCGGCTCGGTGGTCGGGGTGCGCGGCCCGTTCGGCAACGACTGGACGCTCGGCGCCACCGGTGCCGAGCGCACCCCGCTCGGCACCGAGCCCGGCGCCGACCTGCTGGTCGTCGCCGGGGGTCTGGGCCTGGCCCCGGTCCGCCCGGTGATCGAGGCCGCGCTCGCCGAGCCCGAGCACTACGGGCAGCTGGCGGTGCTCTTCGGGGCGCGCGACCCGGGGGGCCTCATCTACCACGAGGAACTGCTGCGCTGGGGCACCGGGGCCGAGGTGCGGGTCACCGTCGACGAGGCGGGGGAGGAGTGGACCGGCCGGACCGGCCTGGTCACCACCCTCCTCGACACGGTGCGGCTGCGGCCCGACGCCACCACGGCCTTCGTCTGCGGCCCGGAGCCGATGATGCGCGGCACCGCCTCGGCGCTGCTGGAGCGCGGGATGGACGCCGGGCGGATCAGGGTCTCGCTGGAGCGCAACATGCGCTGCGGCACCGGCTGGTGCGGGCACTGCCAGCTCGGCGAGGTGCTGATCTGCCGGGACGGCCCGGTCTTCGACTGGCACGAGGCCGCAGGACTGCTCGCCGTACGGGAACGCTGAGGAGCCGTCAGATGACCACCAGCACCCCTGTCACCGCGCCCCGGCCGGAGCCGGACGCCGGACACCGCGCACCGCGGCTCGCCGTGTGGAAGTTCTCCTCCTGCGACGGCTGCCAGCTCACCCTGCTGGACGCCGAGGACGAGCTGCTGCCGCTGGCCGGCCGGGTGGAGATCGCCTACTTCCTGGAGGCGAGCCGGCACCAGGAGCCGGGGCCCTACGACCTGTCGCTGGTCGAGGGGTCGATCGCGACGCCGGAGGACGAGGAGCGGATCCGCCGGGTCCGCGCCGACTCCCGGTACCTGGTGGTGATCGGCGCCTGCGCAACCGCCGGCGGCATCCAGGCGCTGCGCAACCTCGCCGACGTGAAGGAGTACGCGCGGACGGTGTACGCCCGGCCGGACTACATCCGCACCCTGGACCGCTCGCGTCCGGTCTCCGACTACGTCCCGGTCGACTTCGAGCTGCGCGGCTGTCCGATCGACAAGGGCCAGCTCCTTGAGGTGGTCTGCGCGTTCCTCGCCGGACGGCGGCCGGACATCCCGGACCAGAGCGTCTGCTTCGCCTGCAAGGCGCGCGGCACGGTGTGCGTCACCACCGCCCACGGGATCCCCTGCCTCGGGCCGGTCACCCACGCCGGCTGCGGCGCCATCTGCCCGGCGTACGGGCGGGGCTGCTACGGCTGCTTCGGTCCGGTGACCGGCGCGCGTACCGACGCGCTGCTGCCGCTGCTGCGCCGGGACGGGCTCGGCGAACGGGAGATCGTCCGGTTCTACCGCACCTTCAACGCCGAGGCCCCGGCCTTCGCCGCCGCGGCCCGCCGGGCCGGCGGTCAGGACGAGGCCGGCGAGCGGGACAGGGCCGGCGAGCGGGACAGGGCCGGCGAAGAAGACAGCGCATCGGAGCACGAGGAGAGCGAAGGGGAGGGCGGAGCCGCATGACGCACCGCAGCGAGCGACTGCTCGGCGTCAGCGCACTGGCGCGGGTGGAGGGCGAGGGGGCGATGCGGGTCACCGTCCGCGACGGCCGGGTGGAGGACGTGCGGCTGAGCATCTACGAGCCGCCGCGCTTCTTCGAGGCCTTCCTGCGCGGCCGGGCCTGGACGGAACCGCCCGACATCACCGCCCGGATCTGCGGCATCTGCCCGGTCGCCTACCAGCTCACCGCCTGCGCGGCGATCGAGGACGCCTGCGGGGTGGCGGTGCACCGGGAGGAGCCCGGGATCGCCGCCCTGCGCCGGCTGCTCTACTGCGGCGAATGGATCGAGAGCCACACCCTCCACGTCTACCTGCTGCACGCCCCCGACTTCCTCGGTCTGCCGGACGCCCTCACCCTGGCCCGCACCGAACGGGCCACCGTGGAGCGCGGACTGCGGCTGAAGAAGGCAGGCAACGACCTGCTGGAGACCCTCGGCGGGCGCGCCATCCACCCGGTCAACGTCCGCCTCGGCGGCTTCCACCGGCTGCCCACCGGTGCCGAACTCGCCCGTTTGGAACGTCAGTTGACGCAGGCCCGGCGGGACGCCGAGGAGGCCCTGGAGTGGGTCGGCGGCTTCGACTTCCCCGAGCTGGAGATCGAACACGCGCTGCTCGCCCTCAGCGAGCCGGACCGCTACGCGATCGACACCGGCACCCCGCTCGCCGAGCCCGGCGGCGCCTTCCCGGTCCGCGACTTCGAGCGGCATGTGACGGAGCACCAGGTCGCCCACTCCACCGCCCTCCAGGCGGACCTGGACGGCCGCCGCCACCTGTGCGGGCCGCTCGCCCGCTGGAACCTCAACCACCGCAGACTGCCGGCGGCCGTCCAGGCCGCGGCCGCCGGCGCCGGCCTCGGCGGCCGCTGCACCAACCCCTTCCGCTCCATCGTGGTCAGGGCCGCCGAGGTGCTGTGGGCGGTGGACGAGTCGCTGCGGATCATCGCCGACTACCGCCCGCCGAGCCGCCCGCACCTGGAGGTCCCGCCGCGGGCCGGGATCGGGTACGCGGCCACCGAGGCACCCCGGGGCACCCTCTACCACCGCTACGAGCTGGACGCCGAGGGCGGCGTCCGCTCCGCGGTGATCGTCCCGCCGACCGCGCAGAACCAGCGCGCCGTCGAGTCCGACCTCCGCGACTTCGTCCAGGCCCGGCTGGATCTCGACGACGCCGAGCTGACCCGGCAGTGCGAGCAGGCGATCCGCAACTACGACCCGTGCATCTCCTGCGCCGCGCACTTCCTCGACCTCACCGTGGACCGGGGGTGAGCGGCGTGGCCGGGCCGGAGCGCGCGGAGGCGGTGCTGATCGGGATCGGCAGCGAGTTCCGCAGGGACGACGGGGTCGCGATGGCGGTACTGGCCGCGATCACGGACGACGGCGAGCCGGGCGACCCGGCCTTCGACCGGGTGGTGCTCTGCGACGGCGAGCCGACCCGGGTGATCGAGGCCTGGCAGGACGCCGGACTCGCGGTCGTGGTCGACGCCGTCCACGCCCACCCCGGCGAGCCCGGCCGGATCCACCAGCTCGCCTTCACCCCCCAGCCGGGGGCGGAGAACGGCTGGGCCCCGGAGCAGGAGGGCGCGGCCTCGACGGGCGCGGCCTCGACCGGTGCGGCCTCGACCGGTGCGGCCGCAACCGGCGGTGCCAACGCGGCCGGCACCCACGGCCTCGGGCTGGGCGACGCCGCCGCCCTCGGTGCGGCCCTCGGGCTGATGCCCGAGCGACTGGTGGTGATCGGCGTCGAGGGCCAGGACTTCGACCTCGGCCCCGGCCTGAGCCCGCCGGTCGCCGCGGCCGTTCCGGCGGCCGCCGGCCGGATCCGCCGCCTCCTCCTCGACCATCACCGGGCCGGCCGGGCGGGGGGATCGGCGTCATGACGAACCGTCGACCGCCCTCCCGGGAGGTCTCCCGCGAGGAGCGGGCGGTACGGCTGGTGGAGGTCTTCGGCACCGTGCAGGGCGTCGGCTACCGCCCGTTCGTCCACAGGCTGGCCACCGAGCTCGGACTGGACGGCTGGGTGCGCAACGAGGACGGCCACCTGGTCGGCCTGGTGGCCGGTCCGCCGGAGGCCGTGCGGCGGTTCGCGGACGGGCTGCGCAGCCAGGCGCCGCCGCTGGCCCGGGTGGACCGGGTGCACTGCACCGAACCCGCCCGCGCGGGCTCCCGCTCCGGCGGCCGGTTCCCGATGCCCTCGACGGCCGGAGCGGGTTTCAGCGTGCTGCCCAGCGTCCCGCGCGCCGCACGCCCGCAGCCCGGCGGCGCCCCGGCGCTGCGGGAGATCCCGCCGGACACCGCGACCTGCCCGGACTGCCTCCGCGAACTCCTCGACCCGGCCGACCGGCGGTACCGCTACCCCTTCGTCAACTGCACCGCCTGCGGCCCCCGCGCCACCATCATCGACGACCTGCCCTACGACCGGGCGCGCACCGCCATGCACGGCTTCCCGCTCTGCGACGCCTGCGCCGCCGAGTACGCCGACCCGGCCGACCGCCGCTTCCACGCCGAGCCCGTCGCCTGCCCGGCCTGCGGCCCCCGCCTGGAGTGGCGGGCCGAGGGCGGCCCCTTCGCGCCCGCCGGACGGGCGTACCGGGAGGCCGCGCTGGCCGCCGCCGAGGACGCGATCGCGGCCGGGGCGATCGTCGCCCTCAAGGGCCTCGGCGGCTACCAGTTGGTCTGCGACGCCGGCCGGCCCGCGGCGGTGCGCCGGCTGCGGGCGCTCAAGCACCGGCCGGCCAAGCCGTTCGCGGTGATGGTCCGCGATCTGGACGCGGCGTCCGCGCTCTCCGCCCTTCTCCCCCCGGAGGCGCGGACGCTGCTCGCCTCACCGGCGCGGCCGATCGTCCTGGTGCCCCGCCGGCCGGGCACCGCGCTGGCGGCGGGCGTCCACCCGGGGGTCTCCCGGGTCGGGCTGTTCCTCCCGGCCACCCCGCTGCACCACCTCCTCCTCCGCGACCTCGCCCGGCCGCTCGTGGTGACCAGCGGCAACCGCGCCGACGAGCCGATCGCGATCGACGACCAGGACGCCCTGGAGCGGCTCTCCGGAATCGCCGACGGCTTCCTCGGCCACGACCGGCCGATCCGCGCCCGCTACGACGACTCGGTGGTCCAGCTGGCCGCCGGAGCGCCCGCGGTGCTCCGCCGGGCCCGCGGCTACGCCCCCGCCCCGCTGCCGCTCCCGGTGCCCGCGGCCGAACCGGTGCTGGCGATGGGCGCGCAGCTCAAGCACACCTTCGCGGTGGCCCACGGACCGGCCGCGGTGCTCTCCCCCCATCTGGGCGACCTCGCCGACGAGGACACCCGGGAGGCGTTCCGGCTGACCCGGCGTCGACTCGGCGCCCTCCTCGGCTGCCCGCCGCCGCGGATCGCCGCCCACGACCTCCACCCCGGCTACACCTCCACCTCGATCGCCGTCGCCGGCCGGCCGGCCTCGGCCCGCGTCCCCGTGCAGCACCACCACGCCCACCTCGCCGCCTGCGCCGCCGAGCACGGCCTGACCGGCCGCTTCATCGGCGTGGCCTACGACGGCCTGGGCTACGGGGACGACGGGACGCTCTGGGGCGGGGAGATCCTCCTCGCCGACCTGGGCGGGTACCGGCGCCTCGGCCGGTTCGCCCGGGCGCCGCTGCCCGGCGGCGAGTCCGCGGTCCGGCGTCCGGGCCGGACCGCGCTGGGCCACCTCCTCGGCCTGGAACCGCTCGGCGGTCCGGCCCTGCTGCCGGAGGCACTCGCCGAGGCCGGCGCCCGGCTGCTGGACGGCGGGTCCGGACCGGCCCTGATGCGGATGATCCGGCGGGGCGTCAACTGCCCCCAGGCCTCCAGCGCGGGCCGGCTCTTCGACACGGCCGCCGCCCTCCTCGGACTGGCCGGGGAGACCGTCGGCTACGAGGGCGAGGCGGCGATCGCCGTCGAGGAGGCCGCCCGCTCCCAGCCGGCCTCCGTCGCCGCGCTGCCCTGGCGGCTCAGCCGCACCGGCCTGGCGCCGGACGGCAGACCGGACGGCCTGTGGGTGTACGACCCGGCCCCGACGCTGGCCGCCCTGCTGGACGGGGTCGCCACCGGGCGCCCGGCCGGGCCGCTGGCCGCGGCCTTCCACTCCGCGCTCGTCGAGGCCACCTGCGCCCTGGTCGGCGAGGCCGTGCGGGAGACCGGACTGGACACCGTCTGCCTCTCCGGCGGCTGCTTCGCCAACGGCCGCCTCCTCCAGGGCGTCTCGGACTCGCTCGCCCGGGAGGGCCTGCGCGTTCTGAGCCCCCGTCAGGTCCCCTGCGGGGACGGCGGAATCAGCTACGGCCAGGCGGCGGTGGCCGCGGCCAGGATGAAGGGATGACCGCCATGTGCCTGGGTGTACCGGGCTTGATCACCGAGATCCACCAGGAGGCCGGACTGCCGGTCGGCACCGTCGACTTCGGCGGCCTGCGCCGTTCGGCCTGCCTCTCCTGCACCCCGGAGGCGGCGGTCGGCGACTACGTCATCGTCCACGTCGGCTTCGCGATCACCATGGTCGACGAGGCCGAGGCCAGGCGGACGCTGGAGGTGCTGCGGGCCATCGACGCCACGGACGGCTCGCTGCGGACCGAGCTGGGCGAGGCGGCCGAACCGCCGGCCGAACCGCCGGCCGAACCGCCGCGCGAACCGCGGGACCTCGCGGACGCGGGAGGCGACGCGGCGTGAAGTACCTCGACGAGTACCGCGACCCACGGCTCGCCCGCCGCCTGCTGGCCGAGCTGACCGCGACCGCCACCCGCCCCTGGCGGATCATGGAGGTCTGCGGCGGCCAGACCCACACCCTGGTCCGCCAGGGCATCGACGACCTCCTGCCGGCCGGGATCCGGATGATCCACGGCCCGGGCTGCCCGGTCTGCGTCACCCCGCTCGAGGTGCTGGACCGCGCCCACGCCATCGCGGCCCGCCCCGGCACCGTCCTCACCAGCTTCGGCGACATGCTGCGGGTGCCCGGCTCGCACACCGACCTCCTCGCCCTGCGGGCCCGGGGCGCCGACGTCCGCCCCGTCTACTCCCCGATGGACGCGGTGCGGATCGCCGCCGCCGAGCCGGACCGCCAGGTGGTCTTCCTCGCCGTCGGCTTCGAGACCACCGCCCCGGCCAACGCGCTGGCCGTCCAGCTCGCCGGCCGGCTGGGCCTGGAGAACTTCTCGGTGCTGGTCAGCCATGTGCTGGTGCCGCCCGCGATGACCGCGCTGCTCCAGGACCCGGACTGCGAGGTGCAGGGCTTCCTGGCCGCCGGGCACGTCTGCGCGGTGATGGGCTGGCGGGCCTACGAGCCGATCGCCGCCCGCTACCGGGTGCCGATCACGGTCACCGGCTTCGAACCGCTGGACCTGCTGGAGGGCATCCTGATGACGGTCCGTCAGCTGGAGGAGGGCCGCGCCGAGGTGGAGAACCAGTACACCCGGGCGGTCCGCAGGGACGGCAACACCGCGGCCCAGCGGGCGGTGGCCGAGGTCTTCCGGGTCGCCGACCGGCCCTGGCGCGGTCTCGGCCCGATCCCGGCCTCCGGGCTCGTCCTGGCCCCGGCGTACGCCCGGTTCGACGCCGCCGAGCGGTTCCAGGCGACCGAGACCGCGACCCGGGAGGACCCGGAGTGCATCGCCGGGCAGATCCTCACCGGCGCCCGCGTCCCCACCGACTGCCCCGCCTACGGCACCCGCTGCACCCCGCGCAGCCCGCTGGGGGCGCCGATGGTCTCCGGAGAGGGCACCTGCGCCGCCTACCACGCCGCCGGCAAGGAGAGGACCTCGCGATGACCGACGGAGACACCCCGGGCCTGCTCGCCTCCGGCGCGCTCACCCCCGGCGCGCTCGCCCCCGGCGCGGGCCTCGCCTGCCCCGCGCCCGCCGACGCCCGCCGGGGCCTCGGCGAGGACGCCGTGGTGCTCCTCGGGCACGGCGCCGGCGGGCGGCTCAGCGAGGAGCTGCTGCGGGGCGTCCTGCTGCCCGCGATGGCGGACGGCGGCGAGCCGGCGACCGCCGCCCCGATCCTGGAGGACGCCGCCGTGCTGCCCGGCGGGCCCGCCGAACTGGTCTTCAGCACCGACGCGTTCGTCGTCGACCCGCTCTTCTTCCCCGGCGGCGACATCGGTTCGCTCGCCGTCCACGGCACCGTCAACGACGTGGCGATGATGGGCGCCGAGCCGTTCGCGCTGGCGCTGGCACTGATCGTGGAGGAGGGGCTGCCGATCCCGGTGCTCGACCGGGTGGCCCGCTCCGTGGGCCGCGCGGCCCGGGCCGCCGGGGTGCGGGTGGTCACCGGGGACACCAAGGTGGTCGGCCGCGGCTCCGCGGACGGCCTCTACCTCACCACCACCGGCCTGGGCCGACGGCTGCCCGGGATCCGGCCCTCGGCGGCCGCCGCCCGACCCGGGGACGAGGTGCTGATCTCCGGACCGATCGGGCTGCACGGCACCACCGTCCTCAGCACCCGCGAGGGCCTCGGCTTCGAGGCCGACATCGCCTCCGACAGCCGCCCCCTCCACACCCTGGTCAAGGCCCTCGCGGAGGCCGTCCCAGACGCCGTCCGCACCCTCCGCGACCCCACCCGCGGGGGAGTAGCGGCCTCGCTCAACGAGATCGCCCGGGACTCGAGCGCCGCCGCCGGGCGGCCGGTCGGCATCGAACTCGACGAGTCCGCCCTGCCGGTGCCCGCCCCGGTCGCCGCCGCCTGCGAGATCCTCGGCCTGGACGTGCTCCACGTCGCCAACGAGGGCTGCCTGCTGGCCTTCGTCCGCCCGGACAGGGCGGCGGACGCCCTCGCCGCGCTCCGCTCCGCGCCCGGCGGCGCGGGTGCCGGCGCGGCCAGGATCGGCCGGGTCACCGACGCCGGGCGGGTGGTGCTGCACACCCTCCTCGGCTCCCGCCGCACGGTCGAGATGCCGACCGGCGAGCAGCTTCCCCGCATCTGCTGACGATTGGTCAAGCCATGTCCCACAGCACCCCGTACCAGGTACGCACCGCCGTTCCGGGACCCCGCGCCGCCGGTCAGGGGACGAGCGCGGACGCCTTCCGCAAGGCGGCCGGGCTCGTCGACGCCAAGACCATCGGCCTGGACGACGCCCTCCGCCGGGTCACCGGCGCCCAGCTGGGCGAGCTGCTGCTGCCCCGCTTCGGTCCGCCGGAGCCCGGGCGGGGGCGGCGGCCGCTGCTCACCCGGGGCGTCCCGGCCGCGCCCGGGGCGGCCACCGGCACCGCGGTCTTCGACCCGGTCGCCGCCGTCGACCAGGCCGCCGCCGGCGAGCGGGTGGTGCTGATCCGGGCCCGGACCACCGCGGCCGACCTGCCGGGCATCCTGGTCGCCGACGCCGTGGTCATCACCGGCGCCGACCGCCTGGCCGGCTCCGCCGCCGCCCTCGCCCGCGGCCTGGGCACCCCCTGCGTGGCCGGCGCCGCCGACCTGAGGATCGACCCGGCCGCCCGCCGGGCGCTGCTGCCGGACGGCCGGGTACTGGTGGAGGGCGACCAGGTGTCCGTGGACGGCGGAACGGGGGAGCTGCGGCTCGGCGCCGAACCGCTGGCGCCCTCCCCGGTCGCCCACTACCTGGCCACCGGCGAGACCCACCCGGCCGACGTCCCGCTGGTCTCCGCGGTCAGCCAGCTGCTCACCCACGCGGACCGGGTGCGCCGGCTCGGCGTCCGCGCCGACGCCGACACCGCCGCCGAGGCCCGCCAGGCCCGGCTGCTCGGCGCCGACGGGGTCGGGCTCTGCCGTACCGAGCGGGCCTTCCGCGGCCCGGCCCGCACCCTGGTCGAGGAGGCCGTGCTGGCCGGCTCCGACGAGGCCCGCCGGCGCGCCCTGGCCGAGCTCCTCCCCGTGCAGCGGGCCCAACTCGCCGGTGTGCTCGGCGAGATGGACCGCAGACCTGTGGCCGTCCGGCTGTTCGACGCGCCCCTCGGCCGGTTCCTGCCGGACCGCACCGCCCTCGCCGTCCACCTGGCCACCCTGGCCGCCGCCGGGAGCCCGCAGGACCCGCACGAGGTCGCCCAGCTCGCCGCCGCCGATCGGGTGCACGAGCACAACCCGATGCTCGGGCTGCGCGGCGCCCGTCTCGCGCTGACCTGGCCGGAGCTGCTGGAGGTCCAGGTGCGGGCGCTGGCCGGGGCGGTCGCCGAGTGCCGGGCCGCGGGCGGCGAGCCCAGGCCGGAGCTGCTGGTGCCGCTGGTCGCCTCGTCGGTGGAGACGGAGCTGATCCGGGACCGGGTGCGGCGGATCCTGGACGCCACCGCGGGGGAGTCGGGCGGCACCGTCGACCTGCGGATCGGCGCGGTGCTGGAACTGCCGCGGGCCACCGTCACCGCCGACCGGATCGCCGGCACCGCGGACTTCTTCGCCTTCGGCACCGACGACCTCACCCAGACCGTCTGGGGCCTGTCCCGGGAGGACGCCGAGGCCGGGATCCTGCCGGAGTACCTGGAGCGCGGCATCCTCGCCGCCTCCCCGTTCGAGTCGCTGGACGGGGCCGGGGTCGGCCACCTGATCAGCCGCGCGCTGCGGGCCGCCCGCCGGGTCGACCCGGGGCTGCGGGCCGGGGTCTACGGCAGCCACGGCTCGGACGCCGCCTCGATCCGGTTCTTCCACACCACCGGTGTCGACCACGTCTCCTGCCGCCCGCAGCGGGTGCCGGTGGCCCGTCTCGAGGCCGGCCGGGCGGCGCTGGGCCACCTCGACTGAGCGCTGTTCGCGCGATCGACCGTCCGCCCCCGTCCGCCCGTCCGCCCGCCCGCCCGGGCGGGCGGTGCGGGCCGACCGGCCCACCGCCCGTGCCCGGTGGGCACCAGCGCGGCAGGGTCGCCGAGCGGGACGGTGGTCCCAGGAACCTGAGGACCGAGGAGAGGAGCCGACGATGGCCGTACCCGTCCCCGGCGACCCCGTGCGGAAAGAGCAGCCAGCCGCGGACCGGCCGCGCCCGGAGAAGGTGGAGAGGGTCGAGTCGGGCGTCATCCTGCCCGAGTCCGACACCGCCCCGCGCAGGCCGGCGGGCCCGCACCACACCACGGTCGGCGAGGTGATGAAGCAGCCGGTGGTGGCCGTCGACCCGAGGGTGGACTACGCCACCGCGGTCGCCGCCGCCCACCGGCACCACCACGACGTGCTGCCGGTGATCGACGAGCAGCAGCACGTGATGGGCGTGGTCTGCGCCTCCGACCTGCTGGCCAAGCTGGCCGTGCAGGCGCTGCCGCCGCGCTCGCGGGTCTTCGAGTCGCGCGATGTGCGCGGCATCCGCCGGCGCGCCCGGGCGGTGGAGACCGGGGAGTTGATGACTCGTCCGGCGATCACCGTCGGCGTCTCCACCACGGTCGCCGACGCCGCCCTGGTCGCGGTCCGGCACCGGGTGCACCACCTGCCGGTGGTCGACGAGAAGCGCCGGCTGACCGGCATGGTCTGCCTCTGCGACCTGCTGGACGTGGAGCGCCGGAGCGACGAGGAGATCGCGGCGGAGGTCCGCGAGGTGGCGCTGGCCCCGGACAGTGGGCTGATCTCGGCCACCCTCGACGTCCGCTGCGAGCACGGCCGGGTGATCCTGGACGGGCGCACCGTCCGGCGCAGCCAGGCCGAGCGGCTGCGGCAGCGGGCGCTGACGGTCGAGGGCGTGGTCGACGTCCGCGACCAGCTGCGCTGGGAGCTGGACGACATCGGCACCGGCCCGGCCGACACCAAGGTCGCGTGGTGAGCCGGGTTCCGCCTCCGCCGGCCCGGCGCCGCGCGGAGGCGGAACGCCCCGCCCTGACGCACCATGACCGTGGAGATCCCGCCGGCAGAGGAAGGCCCCGCACCATGGAGTACGCCATCGCCGCCCGTATCGACCAGCCCTTCGAGGAGGCCGTGCCGCGCGTCCGGGCCGCCCTGGCCGACCAGGGCTTCGGCGTCCTCACCGAGATCGACGTGCAGGCCACCCTGCGCGCCAAGCTGGACGTCGGCACCGAGCCCTATCTGATCCTGGGCGCCTGCAACCCGCCGCTCGCCCACCGGGCGCTGGAGGCCGACCGGCGGATCGGCCTGCTGCTGCCCTGCAACGTCGTGGTCCGCGCCGACCCGGAGTCCTCCTCGGCCACCGTCGTCGAGGCCCTGGACCCGCAGGCGATGGTCGCCGTCAGCGGGCGGGCGGAGCTGAAGCCGGTGGCCGACGAGGCGGAACGGCGGTTGCGCGCGGCGCTGTCCGCGCTGTGAGCCCGGCCTGGTGATGTTCAGGGAGGCCGGGCTCGGGCCGGTTCAGGCCCGGTCGTCCGGCTGGTCCGGTATCCAGCTGCCGTGGAAGCCCAGCGGGATCCGCCGGGGCAGGTGGACCCGGGCGACCGGGGCGCCGGTGAAGTCCTGGGCGGAGAGGATCAGCAGGTCGGCGGCGTCCCGCTCGGGGTTGTGGGCGAAGGCCAGGACGTAGCCGTCGTCCTCGGCGGCGTCCGGTGACCGCGGCGCGAAGACCCCCTCGCCCACATAGGCCTCCCGGCCGAGGCGGTGCACCTCGCGGGTGCCGCGCAGGAGGTCGTACTTGACCAGCTCGTTGCCGAGGTCGGGGGTGGCCAGCGCGCTCGGCCCCTCGTCGGCGGTGCCGGGGGTGAAAAGGTCGACCAGGTCGGGGATCAGGGCGGTGTAGCCGTAGCGGTGCGGGCGGGACACGGTCCGCTCGTCCACCCGGGGGAACTCCTCGGAGGCGCCGCCGATCCGGTCGGTGCGCACCGAGCCGCCGGCCGGGTCCAGCGTCCAGCGGTCCAGCACCGGCTGCTCCGCCGAGTGCAGCCGCAGGGCGTCGAACCGGCCCGGGTAGCGCACGGTGTCGACCACCACCCGGCCGCCCTCGTCGTAGGCGTTGAGGGTGTGGAAGACGAAGCAGGGCTCCACCTCCAGCCAGCGGACGTCGGCCGCGGAACCGTCCCTTGGCAGCAGCCCGACCCGGGGCGGGTGGTCGTCGTTCCACTGGTACGGCAGCCGCTCGCCGGCCGCCGCCGCGTCCATGCTGAAGGTGACCGGCAGGTCGTAGAGGACCACGTACCTCTCGGTGAGGGCGAAGTCGTGGACCATCGGCCCGTCCGCCACCGGTACGTCGGTGGTGCGCACCACCCGGCCGGCCGCGTCGATCACGATGTGCTGGAGGTACTGCCAGCCGAAGAAGTAGGCCACGGCGTGCAGTTCGCCGGTGACCGGGTCCAGCTTGGTGTGCGCGGTGTAGCCGCCGGGGAGCCCGCCGTCGAAGTCGCAGGGCCCGAGGGTGTCCAGCTCGTAGCCCAGCTCGTACGGCCGGGAGCCGGCCTCCACGATCGCGAAGGTCCGGCCGGCGTGCCCGATCACATGGGTGTTGGGGGCGAAGTCCATCCCCGCGTGCACCGGGCCGCCCTTCCAGACCTCGCCGAGCCGCTCGGCCACGCGCTGCGAGCGCACCCAGCGGTTGCGGTACCACTCGGCCCGGCCGTCGCGCAGCCGCACGCCGTGCACCATGCCGTCCCCGACGAAGAGGTGGTGGCCGGCGGGGTCCTCAAGGCCCAGGGGGTTCGGGCCGTTGCGCAGGTAGCGTCCGTTCAGCTGGTCCGGGATGCGGCCGGTCACCGGCAGGTCGAAGGCGGTGACCTCCTCCCGCACGGGTGCGAAGGCGCCTTCCACGGCGCGGATATCGGTGGACATGGGTGGTCCCCTCCCTTGGTGGGCTGCGACGTCGCCGCCCGTGGCCGACCGGCGGCTCAGGCGAGGAGGTCGCCGCTGAGCGCGCTGAGCATCGCCTCCAGGCGCCGGGCGCCGTTGTCCGGGTCGAGATGGCCGGCCAGTTCGAGGCTGACCAGCCCGTGCAGCGCGGCCCACAGCGTCTCGGCTACCTGCTGCGGGTCGCCCGGCTTGAGCACTCCGGCCTCCATGGCGGCGCGGACGGCCCGTACCGGGAAGTCGAAGGTGATGTGCGAGCGGTGGGTCCCTGGGTCGGTCCGGCGGCCGGAGACGGCCCGGGCGCCGAACATCACCTGGTAGTAGTGGGGTTCGGAGAGCGCGTAGTCCCGGTAGGCGTGGCCGAGTTCGACCAGCCGGGTCCGCGGGTCCGCGGACCGCACGGCCGCCCGCAGCGCGCCCTCGAAGCGGGCGAAGCCCTCCTCGCAGAGTGCCTCGACCAGGCCCTCCTTGCTGCCGAACATGGTGTACAGCACCTTGGTGGAGGCCCCCACGCTCCCCGCCACCCGGCGCATGCTCAGCGCCGCCGCGCCCTCGCTCCCGAGCAGCCCGGAGGCCGCGTCGAGGACGGCCGTGCGCAGCGCCGCCTGCCCGGCCTCCTGGGCCTTCCGATAGGCACCCGCCCCCGCCGCCCTCGCCATGGAAACACCGTTTCTGTGGGGTAACACCGTTTCTACGCCCGCCGGGCGGCCCCGTCAACCCGTCGTGGGGCTTGGGTCCAGCGGCCCCTGGGGCGGGACCCTCGGGGCGTGCATCCTGGACGGGTGAACGATGAACGCTCCGCGGTGACACCGCGTCAGGCCACACGGCAGGAGGACGAGTTGAGCGCGCAGGACGGCGACAGCAAGCAGATCAGGGTCTTCCTCCTGGACGACCACGAGGTGGTCCGCCGTGGAGTGCGCGACCTCCTGGAGGCGGAGGACGACATCTCCGTGGTGGGCGAGGGCTCAGGCGCGGCCGAGGCGCTGGCCCGGATACCCGCCGTCCGCCCGGACGTGGCGGTGCTCGACGTCCGGCTGCCGGACGGCAACGGCGTCACCGTCTGCCGCGAACTGCGCGACCGGCTGCCCGAGATGGCCTGCCTGATGCTGACCTCCTTCGACGACGACGAGGCGCTGCTGGACGCCATCCTGGCCGGTGCGTCCGGTTACGTCCTCAAGCAGATCAAGGGCAGCGACCTGGTCACCGCCGTGCGGACGGTCGCCTCCGGCCGCTCCATGCTGGACCCGGCCACCACCGCCCGGCTGATGCAGAGCCTGCGCGCCCGCGAGGAGCCGGTCGAGGAGGACGGCACGGTCTCCGCGCTGAACGCCCTCACCCCGCGCGAGCGCCAGATCCTGGAGCTGGTCGAGCAGGGGATGACCAACCGGCAGATCGGCAAGCAGCTCTACCTCGCCGAGAAGACCGTGAAGAACCACATCTCCCGGCTGCTCGCCAAGCTGGGCGTGGAGCGCCGGATCCAGGCCGCGGTGCTGGCCGGGGAGTGGCACCGCAAGGCCGAGGCCGAGAACGGCCGCCCGCAGCGCCCGGAGGGCGGCGGCGGGCCCGGGTCGGCCTGATCGCGGCCCGCCGCGCGGGTGAGTCCAACGTCCGGGACGCCGGTACCCTTCGGCCCTGCCTCGGGTACCCGGCCGGTGTGCACCCTGGTAGCAGTCCGGCGGGCGGCAGCCCGCGGCCCACCGGGCAGGCTGATCGGAGTGCGCCATGGACAGGACCACGAGCCTTCCCGACGTGTCGGACGAACTGTCGGCAGCCGCGGTGGAGAAACTGGTCTCCGCGGCGGTCGCCGCCCCCTCCATCCACAACACCCAGCCGTGGCGCTTCCGCCTGCTGCCGGAGAGCCGCACCCTGGAGGTGCGGGCCGTCCCGCAGCGCTCCCTGCGGCACACCGACCCGACCGGGCGCGCCCTCCACATCTCCGTCGGCGCGGCCGTCTTCAACCTCCGCACCGCCGTCCGCGCCTTCGGCTGGGAGCCGGTCGTCCGACTGCTGCCCAGGCCCGCCGAGCCCGACCTGCTGGCCTCCGTCCGGCTGGCCGGGCCCAGCCGGGGCGGCCGCACTCCGGACGGCGCGCTCTACGACGCCATCTGGCTCCGGCACACCAGCCGGCTGCCGTACTCCAACCGGCCCGTGCCGCCCGGCGAACTGACCGCGCTGACCGAGGGCGCCCACGCCGAGGGCGCCCTGCTGATCGTCCCCGACCCGGAGGAGACCCGCCGACTGATGCTCCTCACCGCCGAGGCCGAGCGGCGCAACACCGCCGACCCGGACCGGCGCGGCGAGAGCCGGCGCTGGATCCGCCCGCCGCAGGACGGCCGGGTCGGCCTGCCGCCGGACGCCCTCGGCCCGCAGGACGCCCACGGGCGGGTGCCGGTGCGGGACTTCACCGCGCTGCGGATTCCGCTGCAGCTGCCCTCCGCCGCCTTCGAGGCGCACCCGACCATCGCCGTCCTGTCCACCGCCCACGACCGCCGGGCGGACTGGCTGCGCGCCGGGCAGGCGCTGCAGCGGGTGCTGCTGCTGGCCACCATGGGCGGGCTGCGCAGTTCGCTGCTCCACCAGGCGCTGGAGTGGCCGGACCTGCGCTGGGCGCTGCGCGACCCGTCGACCGGCCCCGGCCATGTGCAGATGCTGGTCCGGCTCGGCTACGGTCCGGTCGGCCAGGCCACCCCGCGGCTCGGCCCGGACGAGGTCATCGAACCGCCGCCGAGCGGGAGCTGACCCGCCGCCGGATGCCGCCCCTCGGGGCCGAAGGGCGGGGGCCGGGGCGCGGAGGGTGCGTCGCGGCCCCGGCCGGCGGATAGGGTGGGCCGGTGGCCGGACTTGAGTTGCTGTGCGCCGAACACGCTTCGGCGGTCCTGGAGTTCGAGCGGGTGAACCGCGCGTACTTCGCGGGGTTCATCTCGGACCGGGGTGACGAGTTCTTCGAGCGCTTCGCGGAGGGGTTCGGCGAGTTGCTGGCCGAGCAGGAGGCGGGCGGCTGCGCCTGCTATCTGCTGGTCGCGGAGGACGACGGATCGGTGCTGGGGCGGTTCAACCTGTACGGCCTGGCGGACGGCACGGCGGACCTGGGCTACCGGGTCGCCGAGCGGGCCGCCGGGCGTGGGGTCGCCACCGGGGCGGTGCGGGAGCTGTGCGGGATCGCCGCGGCCCGGCACGGGGTGCGGGTGCTGCGGGCGGCGGTGTCGGACGGGAACGCGGCGTCGCGGCGGGTGCTGGCGAAGGCGGGGTTCGTCGCGGTGGGCCCTGCGGGTCCGGCGGATCTGGGGGGCAAGTCCGGCCTGTGGTTCGAGCGCGAGCTCCGCGCCTGAGGGTGGTCGGGTTCTCCTTCGCGGGTCAGGCCGGGGTGGATTCGGTGGTGAGGAGGCGGAGCCCAGGGGCGTAGTGGCCGTGGAGGATCAGGGCGGCGGCGCCGACCGCGCCCGCGGTGTCGCCGATGACGCTGGTCTCGACGGAGACGGAGTCCAGCGCGCGGGCGATCGAGTTGCCGTTGACGGCCGCGTCGATCTCCTCGCACATGATGGTCTCGAGGCCGCGCATCCCCTCCCCGCCCAGCACCACCCGGCTGACGTCCAGCAGCGCGACCGCCCCCCGCGCCGCCTGGCCCAGCAGCCGCGCGGCCCGGCGGGCCACCTCGTCGGCGGCCGGGTCGCCGCGCCGGGCGGCCCGGCGCAGGCGCTTCCAGTCCTCGGTCAGCGCCTCGGCCGCGCCGCTCAGCCCGATCCGCTCGGCGGCGGCCTCGCCGTGCCGGTGGAAGACCTCCTCGATCAGCGCCCGCGGGCTGCAGTACGGCCCCACGCAGCGGTTGCTGCCGCAGCTGCAGAGCCGGTCGCCCGGCTCCACCGCCATGTGGCCGAACTCCCCGGCGTTGCCCGAATCCCCGTGCAGCACCGTGTCGTTGAGGACGATCCCGCCGCCGATCCCGGCCCCGAAGTAGATGAAGAGGAAGCTGCCGGCCCGCTTCTGCCCGCCGATCCAGCGCTCGCCGATGGCCGCCGCGGTGGCGTCGTTGTCCAGCGCCACCGGCATGTCCAGCGCGGTGCCGAACATGGACAGCAGCGGCACCCGGCCCCAGCCGGAGAGGTTCGGCGGCGAGACCACCTCGCCCGCCGTCCCGTCGATCGGCCCGGGTGCCGCGATCCCCGCGCCCAGCAGCCGCGCGGGGTCCACCTCGGTGCGCCCGACCAGCCGCCTCGCCGTCCGCGCCGCCTGCTCGACCACCGCTGACGGCTCGCCCGGCGCCGAGACGGCGAACCGCCGCCCGGCCACCGTGGACCCCGCGAGGTCCACCAGCACCACCTGGCCGGCGTCCCGGTCCAGGTGGATGCCGACCGCGTAGGCGCCGTCCGCGCGCGGGGAGAGGAGGGTGCGGCGCTTGCCGCCGCTGGAGGGGGCGTGTCCGGATTCGGACACCAGGCCGGCGTCCAGCAGCCGCCGCACCACGTTGGAGACGGTCTGGTTGGTGAGCCCGGTGAGCTCGGCCAGCTCGACCCGGCTGACCGGGCCGCGGACCCGGATCGCGTCCAGCACCACCGCCTGGTTGTAGCCCCCCACCCGGGGGAGGTTGGTACCGCCCGTCGCAGCCACGCCTCGACCTCCTCCTGCCGTGCGCCCGAGCGCAACCGCGCGCCTCCCGGGCCCTCGGAACGACCCCGGAGTTTACACGTACGGAACATTGACTTCGTCCATCCAATGGATTTAGCTATCGCCTCGTCAAGACCCCCTGAAGCCACGTCCGTTCCCCGGCACAACCAGGCATTCATCTGCACCGTCTGTGGGAGGCCCAACGTGCGTACCAGATTGCTCGCCACCGCCGCCGTCGCCGCGGCACTGTCCGCCACCCTCGCCGGCTGCGGCGGCACCGCCGGCGGTGGCAGCAGCAAGTCGATCAAGGTGATCTACTGGCAGCAGCTCAACAGCGCCAACAAGATCCAGGCGAACTACCTCAAGACCCAGGCCGCGGCCTTCGAGAAGGCCAACCCCGGCACCTCGGTCCAACTGGTCCCGGTCACCGCCTCGGAGAACGACTTCTACACCAAGATCGACCTGATGATGCGGGCCCCGTCCACCACCCCGGACCTGGTCTACGAGGACACCGCCACCCTCAACTCCGACGTCGCCAGCGGCTATCTGGCCCCGCTGGACCAGGACCTGTCCTCCTGGTCGGAGTGGCAGAAGTTCGCCCCCGCCGCGAAGGCCGCGGTCCGCGGCACCGACGGCAAGACCTACGCCGTCCCGGACGAGACCGACACCCGCGGCATCTGGTACAACAAGCAGCTCTTCGCCAAGGCCGGCCTGCCCGTCCCGTGGCAGCCCAAGAGCTGGGCGGACGTCCTGAGCGCCGCCCGGGCCATCAAGGCCAAGGTCCCCGGCGCGGTGCCGCTGAACATCTACACCGGGAAGGCGGGCGGCGAGGCCTCCTCGATGCAGGGCCTGGAGATGCTCCTCTACGGCACCCCGGCCGGCTCCAACTCGCTGTACGACGCCAGGACCAAGAAGTGGGTGGTGGGCAGCCAACAGTTCAAGGACGCGCTGCAGTTCGTCAAGACGGTCTACAGCCAGGGCCTGGGCCCCACCCCGTCCCAGGCGCTGAGCGCCAACTTCTCCAACACCATCTCGGACGACCTGCTGCCCTCCGGCAAGCTGGCGATGGACATCGACGGCTCCTGGATGCCGCAGCACTGGATAGCCAGCGGCGACAAGCCGTGGCCGCAGTGGTCCTCGACGATGGCCACCGCCCCCATGCCGACCCAGAACGGCCAGGCGCCCGGCCAGGTCAGCATGTCCGGCGGCTGGGCCTGGTCGATCCCGGCCAAGGCCCGGAACTCCAGTCTGGCCTGGAAGTTCGTCCAGTACCTCAACACCGAGCAGGCCGCGACCCAGTGGAACGTCGTCAACAACACCATCGCGGTGCGGAGCGACGTCGCGGCCGACCCGAAGTACCTGAAGTCGGTGCCCACCAACGCCTTCTTCACCGGTCTGGTCAAGCACACCTACTACCGTCCCGCGCTGCCGGTCTACACCCAGGTGTCCACCGCCATCCAGGACGCCATGGAGTCGGTGACCACCGGCCAGAGCTCGGTGGCGGCCGCGGCGAGCACCTATGACAGCGCGGTCAAGGCCGCCGTGGGCGCCGGGAACACCGAGACCGGCGGCAACCCGTGAGCACGGTGAACGGCACGGCCGGAAGAGCGCAGGCGCCGCTGCGCGCGCTCTTCCGGGGAATGCCGCTGCTGCCGGCCGTCCTGCTGCTGGTGCTCTTCCTGGCCGGGCCGATCGCGTACTGCGTCTACTACGCCTTCACCGACATGCAGCTCACCGGCTCGGCCGTGACCCACTTCGTGGGCCTCGCCAACTTCACCAAGGCGCTGCACGACCCGCAGTTCATCAACTCGGTCGTGCTGACCGTGGTGTTCGTGGTCGGCTCCGCGGTGATCGGGCAGAACACCTTCGGCCTCGCCCTGGCCGTGCTGATGGCCAAGGCGTCCAAGCCGGTCCGGCAGATCACCACCGGCGTGGTGGTGGCCGCCTGGGTGCTGCCCGAGGTGGTCGCCGGATACCTGATGTACGCCTTCTTCTTCCAGCAGGGCTCGCTCAACGCGATCCTCGGCGGGCTCGGCCTGCCGCGGCAGAACTGGCTGTACACCATGCCGATCCTGGCGGTCTGCCTGGCCAACGTCTGGCGCGGGACGGCCTTCTCGATGATGGTCTACTCGGCCGCGCTGGACGAGGTGCCGCAGGAGCTGGTGGAGGCGGCGATGGTGGACGGCGCCGGGCCGTGGCAGCGGCTGTGGCGGGTCACCCTGCCGGTGATCCGGCGGACCATCACCACCAACCTGATGCTGATCACCCTGCAGACGCTGGCCGTCTTCGGGCTGATCTACACCATGACCCACGGCGGCCCCGGGAACCGCACCGAGACGCTGCCCATCTTCATGTACCAGCAGGCCTTCCAGAACAGCCTGATCGGCTACGGGACCGCGATCGCGCTGGTGCTGCTGCTGGTGGGCGCCGTCTTCTCGGCGGTGTACCTCCGGCTGCTGAAGCTGGAGGACGACTGATGGCCCTCACCGACTCGACCCGGAGACTGAGCCTCCGCCAGCCCAGGTCCAAGCCCAAGCCCGGCCGGTCGCCCGCGGCCACCGGGGGACTCTCCGGGCTGCGGAGGCACCTGGCCTCCCGGCTCGCGGTGAACGGCGTGCTGCTGCTGGTCTCGCTGGCCTTCCTGCTGCCGCTGCTGTGGATGCTGCTGGCCTCGCTCAACGCCCACGCCGACTTCACCCTCTCGGTGCCCTCGCCGCCCACGTTCCACAACTTCGGGGCGGTGCTGAACACCACGACCACCTTCCAGCCGATGCTCAACGGGCTGCTGCTGTGCGGCGGCGGCACCCTGATCTGCGTGGTCTGCTCGATCCTGGCCGCGTACCCGCTCTCCCGCTACCGCTCGCGGCTGCGCCGGCCGTTCCTCTACACCGTGCTGTTCAGCACCGGGCTGCCGATCACCGCCGTGATGATCCCGGTGTACAGCATGTTCGTCCAGGTCAACCTGATCGACTCGATGCTCGGGACGACCCTCTTCCTGGGCGCCTCGGCGCTGCCGTTCGGCATCTGGCTGATGAAGAACTTCATGGACGGCGTGCCGCTGGTGCTGGAGGAGGCCGCCCGGATCGACGGGGCCGGCTGGTTCCAGGTGCTGTGGCGGGTGGTGCTGCCGCTGATGCGCTCCGGCGTGACGGTGGTGACGATCTTCACCTTCATCGGGATGTGGGGGAACTTCTTCGTCCCCTTCATCCTGCTGCTCTCCCCGGAGAAGCTGCCCGCCTCGGTCAGCGTCTTCAACTTCCTCAGCGCCCACGACCAGACCCAGTACGGGCAGCTGTCGGCGTTCTCCATCCTCTACTCGATCCCCGTCGTCGTCCTCTACCTGGTGCTCGCGCGCCGGTTCGGCGGCGGATTCGCCCTGGGCGGCGCGCTCAAGGGCTGAGCGCACCCCCGCACCCCACTGACGCGAGAGGCACAGAAAGAATGCACAGCGACCGCGAACTGACCGAGCGCCGGCTCGAACGGGTATTGAGCCAGCGTCTGCGCCCGGCCGTGCACCCCCGGTCCGTCCCGCTGGACGTGGAGGTGTGGGCCGTCCCCGGCGAGCCGGTGCCGGTCCGCGAGGGACTCGCCGCCGACTACCGCCCGACGGCGGTCGGCGAGCCGTGGGGACCCCCCTGGACCACCAGCTGGTTCCGGGTCCGCGGTACCGTCCCCGCCGAGTGGGCGGGCAGCCGGGTGGAGGCCGTCCTGGACCTCGGCTTCGACCGGGACGGGGCCGGCTTCTCCGCCGAGGGCCTGGTCTACCGGCCGGACGGCACCGCGGTGAAGGCCCTCAACCCGCGCAACCTGTGGGTGCCGGTGACCGAACGGGCCGCCGGGGGAGAGGAGTTCGCGGTCTTCGTCGAGGCCGCGGCCAACCCCAAGGTGATGGTCTCAGGACCGGACAGCGACCCCCACGCGCCGACCGCGCTCGGCGGGGTCGCGCCCTGGCTGGGGGAGGGCGGCGAGGGGCCCGGCGAGCCGATCTACCGGCTGCGCCGGATGGAGCTGGCCGTACTGGACACCGCCGTCTGGGAGCTGACGCAGGACCTGGAGGTCCTCGGCCAGCTGATGCACGAGCTCCCGGAGGAGTCCCCGCGCCGCTGGCAGATCCTGCGGGCGGTGGAGCTCGCGCTGGACGCGGTCGACCTCCAGGACATCGGCGGCAGCGCCGAGGCCGCCCGGGCCCGGCTGGCCCCGGCGCTCGCCTCCCCGGCGGCCGGCAGCGCCCACCGGATCTCCGCGGTCGGCCACGCCCATATCGACTCCGCCTGGCTCTGGCCGCTCCGCGAGACCGTGCGCAAGGTGGCCCGCACCGTCTCCAACGTCACCCAGCTGATGGACGACCACCCCGAGTTCCGCTTCGTGATGTCCCAGGCCCAGCAGCTGGCCTGGCTCAAGGAGCACCGTCCGGAGGTGTGGGCGCGGGCCCAGGAGAAGGCCAAGACCGGGCAGTTCCTGCCGACCGGCAGCCTGTGGGTGGAGCCGGACACCAACATCAGCGGCGGCGAGGCGCTGGTCCGCCAGTTCGTCCACGGAAAGCGTTTCTACCTGGACGAGTTCGGGGTCGAGACCGAGGAGATGTGGCTGCCGGACACCTTCGGTTACAACGCCGCCCTCCCGCAGCTGATGAAGCTCGCCGGGGTGCGCTGGTTCCTCACCCAGAAGATCTCCTGGAACACCACCAACAAGTTCCCCCACCACACCTTCTGGTGGGAGGGGATCGACGGCACCCGGATCTTCAGCCACTTCCCGCCGGTGGACAGCTACAACAGCGAGCTCTCCGGTGCCGAACTCGCGCACAGCGTCCGCAACTTCCAGGACAAGAAGCTCTCCGGCCGCTCCCTGGTGCCGTTCGGCTACGGCGACGGCGGTGGCGGCCCCACCCGCGAGATGCTCGCCAGGGCCCGCCGACTGGGCGACCTGGAGGGCTCGCCCCGGGTGGCGATCGAGAGCCCGGCGGAGTTCTTCACCGCCGCCCAGGCCGAGTACAACGACGCCCCGGTCTGGGTCGGCGAGCTCTATCTGGAGTTCCACCGCGGCACCCTGACCAGCCAGTTGGCCACCAAGCAGGGCAACCGCCGGAGCGAGCACCTGCTGCGCGAGGCCGAGCTGTGGGCGGCCACCGCGGCCGTGCGCACCGGCGCCGACTACCCGTACGAGCAGCTGGACCGGTTGTGGAAGACGGTGCTGCTCCACCAGTTCCACGACATCCTCCCTGGCACCTCGATCGCCTGGGTGCACCGCGAGGCCGAGGAGACCCACGCCCGGGTGGCCGCCGAGCTGGAGGAGCTGATCGGCGCGGCGCAGCGGGCGCTGGCCGGCGAGGGCGCCGGCTCCGGCGACGCCGAACTGGTCTTCAACGCGGCCCCGCACGCCCGCCACGGGGTGGCCGCGCTGGGCGCCGCCCGGCGCGAGGAGCCGGCCGCGGTCCGCGCCGAGTCCCGGCCGGAGGGCCTGGTCCTGGAGAACGAGCTGGTCCGGTTCGTGATCGACGGGCGCGGACTGGTGGTCTCCGCCCGCGACCTGACCACCGGCCGGGAGGCGCTGCCGCCCGGCTCCGCCGCCAACCTCCTCCAGCTCCACCAGGACTACCCGAACACCTACGACGCCTGGGACATCGACGCCTTCTACCGCAACTCCGTCCGCGACCTCACCGGCGCCGACGAGGTCGCCGCGACCGAGGACGGCGACGCGGTACGGGTGGTCCGCAGCTTCGGCGACTCGCGGGTCGAGCAGCTGCTCTCGCTGCGCGAGGGGTCGCGCGGGCTGGAGGTCGACACCACCGTCGACTGGCAGGAGTGCGAGAAGCTCCTCAAGGCCGCCTTCCCGCTGGACGTCCGGGCCGCCCACTCCACCGCGGAGATCCCGTTCGGCCACATCGAGCGCCCCACCCACGCCAACACCAGCTGGGACGCGGCCAAGTTCGAGGTCTGCGCCCACCGCTTCCTCCACGTGGGGGAGAAGGACTGGGGCGCGGCCCTGGTCAACGACTCCACCTACGGCCACGACGTCACCCGGGACGTCCGCCCGGACGGCGGCACCACGACGACCGTCCGGCTGTCCCTCCTCCGGGCCCCGCGCTTCCCCGACCCGGACACCGACCGGGGGCGGCACCGGCTGCGCTACACCTTCCTGGTCGGCGCCGAGGTGCCGGACGCGATCCGCGAGGGCTACCGGCTCAACCTGCCGGAGCGGACCGTCGCCGTCCCCGACGCGGCGGCGGTCGCCGAGGTGGGCCCGCTGGTGGGGGTGGACCCGGACGGGGTGGTGATCGAGGCGGTCAAGCTCGCCGACGACCGGTCGGGCGACGTGGTGGTCCGCCTCTACGAGGCGCACGGCGTGCGGGCGCGGGCGGTGCTGGCGACCGGCTTCCCGGTCTCCTCCGCCTGGGAGACCGACCTGCTGGAGCGCCCGCTGACGGACGCCTCCGGGGCCGCGGGGCCGCTCGACGCGGACGGCGGGATCCCGCTCTCCCTCCGGCCGTTCCAGATCCTCACCCTCCGGCTGCGGAGGGGCGAGGGCTAGCGCCGGCCGCCGCTCCCGGCGCCCTCCTCCGCCCCCGCCGTCCTCCGCCGCAGGTGAGACTTCGGTGAGGAGCCCGCGGCAACCGGGGACGGAGGGGCGGGGCGGACCCTCTATGGTGGCGCGATGGCTCGGACAAGGCTCTACCGCGCGGGGAAGCTCGACCTGGAGGACTTCCCCGTCGAGGACATATCGGAATACCTTCCTCAATCGGACGTGGTCGTCTGGCTCGACCTCTGCGATCCCACCGACGAGGACTTCGTCAGGATCGAGGAGGAGTTCGGGCTGCACGAGCTGGCCGTCGAGGACGCCAGGCACCAGCACCAGCGCCCCAAGCTGGACCGCTACCCGACGCACTGCTTCCTGAGCATGTACGCCGTCTGCGGGGTGGAGGACCGGCTGGAGACCTGCGCCCTCTCGGTCTTCGTCACCCCCAACGCGCTGATCACCGTCCGCGCCAGCGACCGCTTCGACATCGACGAGGTGGTCGCCCGCTGGGACGACTCCCGCGAGCTCGCCGAGCACGGCGTCGGCTTCCTGCTGCACGGCCTCCTCGACGTCCTGGTCGACGGCCACTTCGTGGCGGTCCGGGAACTCGACGACCGGATAGAGGACCTGGAGGACCTCCTCTTCTCCGAGGACTCCCGGGAGGCCAGGGACGTCCAGCGGCACTCCTTCGCCCTGCGTAAGAGCCTGGTGCGGCTGCGCCGGGTCGCGCTGCCGATGCGCGAGATGGTCAACACCCTGATCCGCCGCGACCTCCACCTGGTCGCGGACCCGATGGTGCCGTACTACCAGGACGTCTACGACCATGTGCTGCGGGTCGCCGAATGGACGGACTCGCTGCGGGACATGGTCGGCTCGGTGATGGAGACCAACCTCACCATCCAGGGCAACCGGATGAACCTGATCATGAAGAAGCTGGCCGGCTGGGCGTCCATCGTAGCCGTCCCCACCGCCGTGACCGGCTTCTACGGCCAGAACGTGCCGTACCCCGGATTCGGCACCCACTGGGGCTTCCTGGCCTCCTGCCTGGTCACCGTCGGCATCTCGGTCGGCCTCTACCTGGTCTTCCGCCGGCGCGACTGGATCTGACCGGGCGGCGGCCGCCCGGCGCCTATTCTTGACGGGAACTCGCCTGCCCTGCGCGTGAGTTGGGGGTGCCGCAGGATGAGCAGTCCATCCGGTCCGTCCAGTGCGTCCGGTCCGTCCGGTCGATTCGGTCCGTCCGGTCCGCCGGTCGACGAGGGCCCGTCCGGCCCCGTCGCCCGTCCGGCCGCCGCGCCCGACGCCGGCTCGCCGCCGCCGGCCCGGGCGCCGTTCGCGGCGCTGCCGGTGGGGGCCGTCGCGGCGGCCCTCCTCGCGCTGGAGCTCGGCTTCTCCGGCCGCTACGGCTACCACCGGGACGAGCTGTACTTCCTGGTCGCCGGGCAGCACCTGGCTTGGGGCTACCCGGACCAGCCGCCGCTGGTCCCGGCCGTGGCGCGGGCGATGTCGGCCGCCTTCCCGCACTCGCTGGTCGCGTTGCGCGCCCCGATGGCGTCGGCGGTGGCGGCCGTGGTGGTGATGACGGGGCTGCTGGCCCGGGAGTTCGGGGCGCGGCGCGGCGGCCAGACGCTGGCGGCGGGCGGCACGGCGGTCTCCGCGATCGTCCTCGCGCTGGGGCACACCCTGTCGACGGCCACCTTCGCGCTGCTCGCCGAGGTCCTGCTGCTCTGGATGCTGGTCCGGCTGCTCCGCTCCGGGGACGGCCGCTGGTGGCCGCTGATCGGAGTGCTCGCGGGGATCGGGCTGATGGCGGACCCGCTGGTGGGCGCGATCCTGCTGGGGGCCGGGGTGGGGATCCTGGTCTCCGGCCCGCGCCGGGTGCTGTGGTCGCCCTGGCCGGCGCTGGGCGCGGCCGTCGCGGCCGGGCTGTGGCTGCCGTACCTGCTGTGGCAGGCCCGGCACGGCTGGCCGGAGCTTGCGGTCAGCCGGTCGATCGCGGCCGGCGGATCCGGGACCTCGCTGCCGCGCGGGCTCTTCCCGCCGATGCAGGCCGTGGTGGTCTCGGCGTTCCTGACGCCGGTCTGGATCGCCGGGCTGGTGCGGTTGCTGCGCGCCCGCGAGCTGCGCGTCTTCCGGTCGCTCGGCTGGGCGTACCTGGTGCTGGTGGTGCTCTTCACGGCGCTGGCCGGCAAGACGTACTACCTGGTCGCCCTCTACCCGGTGCTGCTGGCGGCGGGCGCCCAGCCCACGCTGGACTGGGTGCGGCGCCGACCGGAGCGGGCCGGCCGGCGGCGGGCGCTGCTGGCGGCCGCCGTGCTGCTGAGCCTCGTCGACGTGGTGGTCTCGCTGCCGGTGGTGCCGGCCGCGATGCTGCACGCCACCCCGATCACGGCCCTGGACGAGCCGGCCGGCGAGACCGTGGGCTGGCCCGTCTACGTACGCCAGGTCGCCGCGGTCTACCGTGCGCTGCCGGTCGCCGAGCGGTCCGGGGCGATCGTGCTGACCCGCAACTACGGGGAGGCCGGAGCCGTGGACTACTTCGGTCCCGCGCTCGGCCTGCCGCCCGCCTACAGCGGCCACAACGGCTTCTACGACTGGGGCCCGCCGCCGGACTCCGCCCGCACCGCGGTGGTGATCGGCTTCCAGCATCAGCCCGGGCTGCTCCGGGGGGCCTTCGGCGACTGCCGCCAGGTGGCCCGGCTGGAGAACGGGCTGCACCTCGACAACGACGAGCAGCACACGCCGCTGTGGATCTGCACCGGCCGCCGCGCCTCCTGGCCGGCGCTCTGGCCGGGCTTCAAGACCCTCGGCTGACGCGGTGGCGCGGCCGGCGGGGTCACCGCCGGCTTCGCCGCCGCAGCAGCGCGCCGACCGCCGAGCCCGCGCAGGCTGCCGGGATGACGATCAGCGCCAGCCGGTCGTACCCGGTGCGCAGGGCCAGCGCCCCGCCGCTGCCGAGGAGGAAGCCGTCCACGAAGAGCCAGCAGACCAGGCCGATCACCGGCGACCAGACGAGCCGTGCGGGCACGGCGGCGATCGCCGCCAGGCAGCCGAACAGCACGATCGCCACCAGGGCGTAGCGATGGCCCAGCGCGAGCAGCAGGACCACCGACAGCACTGCGGCGGAGGCGTACGCCAGCGGCAGGGCCAGGTCGGCCAGAAAGGTGTCCGGCGCCGGAGTGGGCCGCCGGGACCGCGGGGGCCGCTGCGGCTGCGGCGGCCGATACGGCTGCTTCGGGGTGGTTCGCGGATCGAGGAGGAACACGGCTCGTCCTCCGTTCGCTCGTCTGCGCCCGGCCGCGGCCTGCGGCCGTCGATTCCACCCTCCCTCGCTCCGGCCCCCGGCGGGCGGCCCCTTGACGGTCCGTATACGCCGGCGGCTCCCCTCTTGACGCTTTCCTGACGCCGTCGGGCTCGACCGCCGCCGTCTGGGTAGTCGCTGACGTTTCGTCAGGGATGCCTGGCGCGGCTGGGGCGATCGCCCCCGAACGGCCCAGCCGATCCCCGCGCGTCGCACTGCGCGGGCGGCGGCTTCCGCCGCATGCTGGAGTCAGGGCGAGTCGGCGAGAGGAGAGGCGATGCTGTTCACGGCGATGACGCTGCATCCGATGCCGCTGCGGGAGCGGCCGGGGCAGATCGAGTTGGACAAGGCCGACCTGGAGACGATCCGTCACTGGGCGCACCGGTACGGGATGACGGCGCCGCAGGACGAACCTGGCCGCCGGGTGCTGCCCGCCGAGGCACTGGAGTTCGGCGGCACCGGCTGGGAGGTGACCGCCGACGAGACCCAGGCCGCCCTCAAGCGCTGGCGCAACCGCCGCCCGCAATCCGCCGCGGGGGAGGACGAGGACGATCCGGCGCCCGAGGTGTGGGACCGCTTCGTCGCCTTCCTGGAGGAGGCCGCGGTGACCGAGGGCTTCCGCATCTGGTGAGGCGCACGGGACCACTGTCGTCCGGACGGTCGGGAATGCCCGCGGCCACCTCGGGGTTACATACCCATGGGGGTATGTGACAGCCCCGAGCGAGCCCTGGAGGCGACATGGCGACCATCGAACTCACCGCCGGCAACTTCGAGCAGACGGTGACCGACCACGACATCGTGCTGGTGGACTTCTGGGCGTCCTGGTGCGGCCCCTGCCGGATGTTCGGCCCGGTCTTCGAGCGGGTCTCGGAACGGCACCCGGACCTCGCCTTCGCCAAGGTCGACACCGAGGCGCAGCAGGAGCTCTCGGCGGTCTTCGGCATCACCTCGATTCCCACCCTGATGGTCGTCCGGGACAAGGTGGTGGTCTTCTCGCAGGCCGGCGCACTCCCGGAGAAGGCGCTAGAGCAGGTCGTCGAGCAGACCCGGGCGCTGGACATGGACGAGGTCCACCGCCGGCTGGCCGCCGCCACGGCCTCCTGACCACGGCGGCAGGGATCCGGGCCAATCGGTCCACCGCCCCGGCCCGCACCGCCCTAGCCGCCGCGCCAGGGGCGGGGCTGCACTGGACGGGCCATCAGGCGGCAGGCCGGACGAAGGAGGAGCGGGCCATGGGATACGGCACCACCGTCCGCGAGGAACTGCGGCGCCCGTCGCGGGAGCTGCGTCATCTGATCCCCGAGGTGTACCGGGGCTACCACGAACTCCACGACAGCGCGCTGGCCCCGGGGGCACTGGACGCGCGGACCAAGGAGCTGATCGCGCTGGCGATCGCGGTCACCCGGGAGTGCGACGGCTGCATCGCCGCCCACGCCCACGCCGCGGTGGCGCACGGGGTCGGCGAGCAGGAGGTCGCGGAGGCCATGGGCGTGGCCATCCTGATGAACGGCGGCCCGGGCACGGTGTACGGTCCGCGTGCCCTGGCCGCGTTCCAGGAGTTCGCCGAGCAGCAGCAGCAGCACCAGCAGGCCGCGGGCAGCCACTGAGCGGCCGCCGACGGCGCCACCGCGAGGACGACGCGCTGGCGCGCCGGCCGAGAGAATGGGCGGCGCCTCCGAATGGGAGGCGCCGCCCAGCCGTGTCCTGAACCGGCCAGGAAAACGGTCCTGGCCGGCATTCGCCGAGTCCCGCCCGAAATACCGAATCACGGACCGGCCGAGCCCTTCCCGGGCCGAAATTTTCGGGCTTCGCCCCCGATATTGACACCCCCTGGCCGCCGGTTTAGCGTCGCCCGCGTTCCCCATCGGATTTCAGTGGAGGTGTCCCACTGTGGGATTGAATCGAAAATCCGCCTATGCGGGTTGGGCGGTGGCGGCCGTGCTGGCCGGAACGGTCGCCTTCTCCTCGCCGGTCGCCGCGGTGGGGGGAGCCACCCAGGCCGGGTCCGGCGACCACTGGGTGGACACCTGGACCGCGATGCCGCAGCTGACCGAGCCCGGGAACATGCCGCCGGCGCCCTTCACCGGCACCGACTCGGTGTTCGTGAACAGCACCGTCCGGCAGACCGTGCACGTCACCCAGGGCGGCGACCAGCTGCGGCTGCGGTTCTCCAACGCCTTCGGCGGGGCCGCGCTGCCGATCACCGCCGCCTCGATCGCCCTGCCGGCCGGCGGCGCCGCCGGGGTCAGCGGCATCCAGCCGGGCAGCTCGCACGCGCTGACCTTCGACGGCCGGCCCTCCGCCGTGGTGCCGACCGGCTCCCAGGTGGTCTCCGACCCGGTCGGCTTCCATGTGCCGGCCGGAGCGAACCTCACCGTCACGATGTACCTGGCGCAGGGTCAGGCGTCGACCGCCCTCACCTCCCACCCGGGCTCCCGGACCACCTCCTACATGGAGGCCGGCGACCATCTGGACGACACCGACCTGAGCGGCGCCGCCACCGCCGACCACTGGTACTTCATCAGCGGTGTGGAGTCCTGGTCGGGCCGGGACAGCGCGGCCGCCATCGTCCTCGGCGACTCCCTCTCCGACGGCCGGGGGTCGACCACCAACCAGAACGACCGCTGGCCGGACCAGCTCGCCGCCCGGCTGCGCCGCGACCCCGGCACTGCCCGGGTCGCCGTCGACAACCAGGCGGCCGGCGGCAACCGGCTGCTCAACGACGGCCTGGGCCCCAACGCGCTGTCCCGGGTGGACCGCGACGTACTGGCGCAGAGCGGCGTCCAGTGGCTGCTGGTCTTCGAGGGCGTCAACGACATCGGCACCGCCGACGCCACCCCGCAGGCGCAGCAGCAGGTCACCGCGGACGTCATCGCCGCGTACGACCAGAGCATCAGGCGGGCGCACGCCCAGGGGATCCGGGTGTACGGCGCGACGCTGACGCCCTTCGGCGGAAACACCGGCTACGACGATCCGCAGGGATATCGGGAGAAGTCCCGCGAGGCGATCAACGACTGGATAAGGAACAGCGGCCGATTCGACGCGGTGGTCGATTTCGACAAGGCTGCGCGGGATCCGCAGAACCCCCGGAACATTCTTCCGCAATACGATTCCGGCGATCACCTGCATTTGAACCCGGCCGGATACGGGGCGCTGGCCGCCGCCGTACCGGACCGGCTTTTCCTGCAGCAGCCGCTGCCGCCCGGATTCGGCTTCAACTGACCGGCCGGCCCGGCGGAACCAGCCGGTGCCCGCGCGAGGCGGGGGCCTCACCGCGCCGCGCGGGCACCGCGGCTCAGTGCCGGCCGGCCGCCGCGGCGAAGGCGTTCGCCAGGGCGTAGTACGCCGGCTTCGGCTGGTAGTCGGCGTCGTACGGGGTGGCCGCGCCGTAGCCGGTGAAGAAGCCGGGGATCCAGGAGTCGCCGTCGTCGAAGCCCCAGACCGTGACCCCGACGCAGCGCCGGACGGCCAGGCAGGCGTCGGCGACCGAGCCGAAGTCGGCGGCCTGCTGCTGGAGGTCGGCGTCGGTGGCCGGGAGGAGGATCCGGTCGTCGAGCTCGGTGACGGCGGTGTCCACCCCGATCGCGGCGAACCGCTGCATGTTCGCCTTGATGTCGGTGGGCAGCTCGCCGAGGATGAAGTGCGACTCGAGGCCGATGCCGCCCAGCGGCACGCCCTCCGCCTTGAAGCGCTTGGCCATCGCGTAGGCGGCGTCGCTCTTCGCGTTGACGCCCTCGATGTTGTAGTCGTTGACGTACAGCTTGGCGTGCGGGTCGGCCTCGTGGGCCCAGCGGATCGCGTCGGCGATGTAGCCGGGGCCGAGGGCCTTCTCCCAGATCGTCTGCTTGAGGGTGCCGTCCTCGTTGAACGGCTCGTTGACCACGTCCCAGGCGTAGATCCGGCCCTTGAAGTGGCTGACCTCGGTGATGATGTGCTGCCTGAGGATCGCCTTCAGCTGGGCGTCGGTGAAGGACCCGCCGGTCAGCCAGGTCGGCAGCTGGCTGTCCCAGACCAGGTTGTGGCCCCGGACCAGCTGGTGGTGGGCCTCGGCGAAGGAGACCAGCTCGTCGGCGCCGCTCCAGTCGAAGGTGCCCCGCTGCGGCTCCACCACCTCCCACTTCATCGCGTTCCCGGGGGTGACCGCGCTGAACTGCGAGCCGGTGATCTGCCGGAAGGTCTGGTCGGTGTCGAGGTAGGAGATCGGGTCCACCGCGGTGCCGACGTATTTGCCGTCGGCGGCGGCGAGCTGACGCAGCGTCTGCGCGGTCGCGCCGGTGGTCTGGGCCGAGCCCGCGGGGGCGGCGGAGCCGGCCGCGGAGGCGGACCCGGCGCCGGCCAGGCCGCCCGCGGCGACCGCCGCGACGACCGCGCAGCCGGCGAGTGCCCGTCGGGCGGCTCTGGAGAGAGTCGAGGGCGAAGGCAGGGCGAACATGCGAAGTGGTTCCCCTCTGGGTGGGTGGCGGTGTTTCGAAACTTGTGCTTGGCAGGTCGAAACTTCCCGTGCCGCGTGACCATAGAGCGGCCCCGCGCCGCGGTCAATCCACTGGGGCGGATGTTTTCCATGGTCACCAACCGCAGGTACAGAGCCTGAAGTTGACGCTGCGAGATCCGTTGACGCCGGGCGGTGGTCACCTTATGGTCTCCGCTGGCAAGCGAGTAGGTGTCAGAAACTTTCGAAAGAGGACCCGCCGGCATGGATGAATCACGCGAGACCCCCGGCCCCGGGGGCACCTTCAGCCCGAGCCGCCGCTCGGTGGTCGCCATGGGTGCTCTGGGGCTCGGCGCGCTGGCCGCGCCGGCGCTGCTGCCCGGTACGGCCTGGGCGGACGCGGCGGCTGCCGGCGCCGGCGCGAGCGGCGGATCCGGCTCCGCCGAGCCGACCGACCCCGGCGCCTACGTCCGCTTCCAGCCGGTGCCCGGCGGATTCCCGCTCGCCGTCGGCGGCAGCCCGGTGCCGCTGTGGGTGGACGGCAGTGCCGACCACCCCGGAGTGGTCCGCGCGGCCGGCGACCTCCGCGACGACCTCAAGCGGGTGACCGGCACCGCCCCGCGCTCAGCACCGCCGCCGGGGCCCCGCCCGCGGCCCGCACCGCCGTGCTGATCGGCACCCTCGGCCGCAGCCCGGTCATCGACCGGCTGGCCGCCGAAGGAAAGATCGACACCAGCGGCGTCGCAGGTCGCTGGGAGACCTCCCTCCAGCAGGTGGTGGACCGCCCGCTGCCCGGCGTCGACCGGGCCCTGGTGATCGCCGGCAGCGACCAGCGCGGCACCATCTACGGCCTGTACGACGTGAGTTACGGCATCGGCGTCTCTCCCTGGTACTGGTGGGCGGACGCCGCCCCGACCCCGCGCGAGCAGCTGTGGATCCTCCCCGGCCGGCACACCCAGGGCACCCCGGCCGTCCGCTACCGCGGCTTCTTCATCAACGACGACAACCCTGTACTGGACAGCTGGGCCGTCTCCTACTTCGGCAAGGGCCTCGCGGCCGGCTACCCCGGCGGGCTCAACCACTTCTTCTACGCCCGGATCTTCGAGGTGATGCTGCGGCTGAAGGCCAACTACCTCTGGCCGGCGGTCTGGGGCCGCGCCTTCGCCCTGGACGACCCGCAGAACCACGCCACCGCCACCGCCTACGGAGTGGTGATGGGCACCTCCCACGAGGCGCCGATGCTGCGCGGGATCGAGGAGTGGAACCGCTTCGCCGTCCCGGCCGTACGGGACGCCCAGGGCAACATCACCACCCCGGGCCACGACCCCTACGGCGGCACAGGCGAATGGTCCTTCCGCTACAACTCCGACGCCCTGAAGGCCTACTGGCGCGAGGGCATCCAGCGGATGGTGGACCAGAAGATCGAGGGCGTGGTCACCATCGGCATGCGCGGGAACGGCGACACCGCGCTCACCGACGGCGCCGGCATCGACCTGATGCAGCAGATCATCGACGCCCAGCGGCAGATCATCGCCGAGGTCACCGGCAAGGACGCGGCCCTCACCCCGCAGTGCTGGACCCTCTACAAGGAGGTGCAGCGCTACTGGGCCGAGGGCCTGCGCGCCCCGAGCGACGTCATCATCAACCTCTGCGACGACAACTGGGGCAACATGCGGATGCTCCCGGATCCGGCGGAGCCCGCGCGCTCCGGCGGCTACGGGATCTACTACCACGACGACTACGTGGGCGCCGGCCGCAACTACATGTGGCTGTCGACCTCCAACCTGGCCAACATGTGGGAGCAGCTCCACCAGGTCACCGCCTACGGCGACAGCAGCCTCTGGATGCTCAACGCCGGCGTCTTCAAGAAGCACGAGGCGGCCGTCCAGTTCTTCCTGGACTACTCCTGGAACCCGGACCGCTGGCCGCTGGAGCGGCTGACCGAGTGGCAGGTCCGGTTCGCCCGGCAGAACCTGGGCGCGGAGCAGGCCGCCGCGATCGGCGCGGTGCTCCACCGGTACGGCGTCCTCCAGGCCCGCCGCAAGCCCGAGCTGCTCAACCGGCGGATCACCACCGCCGCCGACGGCACCGTCCACAACGACGACGCGGCCACCCCTTTCGCCCCCGCCAACTACCGCGAGCTGGAACGGGTCACCGCCGACTGGCAGGAGCTGGCCGACGAGGCCGAGCGGATCGCCCGCGCCCTCCCGGCCTCCGCCCAGGACGCCTTCACCGAGCTCGTCGGCTACCCGGTGCGGGCCACCGCCAACGTCTACGCGCTCCGCCAGGCCGAGTTCACCAACCTCCGCTACGCCGCCCAGGGCCGGGCCGCCACCAATGCGCTCGCCGACCGGACGGCCGCCTGCTTCGCCACCGACCAGGACCTCCAGCAGGCCTACAACTCCCAGGTGGCGAACGGCAAGTGGGCCGGGTTCATGATCCAGCCGCACCTGGACTACGGCGATGTCGCCCGATACGGCTCGGACGCCTCCTGGCAGCAGCCGCCGCTGCCGGACATGGTCTTCCCGGCGGTTCAGCGGATCACCCTCGCCCCGGGCGCCGAGATGGGGGTGGCGCTGGACGGCACCGAGACCGCGTGGTGGCCGCAGTCCCCGGCGGCCGACGCGGTGCTGCCCGCGCTGAGCCGCTGGTCGGCCGCTCCGCCGCCGTACATCGAGATCTTCAACCGCGGCTCGCAGCCCTTCGACTACACCGTCCGCTCCGGCGCGTCCTGGCTGACGGTCGGCTCTCCGAGCGGACGGATCGACACCGAGACCCGGCTCGAACTGCGCGCCGACTGGGCGCGGGCGCCCCGCGGCACCACCCGCGTTCCGCTCACCGTGAGCGGAAGCGAGGGCACCGAGGTGGTGGTCACGGCGCTGGTGGAGAACCCGTCGCTGCCCGCGGGGGCCCGCGGCCACGTCGAGGCCGACGGCCATGTCTCGATCCTCGCGCCGCACTACTCGCGCGCGTTCGGCGGCAGCGCCGGGATCGACTGGACCACCCTCGCCGACCTCGGCCGGGACGGCTCGGTGGTGACGCCCTTCCCGGTCACCGCGGCCCGCCAGACCCCGGGGGCGGCGGACTCGCCGCGGCTGGAGTACGACGTGGTGCTCCTGGCGCCGGGCGAGGTGCGGGTCACCGCCTACCTCTCCCCGCGCAACCACGCGCTGGCCTCGGGCAGCCTGGCCTACGCCGTCTCCTTCGACGGCGCCGCGCCGCAGAGCGTGGACATCGTCACCGCGACCGGCTCGGTGGACGCCACCCTGAACGACGCCTGGGCCCGCAACACGTCCAACAACGTCAACGCGACCACCACCAGCCACAGCATCGCCGCGGCCGGCAACCACACCCTGCGGTTCTGGATGGTCGACCCGACGGTGATCCTCCACAAGCTCGTCATCGACACCGGCGGCCTCCGCTGGTCCTACCTGGGCCCGCCGGAGAGCCACCGCCTCTCCTGAGGGAGGAGGGTCCGGGTACCGAGGGGACCCGCTCGCCGGCGCCGGCGCGATGGCCGCCGCCGGCGGCGGCCCCTCGGCCGGTCCCGCCCCGCCTGCGGCCGCCGTTCCCGTCCGCGACTGCCGTACCGGCGGGGGACTGCCGCCTCGTTTACACCGTCCGCGGCCCCGGGTAATCTTCCGGCGACCCGTCAGAAACCAACGCCGGTAAGGCCGTTGGCGCTCCTGACAACGTTGTCGTGGAGGTTGATGTGAGACCCCCTGCTCTCTCGCCCGGCATCCGCGGCGGTGGCGCCGCCGGCCGGCTGCTCGCCTTCGGGCTGGCCCTGCTCACCGCCGTCGGCCTCGCCCTCGCGACTCCGGCCGCGCAGGCGCGGGCGTCCGCGCCGACGGCGGTGGACGCCGGTGCCGCCGCTTCTGGCGCCGCTCCCGCCGCCGGCGCCGCTTCCGCCGACGGCACCGCGGTCTGCGTCCTGTCCTGCGACGGTGTCGGCGCCGCGCAGGCGCAGGGCGACAGTGCGCCGGTTCCCGCCCGCCGCGTCGGCGCCGGGCTGCTGACACTGCACGTCTCCGCCAAGGACGACATGGCCTGGGGAGTCCTGGCGGGCGGCAGCGCGTCCGACACCGTCTGGGTCGAGCGCACCTGGAACGCCGGCACCGACCACGAGACGCTGGGCACCACCGCGCTGTCCGGCACCGGCGGCACGGCCGCCACGGCGCTATACAACATCACTGACCCACGCGGCCACCGCCGCGGCTGGGTCCGCGCCTGCGCCGCCACCGCCGGCCGGCAGTCCTGCACCGGCTGGGCGTACCCCAAGGACTGCGACACCCTCTGCGACGGGACCCCCTCCTCCCAGGCGGCGGGCGACGCCGTACCGGTGCCCGAGGTCGCGGTCGACGGACGCACCCTCGCCCTCCACGCCGACCAGCGCGACCGGATGGGCTGGGCCGGCCTGGCCGCCGCCCGCCCCGGCGACCGGATCTGGATCGAGCGCTCCTGGGACGGCGGCGCGAGCACACCGGACGGCGGGCAGCTCGGCCTCACCGCCGCACGCGCCGGTGCGTCCACCGCCGCCACCTCGATGTTCGCCTCCCGCGATCCGCGCGGCCTCCTCTACGGCGGCGCCCTCCGCGCCTGCCTCCGGCCCGCCGGCCAGTCGGCCGCGAGCTGCACGGAGTGGTCGCGGCCCGCGCCCTCGAAGGCGGCCGCCGCGGCGGACGCCCTGATGTGGTCCTACGACCCCTACAGCGGCTGGTGGCCCAGCAGTTGGTGGAACTCGGCGGCCACCCTGACCGCCCTGATCGACTACGAGCGGACCGCCGGCACCCACGACTACGACTGGGTGGTCGCCCGCACCTTCGACGAGAACCACCAGGCGTTCCCGGCCGGAGTGCGCAGCTCGGACGCGATCCAGGGGAACTTCATCTCCCGCGCGGTCGACGACACGGGCTGGTGGGGCCTGGCCTGGCTCACCGCGTACGACTACACCCACCAGGCGCGCTACCTGGCCACCACGCAGACCATCGGGGACTTCCTCAACCAGTACTGGGACCCGGGCACCTGCGGGGGCGGCGAGTGGTGGAGCATCGAGAAGACCTACAAGAACGCCGTCACCAGCGGGCTGTACCTGCTCTTCACGGCTGAGCTGCACCAGGCGATCCCGGGCGACACCCAGTGGCTCGACCGGGCCAGGACGGCCGGGGCCTGGTACATGTCCAGCGGGCTGATCGACTCCCAGGGGCTGGTCAACGACGGCCTGACCGACACCTGCCAGAACAACGGCCAGACCGTCTGGAGCTACAACCAGGGCCTCGCCATCGGCGGCCTGACCGAGCTCTGGAAGGACACCGGCGACGCGACCGCGCTGGCCACCGCGCGCCGCCTCGCGGACACCGCGATGAGCAGCGGCCAGCTGACCGTGAACGGCATCCTCACCGAGTCCTGCGACCTCGGCCAGGGCTCCTGCGACGACAACCAGCGGCAGTTCAAGGGCATCTTCATCCGCAACTTCGCCGATCTGGCGCGGGCGACAGGCGCGCCGGCCTACCGCGACTACATCCGGACCCAGGCCGACTCCATCTGGTCCACGGACCGGGACTCCCTCAACAACCTCGGTGAGCGCTGGGCCGGCACCACCCCCAACGCCACCTCCTGGCGCACCCAGGCCAGCGCCCTGGAGGCACTGACCGCCGCCGCGGCGGGCTGACCGCTCCGCAGGGCCGGCCAGCGCCCGAGGGCCGCGGAAACCCGCGCCCAGCCGCGAGATCCACCGCACCCGGCAACGAAGCCCGAACCACCCCGGGCAGCCACCGCCGGGTGCGGCGCCCGCCACCCCGCGCGTTCCGCGCCCGCGTGGGGCCCCGCCCTGCGCTTCCCCGCTCTGCGCTTCCGCGCCCGGCGTTCACAGTTCCAAAGCGCCCTCGCTGCGGCGGGTGGTGAGCATGCGGCGGGGGGTGGTGCCAGAGAGGGCGCGGAACTCTCGGGTGAGGTGGGCCTGGTCGAAGTAGCCGGCGGCGGTCGCGGTCTCGGTTGCGGTCGCACCGCGGTCGAGCAGCGCCACGGCCCGGCCGAAGCGCAGGACGCGCGCGGAGACCTTGGGCGTCAGCCCGATCTGCTCGGCGAAGCGCCGGCCCAGATACCGCTGGCTCCACCCGACCTCGGCCGCGATCCGGCCGATCGGCAGGGTGCCCGCGCTGCCCGCGAGGAGCTGCCAGGCGCGGACCACCTCGGGCGCGGGGGAGGGCCCGTCCGCCAGCCGGGCCAGCAGGGCCGCGTCCAGCAGGTCGAAGCGGCGCTCCCAGTCCCTGGTGGCCGCCAGCCGCTCCACCAGCTCGCCGGCCTGCCGGCCCAGCAGGTCCCGGAGCTCGATGACCTGGCCGGTCAGCTCCCGCATGGGCAGGCCGAGGAGGCGGTAGGCGCCGAGCGGCGTGAACTCCAGCCGGATCGCCTCCTGACCGCCGGGATGGACGCACTGGGCTGGCCCGTCGGCCAGCCCCACTACCAGGGAGCCGATCCGCCCGCTGCCGGCCCCGGTCGCGCCCAGCCGCCGGACGTCGGAGAACGGCTCCCCGAGGCTGATCACCAGCACCGCGCGGGCGCTCGGCACCATCCGCACCTGGTACGGGGACGGCACGGCCTCCCAGTAGCCGGCGTAGTCGAGGAGGTACGGGCGCAGGCCCGGATGCCAGACCGGCCGCGCCCGCCATATCCCGGCCACGCGCGCCACCTCAAGGCGGCCGGTGGCCGTGGCCGTGGCGGTCGCGGTCGCGGTCGCGGTGGCGGTGGTCCCCGCGAACGGCGCCCCCGCCGCGCCCCCGCCGTACAGAGTTCGCACCCCACCAGTCTCCAGTGAGCGGAGGGGCGCGGTCCGCGGAAGCGGACGGGTTCGCAGATTCTTCACCTCTCCGGTGCCGGTGCCGGATGATCGTGCGGGGCGGAGCTGCTCGACGATCGAACGTCCGGCCAGAGCCAGAGCCCACCCCCGCGGCCGGCTGAGAAGGCCGGCGTCAGCCGACCCACACCGTGGTGACGTTGCAGAACTCGCGCAGGCCGTGGCCGGCGAGCTCCCGGCCGTAGCCGGAGCGCTTGATGCCGCCGAAGGGAAGCGCCGGGTGGGAGGCGGTCATGCCGTTGAGGTAGACCGCGCCCGCGCGCAGCTCGGCGATCAGCCGGCGCTGCTCCTCGGCGTCCTGGGTCCAGGCGTTGGAGCTGAGGCCGTAGCGGGTGTCGTTGGCCAGGGCGATCGCCTCGTCCAGGGAGCCCACCCGGTAGAGCGAGGCGACCGGCCCGAAGACCTCCTCGGTGTGCATCCGCGTCTCCGGGGTGAGGTCGGTGACCACGGTGGGGGAGTAGTACCACCCCGCGCCGAGGCCGTTCGGCCGCTCGCCGCCGCAGAGCACCGTCGCGCCCTTCTCCCTGGCGTCCGCGACCTGCTCCTCGACCTCCGTCAGCCCGGACTCGGTGGCCAGCGGGCCGACCTTGGTCTCCTCGGCCATCGGGTCGCCGACCCGCAGCGCCCGCATCGCCTCGACGAAGGCCCGGGAGAACTCGTCGAAGACGGCCTCGTGGACGATGAAGCGCTTGGCCGCGATGCAGGACTGCCCGTTGTTCTGCACCCGGGCGGTCACCGCCACCTCGGCCGCCTTCGCCACGTCCGCCGAGGGCAGCACCAGGAAGGGGTCGCTGCCGCCGAGTTCGAGCACCGACTTCTTGGCCTCGCTGCCGGCGATCTCGGCGACCGCGCGCCCGGCGCCCTCGCTGCCGGTGAGGGTCACCGCGGCCACCCGCGGGTCGCGCAGCACGCCCTCGATGGCGCTCGACGGGACCAGCAGCGTCTGGAAGGCGCCGACCGGGAAGCCCGCCCGGTCGAAGACCTTCTCCAGGGCCAGCGCCGTCCGCGGGACGTTGGAGGCGTGCTTCAGCAGCGCGGTGTTCCCGGCCAGCAGGGCGGGGGCGGCGAACCTGATCACCTGCCACAGCGGGAAGTTCCACGGCATCACGGCCAGCACCGGGCCGAGCGGGCGCAGTCGTACGTAGGCGTCGCGGGCGCCGGTGTCGGCGATGTCCTCCGGGGTGGGGCGCTCGTCGGCGAGCAGCGCGCGGGCGTGGGCGGCGTACCAGCGGAGCGCCTTGGCGCACTTCTGGACCTCGGCCCGGGCCTGGGCGAGCGGCTTGCCCATCTCCAGGGTGACCGTGCGGGCCAGCTCGTCCAGCTGGTCGTCCAGGACGTCGGCGGCGGAGCGCAGCAGTTTGGCCCGGGAGTCCGGGTCCATCGCGTGGTAGCCGGCGAAGGCGGCCTCGGAGCGGGCGATCCGCTCCTCGATCTGCTCGTCCGTGAACGGCTCGAACGTCTCCAGGGTCTCGGCGGTGGCGGGGTTGATCGTGGCGATCGGCATGCTTCGACGCCTCCAGAAGGGGGGGTGGCGGCTCTTGATGCTCGGCTACCCACCATTCTGGCGCGAACCGGTGCAACCTGCGGATCCCTGCGGCGGCGAGTCGCCCGGCGGCGCGGTAGATCACAATCCGGACTCGGCTCTTGCCAAGGGAGTGTGGAATCGATTCCAATCTCTCGTGTAATCGATTCCATGGGTGGATCAGTCGGAGGAGGGCGCTCGATGGCGAGCATCAAGGACGTCGCCGCCCGCGCGGGCGTCTCCGCGGCCACCGTCTCCCGCGTGCTCAACGAGCACCCCGCGGTCAGCCCGGACACCCGCGCCCGGGTGCTCGCGGCCGTCGCCGAGCTGGAGTACCGGCCGAACGCCCTGGCCCGCTCGCTGCGCACGGCCCAGACCCGGACCATCGGCCTGGTCGTCAGCGACGTCCTCAACCCCTTCTTCACCGAGCTGGCCCGGGCGGTCGAGGACGAGGCCAGGGCGCTCGGCTACAGCGTGGTCATCGGCAACGCCGACGAGCAGCCGCGGCTCCAGGACCACCACATCGCCACCCTCCTGGACCGACGGATCGACGGACTGCTGCTCAGCCCGGCCGACGGAGCGTCCCCGCTGCTGCGGGAGACCGTCCGGGAGGGCTCCGTGCCGCTGGTCTTCGTGGACCGGTGGATCCCCGGCCTGGACGGCGTCCCGGTGGTCCGCGCCGACGGCTGCGCCGCGATCCGCGACCTGGTCCGCCACCTCCACGCGCTCGGCCGCCGCCGGCTGGCCATCATCGCGGGGCCCGCGGCCACCACCACCGGCCGCGAGCGGATCGGCGCCTTCCGCGCGGCGCTCGCGGAACTCGGCCTGACGCTCCCTCAGGAGTACATCGGGCAGGGGGACTTCCAGGCGGACAGCGGCCGCCGCTCGGCCGCCGGCTTCCTGGAGCTGCCGGAGCCGCCGGACGCGGTCTTCGCCGCGGACAACCTGATGGCGCTGGGCGCCCTGGACGAGTTCCGCGGCCGCGGCCTGCGCGTCCCCGAGGACATCGCGCTGGCCGCCTTCGACGACATCCCCTGGTTCCCGCACACCGCGCCGCCGATCACCGCGATCGCGCAGCCCACCCGGGAGCTCGGGCGGGCCGCGGTGCGTGCGCTGGCCGACCGGATCGAGGGGCGCACCGCCTCCTCGGTCACCCTCTCCGCGCGGCTGGTCGCCCGCCGCTCCTGCGGAGAGCCCGAGAGAACCTGAACCCGACCCCGCCAAGAGTGTCCCCGACAAGGAGTAGTCGATGAGCAGCGTGGCTCCATCGAGCACCCCGCCGGATCCGCCGGAACCCCCGGCCGGCTCCGCCGAACTGCTGCGCCTGGAGGGCGTGCGCAAGACCTTCCCCGGTGTGGTCGCCCTGGACCGGGTGGACTTCGACCTCCGCCGGGGCGAGGTGCACGTCCTCCTCGGCGAGAACGGCGCCGGCAAGAGCACCCTGATCAAGGTCCTCTCCGGGGCGCACCGGCCGGACCGCGGCCGCGTCCTGGTGGACGGCGCGGAGGTGCGGATCAACGGCGCCCAGGACGCCGAGCGGCTCGGCATCGCCACCATCTACCAGGAGTTCAACCTGGTGCCCGAGCTCAGCGTGGCGGAGAACATCTTCCTCGGCCGCCAGCCCCGGCGGTACGGCTTCGTGGACCGGCGCCGGATGCAGGAGGAGGCCGCCGAGCTGCTGAAGCGGGTCGGCCTGGACGTGCCGCCGCGCACCCGGGTCGCCGAACTCGGGATAGCCGGGCGGCAGATGGTGGAGATCGCCAAGGCGCTCAGCCTTCGCGCCCGGGTACTGATCATGGACGAGCCGACCGCGGTGCTCACCACCGAGGAGGTGGAGAAGCTCTTCGCCATCGTCCGGGCGCTGCGCGCGGACGGTGTCGGCGTCGTCTTCATCACCCACCACCTGGAGGAGATCGCCGCCCTCGGCGACCGGGTCACCGTCCTGCGGGACGGCCGCAGCGTCGACCAGGTGCCGGCCGACACCGACCAGGACGAGCTGGTGCGGCTGATGGTCGGCCGCGAGATCGAGGCCCAGTATCCGCGCGAGCGCCCGGAGTTGGGCGAACCGCTGCTCCGGGTGCGCGGCCTCACCAGTGCCGGCGTCTTCCGGGACGTGGACTTCGAGGTGCGGGCCGGCGAGGTGGTCGGCCTGGCCGGTCTGGTCGGCGCCGGCCGCACCGAGGTGGTGCGGGCGGTGTTCGGCGCGGACCCCTACGACTCCGGGAGTGTCGAGGTCGAGGGCCGGCCAGTGCGGCCGGGCGACGTCAACGCGGCGATGGCGGCCGGGATCGGCCTGGTCCCGGAGGACCGCAAGGCGCAGGGCCTGGTGCTGGACGCCCCGATCGAGGAGAACCTCGGCCTGGTGACGCTGGGCCGCACGGCCCGCTACGGCTTCGTGGACCGCTCCGGGCAGCGCGCCTCCGCGGCCGGCATCGCCGAGCGGCTCAGGGTCCGGATGGCCGGGCTCGACCAGCCGGCCGGCACCCTCTCCGGCGGCAACCAGCAGAAGCTGGTGATCGGCAAGTGGCTGCTGGCCGGCTCCCGGGTGCTGATCCTGGACGAGCCGACCCGCGGCATCGACGTCGGCGCCAAGGTCGAGATCTACCAGCTCGTCAACGAGCTCACCGCGTCGGGGCACGCGGTGCTGATGGTCTCCAGCGACCTGCCCGAGGTGCTCGGGATGAGCGACCGGGTGCTGGTGATGGCGCAGGGGCGGATCGCGGGGGAACTGGACCCCGCGCGGGCGAGCCAGGACGACGTGATGGCTCTGGCGGTAACCGAATCGTGGGAAACGGGCTCGTCGGCAACGGAGCCGGCGGAGGGAAAGGTGGGAATCTCCCATGGCCACTGAGGTGATGGAGCGCCAGGCCGCGGGCGGCCGCGGCAGAGACGGCGGACTGCGCCGGCTCCTGCTGGAGAACGGGGCACTGGTCGCCCTTCTGCTGCTGGTGGTGGTGCTGTCGGTGCTCTCCGGCAGCTTCCTGACGACCAGCAACCTGCTGAACGTCGGTGTGCAGGCGGCGGTGGACGCGGTGCTCGCCTTCGGCGTCACCTTCGTCATCGTCTCGGCCGGGATCGACCTCTCGGTCGGCTCGATGGCCGCGCTCTCCGCGATCGTCCTCGCCTGGCTGGCCTCCAGCGGCGGTCTGCCGGTCTGGCTGGCGGTGATCGTGTCGCTGGTCACGGGCGTGGCCGGTGGACTGCTCAACGGCGTGCTGATCTCCTTCGGCAAGCTGCCGCCGTTCATCGCCACCCTGGCGATGCTCTCGGTCGGCCGCGGCCTCGCCATGGTGATCTCCCAGGGCAGCCCGATCGCCTTCCCGTCCTCGGTCTCCGGCCTCGGCGAGACCCTCGGCGGCTGGCTGCCGGTGCCCGTGCTGGTGATGCTGGTGATGGGCGCGGTCACCGCGGTCATCCTGGGCCGCACCTACATCGGCCGCACCATGTACGCGATCGGCGGCAACGAGGAGGCGGCCCGGCTCTCCGGGATCCGGGTCAAGAAGCAGAAGCTGGTGATCTACGGCCTCTCCGGCCTCTTCGCCGCGATCGCCGGCATCGTCCTCGCCTCCAGGCTCGCCTCCGCGCAGCCGGACGCCGCCAACGGCTACGAGCTGGACGCCATCGCCGCCGTGGTGATCGGCGGGGCCAGCCTCTCCGGCGGCAAGGGCAAGGCCTCCGGCACCTTCATCGGCGCGCTGATCCTGGCCGTCCTGCGGAACGGGCTCAACCTGCTGAACGTCTCCTCGTTCTGGCAGCAGGTGGTGATCGGCGTGGTGATCGCGCTGGCCGTGCTGCTGGACACGCTGCGGCGGCGCAGTGCCCGGGCCTCCGCGGCCGGGACCAGCGCGGGCGCCGGCGCGGTCGCGGGCGGCTCCGGCGGCGGACGCCGGATGCGGGACGGGCTGCTCGGCGCGGCCGCCGTGGTGGTCGTCCTCGGCCTGGTGATCGGGGTCAACGCGTACCGCTCGGGCGGCAGTTCGAAGCCCAAGGTGGGGCTGACGCTGTCCACCCTGAACGACCCCTTCTTCGTCTCGGTGCGCTCCGGCGCCCAGGCCGAGGCCAGGAAGCTGGGGGTGGACCTGACCATCACCAACGCGGACAACGACGCCTCGGCCCAGGCCGACCAGGTCTCCAACTTCCTCAGCCAGAACGACCAGGCGGTCGTCCTCAACCCGGTGGACTCCAACGCCGCCGCCCCCTCGGCGAAGCTCGCGGCGAAGTCCAAGGTGCCGGTGATCGCGGTGGACCGGGGCGTCACCGGCGCGCCGATCACCAGCCTGGTCGCCTCGGACAACGTCACCGGCGGCCGGCTCGCCGCCCGGGCGCTGGCCGAGCAGCTCGGCGGGCAGGGCAGCATCGTGGTGCTGCAGGGCACCGCGGGCACCTCCGCCGCGCAGGAGCGCGAACAGGGCTTCAAGGCCGGGATCGCCGCCTACCCGGGGATCAGGATCGTCGCCGAGCAGCCCGCGGACTTCGACCGCACCAAGGGCCTGGACGTGATGAGCAACCTCCTCCAGGCGCACCCGGACGTGGCGGGGGTCTTCGCCGCCAACGACGAGATGGCCCTGGGCGCGATCAAGGCGCTCGGCGCCAAGGCCGGAAAGGTCAAGGTGGTGGGCTTCGACGGGGAGGCCGAGGGGCTGGCCGCGGTGCGGGCCGGCACCGAGGCGGCGGACGTCGCCCAGCGGCCCTCCCAGCTCGGGCAGCTGGCCGTGCTGAACGCCGTTCGGGCGATCAAGGGGCAGAGCGTCCCGTCGAATGTCAAGGTGGCGGTTGAGGTCGTCACCAAGGGGAACGTCGCCGCGTTCAAGCCCTGACGGGAGTCGGGGAGCCGGTGGCAGCACAGGAAGCAGAAGGGCAGAGAGTGGACACGCGCGACTGGGAACTGGTGGTCGTGGGCTCGGCCAACGCCGATCTGGTGGTCGGGGTGGAGCGCCGGCCGGGGGCGGGGGAGACCGTCCTCGGCTCCGACCTGGTCGTCCACCCGGGCGGGAAGGGCGCCAACCAGGCGGTGGCCGCGGCACGGCTGGGGGCCGCCACCGCGCTCCTCGGCCGGGTCGGCGAGGACGCCCACGGGCAGCTGCTCACCACCTCGCTGCGGGACGCCGGGGTGGACACCGGCGCCCTCCTCACGGGCGGCGCGGCCACCGGGGTGGCGCTGATCACCGTCGACCCGGACGGGGACAACAGCATCGTGGTCTCGCCCGGCGCCAACGCCCGGCTCACCCCGGCGGACGTCCGGGCGGCCGAGCCGCTGCTGGCCGGGGCCCGGGTGATCTCCCTGCAGCTGGAGATCCCGCTGGAGACGGTCGCCGAGGCCGCGGCCGTCGCCCGGCGGAACGGCACCCGGGTGGTCCTCAACCCCTCGCCGCCGGCCCGGCTGCCCGCCGAGGTGCTGGCCGTCTGCGACCCGCTGGTGGTCAACGAGCACGAGGCGGCCGTACTGCTGGGTGACGGCCCGTCAGAAGCCGGATCGGACACGTCGGAGAAGGAGGTTCCGGACCGGCGGGACGCCCCGGAGGACTGGGCGCGGGCCCTGGTCGGCGAGGCCGGCTGCCGGTCGGTGGTGGTGACCCTGGGCGCGGCGGGCGCGGTGATCGCGGAGGCCGACGGGAGCGGTACGGTGGCCACCACCCGGGTGCCCAGCCCCCGGGTGAAGGCGGTGGACACCACCGGCGCGGGGGACGCCTTCACCGCGGCGCTCGCCTGGCGGCTCGGGCGGGGGAGTCCCTCGCCGGGGCGGCGGCCTTCGCCGCCCGGGTCGGGGCGGCCGCGGTCACCAAGCCCGGCGCGCAGGCCTCGTATCCGACCCCGGCGGAGCTGACGGCGCTCGACAGTGCAGACAGTGTAGAGGGTGGGGAGTTCCGGTGAAGCGCTCCGGGATCATCAACCGGGCGCTGGCCGGCCGGTTGGCCGCGCTCGGCCACACGGACCAGGTGGTGGTCTGCGACGCCGGACTGCCCATCCCGGACGGACCGCGGGTGGTGGACCTGGCCTTCCGCTTCGGGGTGCCGTCCTTCGCCGAGGTGCTGGAGGGGCTGCTGGCGGAGCTGGTCTTCGAGGGGGCGGTGGCCGCCGCCGAGGCCGAGGAGGCCAACCCCGAGGTGCTCCGCCGGCTCTCCGCGGCCTTCCCGGGTCCGGCGCTGGAGCTGATCCCGCATGCGGAGCTCAAGGCGCGCACGGCCGGCGCGCGCCTCGTGGTGCGCACCGGCGAGGCGCGCCCGTACGCCAACGTCCTGCTCCGCTGCGGAGTCCCGTTCTGACGTCTTGTGAGGTCACAGCCCCTCTGGCGAGTTACTGACGGGTCGTCAAATTTCTCCGGCATGACTCTTGTTTCAGTAGATTCCGGTTACTAGAGTCCCGAGAGCTTCGATCTCGGGAGGACCTGCGCCATCGCCGAGTACGCGCCTGCCAGGGACCAGACTCCGCCCCAACCGGAGGACCGCATGATGCCTTGCGATGCGTCCGCTCGCCAGAGGCGGGTGTGATGGCGGAGAGAGACCTGATCACCCGGCCGCTGGCGCCCATCGGCGGCTTCTTCGCGATGTCCCTGGACACCTTCCGGGCGATGTTCCGGCGCCCGTTCCAGCTGCGGGAGTTCCTGGAGCAGACGGTGTTCATCGCCGGGGTCTCGATCTTCCCGGCGATCATGCTCACGGTGCCCTTCCTCGGGGTGGTCATCTACCTGGTCAACCAGCTGCTGATGCAGATCGGCGCGATCGACCTGGCCGGCGCGGGCGTCGGCCTGGCGGTGATCCGGGAGATCGGGCCGATGGCCAGCGTCCTGGTGGTGGCCGGAGCCGGGGCCACGGCGATCTGCGCCGACCTCGGCTCCCGGAAGATCCGCGAGGAGATCGACGCCCTCCAGGTGCTCGGTGTGGACCCCGTTCACCGGCTGGTGGTGCCCCGGGTGCTGGCCTCCACTCTGGTGGCGGTGCTGCTGAACGCCGTCGTCTCGGCGGTCGCCATCGGCACCGGCTATGTCCTCTCTGTGGCCCTGCAGGGCGCCAGTCCGGGGCAGTTCGCGGCCAACCTGACCCTCCTCACCCACCTCTCCGACTTCGTGGTCAGCCAGATCAAGGCGGCGTCCTTCGGGCTCTGCGCCGGTCTGGTCGCCTGCTACCGCGGGCTCACCACCGCGGGCGGCGCCAAGGGCGTCGGCGACTCCGTCAACCAGACCGTCATCCTGGCCATCGTCCTGCTGTTCGTCTTCAACGTGCTGATCACCGCGGTCTATCTGCAACTCGGCGGCGGGGCATAGGGGGCGGCGCGGTGGCGAACACGATTCCCCGGCGGCGCCGAGGCGCGGACTCGGCGGTGCTCCGCACCCTGGAGACGATCGGCGACCAACTCTCCTTCTACACCAGGTCCCTGCTGTGGGTGTACCGGGCGCTCGGCCGCTACCACCGGGAGATCGTCCGCCAGCTGGCCGGCGTCACCTTCGGCACCGGGGCGCTGGCCATGGTCGGCGGCACTGCGGTGATCGTCGCCTTCCTCACCGGCAGTGCCGGGGTCGAGATCGCACTGGAGGGCTACTCGCAGCTCGCCAACATCGGTGTGGAGGCGATCAGTGGATTCGTGTCGGCCTATGTGAACACCCGGATCTCCGCCCCCCTGATCGCCGGCGTGGCGCTGATCGCCACCGTGGGCTCGGGCTTCACCGCCGAGATCGGCGCGATGCGGATCAGCGACGAGGTGGACGCCCTGGAGGTGATGGCGGTGCCCACCCTGCCGTACCTGGTCACCACCAGGCTGATCGCCGGCTTCGTCGCGGTCACCCCGCTGTACGCGGTCTCCCTCTTCATGTCCTACGCCCTCACCCGGCTGACCGTGGTCGACTTCTACGGCCAGTCCTCCGGCTCCTACGACCACTACTTCGGCACCTTCCTGGTGCCCAGGGACATCCTCAGCTCCTTCCTGGAAGTGCTGGTGATGTCGGTCGTGGTGATGGGGGTGCACTGCTACTACGGCTACACGGCCGGCGGCGGCCCGGCCGGGGTCGGCCGGGCGGTCGGCCGCGCGGTGCGGCTCTCCCTGGTCGGCATCATGTTCGTCGCCCTGGCCATGAGCCTGATCCTGTACGGCCACTCCGACACCCTCCACGTCTCCAGGTGAGGTGGTGACATGGCGCTGACCGTCGCTCCCGGCTCGCCCCGCCCGCCCGGGCCGGGCCCCAGGGCCGCCCGCCGGGCCGCCCCCAGGACCGAGCGGGCACTGCGGCTGCGCAACCGGCTGCTCGGCGTGCTCGGCACGGTCCTGGTGCTGGGCGTGGTCGGCCTGGTGGTCGCCGACTACCTCCAGGTCTTCACCCCGGCGGTGCGGGTGACGGTGGAGGCCGACCGCTCGGGTCTGCTGACCGCTCCCGGCTCCGACGTCACCCTGCGCGGGGTCACCGTGGGCCAGGTGCGCTCGGTCCAGGCGGTGGACGGGGGAGCCCGGCTCACTCTGGCCCTGAGCCCCCGCCAGGTCCGGTTCATCCCCGCCGACGTCACCGCCGAGGTCGTCGCCCCCACCGTCTTCGGCACCAAGTACGTCGACCTGGAGGCGCCGGCCGGCGGCTCCGGCGGCGGTCCGCGGATCAGCGCGGGAGCCGTCCTCACCTCGGCCCGGGTGGGCACCGAGATCAACACCCTGTTCCAGAACCTCTACCAGCTGCTGACCGCCGTCCAGCCGGCCAAGGTCAGTGCCACCCTGGGCGCGCTGGCCGGCGCCCTCGACGGCCGCGGCTACCGGCTGGGCGGCTACATCGACCAGCTGAACACCTACCTCACCGACCTCGACCCCGGCCTGGCCCCGCTCCGCACCGACCTGGCCCGGCTCCCGGCGGTCGCCGGCGCATACGCCAAGGCCGTCCCCGACCTGGCCCGCACCCTGGACAACCTCCGCACCACCAGCCGCACCCTGGTCACCCGGCAGGCCCAGCTGGACGCCTTCCTGCTGGACATGGGCGGACTCTCCGGACACGCGAACCGGTTCCTCACCGACAACGAGCAGGCGCTGCCCAACGCCCTCGCCATGGTCCAGCCGATCACCGCCACCATGGCCCGCTACTCCTCCGAGTTCCCCTGCCTCTTCGCCTCCGCGAACCAGCTGCGGATCCAGTCGCTGCCCTCACTGACCGGCAATCCCGGGCTGAACGGCATCGTCACCATCCTCCCCGGTCGCGACCCGTACACCTACCCCGGCGACCTGCCGAAGACCGTGGACGTCGGGCCCGGCTGCGACGGCGGTCCGATCACCAAGGCCCAACTCCCGTATCCGCACATCAAGTTCGACGACGGCTCGGGGTCGGTCAACGACAACACCAGCAACGCGGAGACCGTCGGCGTCCCGCCGCTCGCCGTCCAGCTCTTCGGCGAGGACGCCGGCAGGGCGATCGCCAAGTCGCTGGCGGACGCCAGGGCGAAGGCGAAGGGGGCGGGGTCGAAGTGAGCGGGCCTCGGGCCGGGGTCGGCGTGAAGGTGCTGGTGATCGTGGTGATCGGGGGCGTCCTCACGGCCGGGATCGCCGCCGTCCTCGGCGGCTTCCGGCAGGAGAGCACCCACACCTACCATGCGGTCTTCAGCAGCGCCTCCGGGCTGGTCGCCGGGCAGGACGTACGGGCCGCCGGGGTCTCGGTCGGCCAGGTGGAGAAGGTGGCCCTGCGCTCGGACGACCGGGCCGAGGTCACCTTCACCGTGGACCGCACGGTGCCGATGACCACCACCACCCAGGCCTCCATCCGCTACCAGAACCTGGTCGGCGACCGCTATCTGCAGCTCTCCCCGGGCGCGGCGGCGGACGGCCGCCGCCCGGCCGCGCTGGCCCCCGGCGCCCTCATCCCGCTCGACCGCACCGCTCCCGCCCTCGACCTCGACGAGCTCTACAACGGCTTCACCCCACTGCTCCAGGGACTGGCCCCGCAACAGGTCAACCAGCTCTCCGGCGAGCTGATCGAGGTCCTCCAGGGGGAGGGCGGCAGCGTGCAGCAGCTGCTCGGCGACATCGGCTCGCTCACCTCCACGCTGGCCGACCGGGACCGGGTGATCGGAGAGCTGGTGAGCGAGTTCGACTCCGCGCTCGGCAACCTGGACGCCCACCGCGGCCAGCTCTCCGACCTGATCAGCCGGTTGCAGCACCTGGTCAGCGGGCTCTCCCAGGACCGCAAGCAGATCGGCGACTCGCTCTCCGGGGTCAGCCGGCTCACCACCTCGGTCGGCGGACTGCTCCAGGAGACCCGTCCGGACATCACCGGGACGGTCGGCCAGACCGACCGCCTGGCCGCCCTGCTGGAGGCGAACTCGGGTCTGCTGCAGAAGGACCTGACCCGGCTTCCGGTCGACTACCGACTGCTCTCCCGGCTCGGCGCCTACGGGCAGTTCTTCAACTTCTACCTGTGCCAGGTCCAGATCATGGTCACGGGACCGGACGGGAAGCCGGTCACGCTGCCGGCTCTGAACAGCGAGATCTCGCGCTGCAAGGCGAACGGCTGAGGGGCGGGGCGCGGACATGAAGAGCTTTCAGGAGATGAACCGGAGGCGGGTCGGCCTGGTCGGCCTGGTCGTGCTGGCCCTGGTGGTGGCGCTCGCCCTGGAGTCGGGGACCATCTACCGCGACCTGACCAGCGACGGCTACCGGGCGCAGTTCAGCGAGGCCGGGAACCTCGGCAAGGGCGACGACGTGGAGGTGGCCGGCGTCAAGGTCGGCGAGGTCACCGGGATCGGCCTGGACCGCGGCCACGTCGAGGTCGCCTTCACCGTCCGCCACGGCGTCCACCTGGGCGCCGCCACCCGGGCCGCGATCAGCACCGAGTCCCCGCTCGGCCACAAGTTCCTCGGCCTCACCTCGGCCGGCGGCGGCGTGCTGGCCTCCGGCGGGGAGATACCGCTGGCCAGGACCACCGCGCCGTACGACATCCAGCAGGTGCTCGACGACGCCACAGACACCGTCGGCAGGATCGACACCGGGCAGCTGGCCAAGGCCTTCGACACCACCGCGCAGACCTTCCAGAACACCCCCGCCCAGACCCGCGCCGCCCTCCAGGGGGTCTCCGCGCTCTCCGCCACCATCGCCACCCGTGACCAGGCGCTGCGCCGGCTCCTCGCCCGGGCCAGGAGCGTGACCGGCATCCTCGCCCAGCGCACCGGCAACCTCAACGCCCTCTTCGACGACGGGAACCTGCTGCTCGACGAGCTCTACCAGCGGCGGCAGGACATCCAGGCGGTACTGGTCAACGCCACCGCGATGGTCCGGCAGCTGCGCGGGCTCGTCAGCGACAACCAGCGGCGGCTCGGCCCCGCGCTGGACCACCTGGACTCGGTGGTCCGGCTGCTCAACCGCAACAAGGGCAACATCGACGCGGCCATCGACGGTCTCCGCTCCTACGCCACCGGTCTGGGCGAGGCGGTGGGGTCGGGGCCGTTCTTCTACGGCTACATCCAGGACATCATCCCCACCAGCGGCCTGCCGGTCGTCCGAAAGCTCGCCGCGGGCGGGGGACTCACCGGGGGGAGCGGCAAGTGAGAGTCCCGAAGCCCGACCGGGCCGCCCTGCGCCGACTCCGGCTGCCGGCCGGACCGGTCTCCCTGGCCCCGCGCGGCGGCGGCCGCCCGGCCCGCGGGCCCCGCCGGCTGCGGGTGATCGCCACCGTGCTGGGGCTGCTCCTGGTCGCCGCCCTGGTCGGCGCCTTCTGGCCCGGGCCGCAGGAGCGGCACCTCACCGCGTACTTCAGCCAGACCATCGGCCTCTACCCGGGCGACGGGGTGCGGGTGCTCGGCGTGCCGATCGGCCGGGTGGACCGGGTGACCTCGGAGGGCGACCGGGTCCGGGTGGACCTCAGCTACCACGCCGCCGACCCGCTGCCGCCCGGCGCCCGCGCGGTGATCGTCGCCCCCACCCTGGTCTCCGGCCGCTATGTGCAGCTCACCCCCGCGTACACCGGAGGCGCCCAACTCGCCGACGGGGCCGTCATCCCGGAGTCCCGCACGGCCGTACCGGTGGAATGGGACGACATCGAGCAGCAGATCACCAAGCTGGCCACGGACCTCGGGCCGAAGGGCGCCAACCGGGACGGCTCGGTCAGCCGGCTGCTGGACGCCACCGCAGGCAACCTGAACGGGAACGGGGCCGAACTGCACCGCTCGATCCAGCGGCTGTCGGCGGCGGTGAGCACCCTCTCCCAGGGCAGCGGGGACTTCTTCGCCACCGTCGGCAACCTGCAGAGGCTGACCGCGGCGCTGGCCGAGAACGACACCGAGGTGGCCGCCTTCCTCAGGCGACTCGACTCGGTCTCCGGGGTGCTGGACGGCGACCGGGCCGACCTGGCGGCCACCCTCTCCACCCTCGACCAGTCGCTGTCCGCCGTACGGGAGTTCATCGACGGCAACAAGGACCGGATCGGCAGGACCCTCCAGGACCTGGACACCGAGACCTCCGCGCTGTCCGCCAAGCGGCAGCAGCTGGCGGACATCCTCCAGGTGGCGCCGGCCGCGCTGGGGAACTTCCAGAACATCTACAACCCGGTGGACGGCGGCATGGACGGCGCCTTCGCCACCACCTGGCTGCAGGACCCGGCGGTCTTCATCTGCTCCACCGTCCTCTCCCTCGGCGGCACGCCGAAGGCCTGCCAGCAGGCGGTCGCCCCGCTGGCCGACCTGCTGAAGATGGACAACCTGCCGGTCGGCCTGGACCTGCTGAACCGGGACGGGACCCCGAACCAGGCAAATCCGAACAGCAAGTCGCTGTCCTCGGGATCGGGATCGGGTGCGGGGTCGGGTGCGGGTTCTTCGGGCTCCGGCTCGGCCTCGGGCTCCGGCTCGGGTTCCGGCTCGGGTTCCGGGAGCGGGTCGGGGTCCGGGCTGCTCGGTCTGCTGGGAGGCGGAAAGTGACGGGGGCCGGCGGCGGCGCCGGTTCAGGGCCGACGCGGCGGCGTGCGCTGCTGGCCGGCGGGGTGGTGGGCGGCCTCCTCGCGCTCTGCGGCTGCCAGTTCGACGGGGTCGGCTCCTGGCGGCTGCCGCTCTCCGCCGGCACCGGCGCCCACTCCTACACCGTCACCGCGGAGATGGCCGACGTCGACAACCTGGTCCCGAACGCCGAGGTCAAGGTGGGCGACGTGACCGTGGGCACGGTCCGGAAGATCGCCTTCGACGACTGGCACGCCCGGCTCACCCTCTCGCTCAAGGACGGCGTCCACCTGCCGGGCAACGCGGTGGCGACGCTCGGTCAGAAGAGCGTGCTGGGCGCGGAGTACATCCAGCTGGCCGGGCCCGCCGACGCGCCGGCCGCCGACGCACCGGCCGCCGGCGTGCTGGAGGCCGGCGACGACATCCCGCTCTCCCGGACCGGCCAGTACCCCTCCACCGAGGACCTGCTGAGCGCCCTCTCCCTGCTGCTCAACGGCGGGGGGCTCAACCAGCTGCGGACCATCACCACCGAGCTGAACCACATCCTCGGCGGCCACGAGGACCAGACCCGCCAGCTGCTGGCGCACCTCGACACCTTCGTCGGCACACTGAACGGCGAGCGGGCGAACATCGTCAGCTCGATCGACCGCCTGGACCAGCTCGGGGGCGCCCTCTCCCGGCAGAACCGCGCCCTGGCCGGCGCCGTCGCGGAGGTGCCGCAGGGCATCTCGGTGCTGGACCAGGAGCACGGGCAGCTGGTCGGCATGCTCGGGGACGTCGCCGAACTCGGCCGGACGGCGGGCACGGTGATCGACCGGAGCCGGCAGAACCTGGAGCTCGACCTCAAGCAACTCCAGCCGGTGGTGGGCAGGTTGGCGGACGCCGGGCAGAACCTGCCGGAGTCCCTCTCCGAGCTGCTGACCTACCCGTTCCCGGGCGAGGCCGTACCCAGGATGATCAAGGGCGACTATATGAACCTGTTCGTCAAGCTGGACCTCCGGACCAGCACCCTCAGCCGGAACTGGCTCACCGGGCTGCCGGTGCTGGGCGACCTGCTGAACAGGACGGGCTCGCAGCAGAAGGTCAACCCGCTGACCCAGCCGCTGAAGCCGGGCGGCGGCCTCCTCGGGGGGCTGCTGGGAACGGGGGCCGGCTCGTCCGGGTCGGGCTACTCGGGGACGGATTCCTCCGGGGGAACGGGCACCGGAGCCACCGGGTCCACCGGTTCCGGCGGTTCCGGCGGCTCCACCGGTTCCGGCGGCGGTTCGAGCGGGGGCAGCGGCAGCGGCGGCGGCCTCCTCGGCGGGCTCCTCGGACTAGGGGGGAACAATTGATCAGTCGCCTGGTCCGCTTCCAGCTGGTCGCCTTCGTCCTCCTCACCGTGGTCGGCGTGGTCTTCGCCTCGGTGAACTACGTGCGGCTGCCGCAACTGGTCGGCATCGGCCGGTACCGGATGTCCGTCGACCTGCCGGACAGCGGCCAGCTCTACGCCAACGCCATCGTCACCCTGCGCGGGGTGCAGATCGGCCGGGTGGACGACGTCCACCTCACCCCGACCGGGGCCCGGGCCGACCTGTCCATCGACGACGGGACGCGGATCCCGGCCTCCTCCACCGCCCGGATCCGGGTCACCTCGGCGATCGGCGAGCAGTACGTGGACTTCGTCCCCGCGCACAGCGGCCCGCCGTATCTGACGGCGGGTCAGACGGTGCCGAAGAGCGCCGTCAGCCTGCCGACCCCGGTGGACCGGGTGCTGGGCAGCGCCTCCCAGCTCGCCGCCTCGGTACCCCTCGACAAGCTGCGGATCACCGTGGACGAGGCGTACCGGGCGTTCGCGGGCAGCAGCGGCGACCTCCAACGGATGCTGGACGCCCTCGGCCCGCTGCTGAACAACGCGCAGGCCAACGTCGGCCCGACGGCGGCGCTGATCGCCGAGCTGGCGCCGGTGCTCCGGACCCAGCAGAACGCGGCCCCGGACATCACCGGCTTCTCCCGCAACCTCTCCTCGTTCACCACCCAGCTCAAGCTGAGCGACGCGGACCTCCGGGGCACCCTCGACCAGGGGCCGGCCTTCGCGCAGGCCGCCGACGGCCTGATCGGCCGGCTCGCGCCGACCCTGCCCACGCTGCTGGCCAACCTCACCTCGCTGGGGCAGGTGCTGGACGTCTACATCCCCTCGGTCACCACCACCCTGTCCATCCTCCCGGCGGACATCGACATCATCTCGGCGGTCAGCCTCAACGCCCCGCCGGGCTGGTCGCACATGGACTTCCTCACCGGCGTCAACAAGCCGCCGAGCTGCACCACCGGCTTCACCGGCGGCCCGCAGCGCGACCCCACCGACACCTCCAAGGGCGCCGTCCCCCAGGACTCGTACTGCAAGATCGCCCACGACTCCGCCAGCGACGTCCGCGGCAGCCGCAACAACCCCTGCCCGAACGACCCGAGCCTCCGCTCGGCGACGGCGGCCGGCTGCGGCCTCGACTTCACGGGGAGCGCGGGCTCCTCCTCCGCGTCGCCCACCGCCACCTACGACGCCTCCACCGGCCTGATGTTCTCGCCGGACGGCAAGACCTACCAGCTCGGCCCGGGCATCCTCGGGCCGCCGCCGTCGGACTGGCGGGACCTGCTGCTGAACACCCTCGCCCAGAACCAGTAGAAGGGAGCCGCGGTGAGCGACACCGAGACGGCTGCCGCCGACCCGACCACCGAAGCGGAGGAGGCGCCGGCGTCCCGCGAAACGGGCACTGACGAACCGTCAACCCAGGCGGCCTGTATGCCTCTTGGCCGGTCGCGTCCCGTGCTGCGCGCGGCGCTTCGCTCGCCCGCGGCGGCCGTGCTGCTAATGCTCGCCGTGCTGGCCGTCGGCCGGCTCGGTCTCGGGGAGCGGCATTCCGCGCAGACGCGGGAGCAGGCGGAGCGGACCGACCAGGCGGTGCTGTCCGCGGCCAGGCAGGAGGTGCTGGCGCTCACCGGCCTGGACGGCGAGACCGCGCAGTCCCAGCTCGACCGCGCGATCGCCGGGGCGACCGGGTCCTTCAAGAGCCAGATGCAGAGCTCGGCGGCCGCGTTCAAGAGCGTGGTCTCCGGCGACAAGGTGGTCTCCACCGGAACGATCGACGGTATCGGCGTGAAGTCGGTGTCCGGCGGCTCGGCGACGGTGCTGGTCGCCGCGGAGGCGAAGGTGAGCAACAAGACGAACGCCAAGGGGGAGAACCGCCTCTACCGGCTGTCCGTGACCCTTCGGAAGATCCAGGGCAAGTGGCTCGTCAGCACGGTGGAGATGGTGTCATGAGCGCAGAGTCGGCCGTCCTCTCCCACGCCCGGCGAGTCGGCCGCGCCCTCCTCTTCGGCCGCGCGCCGGTGGCGCTGAGCGCGGCGCTCGCGGTGCTGCTGGTCGCGGTGGCGGCCTGGACGGTGGTGACGAGCCGTCAGGCGGCGGCCGCCGAGCGGGTGGAGTCGGCGCGGGGGGCGGCGGTCTCGGCGGCCTCCCAGCTGGTGCCGCAGATCCTCTCGTACAACTACCACACCCTTGCCCAGGACCTGGCCACCGGCGAGGGGGCGACGACGGGCGGGTTCACCGCGCGCTACCACGACCTGTTCACCCGGCGGATCGAGCCGGCGGCGAGGAAAGAGGGCGTGGTGACCAACGCGGACGTGGTCGGGACCTCCGTGGTACGGGCGAGCGAGCGGCAGGTGGTGACGCTGGTCTTCATCGACCAGACGACCACCGACGGCGGCGGCGCCACCCCGAGACTCGACTCCTCCCGGGCCCTGGTGACCCTGGTCCCGGTAGGCCCCCGCTGGCTCATCTCCGCGGTCACCCCCATCTGAGACGGAGCGCCCTCATGCCGCACCCGGACACCGCGACGAACCCGAACACCGCCCACGACGACGAGCCGCGCCCGGCCCCGAAGCGGGCCCCGGCGCCGCCCCCGAAGCGCCTTCCGATCCCGCCCCCGAGGCCGCCCCCGATCCCGCCCCCGAGGCCGCGGCCGACCCGGTCGCGGGGTCGGAGGCACCGGACGCCGTCCCGACCGCCCATCTCTGGACGGGGGGAGTCGCCGGGCTCTGTCTGCTGCTGGTGGCCGCGCTGGTCGTCGGCGGGCGGTACTACCTGCAGGCGCGCGGCGCGGACGCCGCGCAGGCTCGGCAGCGGGCCGCGGTGGCGGCCGCCCGGCAGGAGGTGGCGAACCTGACCGACCTCGACTACCGGCACGCCGGCGACGGCGTGGACGCCATCCTCGGCCTGGCCACCGGTTCGTTCCGGCAGCAGTTCTCCAGTACCGAAGCGGGTTTCCGCACGGTGCTGATCAGCGGCCAGGTGGAGTCCAGGGGCCAGATCACCCAGGCCGCCGTGGCCGCCACCGCCCCCGGCGCGATCCGGGTGCTGGTCGCGGCGAAGGCAGTGGTCAGCAACACGGCCGCGAAGAACGAGACCCGCCTCTACCGCATCGCCGTCACCACCGTGCCCTCCCAGGGCCGTTGGCTGGTGTCGGACATGGACTTCGTCTCCTGAGGAGCAGCCGACCATGCCGAGCACGCCGAGCACGCCGAGCACGAGGAACCCCGCACTGCGGCTCTGCCGCGCCGCCGCCCGGCTGTCCCGCCCCCTCCGCTGGTCGGTGGCGGCCGCGCTCACCCTGCTGGTCGCCGCCGCGATCGCCGGCAGCCTGCTGGCCGTCCAGCGGACGCGGGCCGAGGCCGCCACCGCCGACGCCGGTACGGCAGCCGTCGCCGCCGCCCGCGCCCGCACCGCCGAGCTCCTCACCTATCGCGCCGGCGACCAGCTCGGCGCCCAGCTGGCCCGTGCCAGGGCCGGCACCACCGGCGCCTTCCGCGACGACTTCGACACCCTGGCCTCCCAGCTGATCGGCCCCGCCGTGACCCAGACCCAGGTGAGCACCACCGCCAAGGTCGCCGCCGCCGGCGTGGTCAGCGCGACCCGCAGCCAGGTGGTCACCCTCCTCTTCGTCGACCAGACCACCACCAGCCAGAAGACCCGGAAGAGCAGCACCGACTCCAGCCGGATCCGCGTCACCATGACCCGGGTGCACGGGAGTTGGCTGATCTCCGACCTGCGCCCCATCTGAGGCCGAGGCGGCGGGCCCCGCCGCCTTCGCTCACATCACCGCGTCGGTCTCCAGCGGCCCGGCGGTGATCCGGATCTCCCGTACCCGCACCGGCTCCTCGTCGGCCAGGTAGAAGATGTGGATGAACGGGGCGCTGACCACCCGCTCCGGCGCGTCCTTCCGGGCCATCGTCGCCTCCCCGCGCAGCAGCCGTACGCCGCCGTCGGCGACCCAGTACTCCAGCACCCGGTGGCTGATCTCCAGCGGCTCGTCGATCCTGACGAAGAAGTCCTGGATGGCCCGCCGCCCGTCGACCCGCTCGGTGCCGAAGTGCATCACGGTGTCCTCGGTGAGCACCTCGAAGCCCGGCTCGAAGTCCAGGGTGTCGATGGCCGACATGAAGCCCAGCACCCATGCGGGCACCGCCGCCGCCCGCGCGTTCTCCGCCGCGGTCATCGGTCCTCTCCTCGGTCCGCCTCGCGGAGCTCCCGCTCCACCGCCAGCGCGGCCTGCCGCAGCCGCCGGTCGGTGCCGGTGATGTCCTCCGGCCCGAGGACGGAGTTGAGGGTGTCGCTGATCCGCAGCACCTCGGTGCCCATCTCGCGGAGCGCCGCCCGGCCCTCGCCGGTGAGGCCCAGGCACAGCGCCCGCTCGCTCTCCGGGTGCGGGCGGCGCGCCACCCAGCCGCGCTCCTCGAGCTGGGTGACCATCCGGGTCATCGTCTGCGGCCGGACGTAGCAGCGGCGGGCCAGTTGAGCCAGCGTGAGGCTGGGCTCGCGGTCCAGGATCCGCAGGGCGGTGTAGCTGGAGAGGGTCAGGTTCCAGGGGCGCAGCCGCAGGTTGCCGATCCGGCTGACCGCCCGCTCGAACCGGAACACCGCGTCGATCATCAGCGAGGCGTCGTCCAGCTCCGCCACCTCGGAGGACGCGGAGGACTCGGAGGGGTTGCTCGTCATTCCCGCAGCGTATCGGCCCTGCGGGGGCGAATTCATCAGCATGCTTGCTGTTGTGTTCGCATGCTTATAAGGTATCAGCATGCTTACATCTTACTCCCGCCCCGACCCCCTGCGGTTCCGGTCGGTCCTGGGGCACTTCCCGAGCGGCGTCGCGGCGGTCACCGCCCGCGACCCGGAGGGCCGGCCGGTCGGCATGGCGGTGTCCTCGTTCACCTCCGTCTCACTCGAACCGCCGCTGGTGGCCTTCCTGCCCGGCCGGAGCTCGACGACCTTCCCGCTGATCGCCGAGCACGGCACCTTCTGCGTCAACGTCCTGGCGGACGGCCAGGAGGAGGTCTGCCGGCGGCTGTCGGCGCGCGGCGGCGACAAGTTCGCCGGACTCGACTGGCGGCCCGGGCCGCACGGCGACCCGGTGCTGGACGGGGTGGTGGCCTGGATCGGCTGCACCATCGAGTCGGTGCACGACGCCGGCGACCACCACATCGTGCTCGGCCGGGTGGACGGACTGGCCGCCGACACCGCCGCCAGCCCCCTCCTCTTCTTCCGCAGTGCCTACCACCAGGTCGCAGCCTGAGTGCTGCCGCTGTCGCGGCGACCGCCGCGCGGCACTGCCGCTGCCGCCGGGCACTGTCCCCACCCCGTACCCCCCTACCGGAGGCCGGTCGATGACGACCCTGACCCTGCCACTCTCCGAAGCCCGCGCGCTGGTCACCGACGCGATGGCCGCCTGCGGGCACACCGCCGCCGAGGCCGGCGCCATCGCCGACCACCTCCTCGACTGCGAGCTGCGCGGACTGCCCTTCGGCGGCCTCGCCCGGGCGCTCTCCATAGCCGAGCGGATCCAGACGACCGCCACCCCGCGAACGGAGATCCGGACGGTCGCCGAGACCCCGGTGTCGGCCACCCTGGACGGCGGCGACCAGGTCGGCTACCTGGTCGGCCTGCGCGCCCTGGAGACCGCCGTGGCCAAGGCCCGCGCCCAGGGCATCGCCCTGGTGGGCGCCCGCAACACCTGGTACACCGGGATGTTCTCCTACTACCTGGAGAAGGCCGCCGCGGCCGGACTGGCCGGCCTGATCGCCGGCAGCGGCCCGGCCGTGGTCGCCCCGCACGGCGGCACCGAGGGCCGCTACGGCACCAACCCGATCGCCTTCGGCTTCCCCGCCGAACCCCACCCCGTCATCTGGGACATCGGCACCTCCGCGGTGATGCACGGCGAGGCGGTGCTGAAGTCCCGGCTGGGCCGGAAGCTGTCCCCGGGCCAGGCGTACGACGCCTCCGGCGCGCCCACCCTCGACCCGGCCGAGGCGCTCGGCGGGGCCCTCGGGGCCTGGGGCGGTCACAAGGGCTCGGGGCTCGCCCTGGTCGTCCAGCTGCTCGGGATGATGACCGGCGCGGCGGCCGATCCGCCCGGCATCTCCGACTGCGGCTTCCTGGTCGTCCTCTTCGACCCCGCGCACCTCACCGACGCCGAGGACTACCGCCGCCGGACGGAGGCACTGGCGGAGGCGGTCCGCGCCACCCGCCCGGTGGAGGGCGGCGAGCCGGTGCGGGTGCCCTTCGACCGGTCCGCGGCCGGCCGCGCCGAGGCGCTCCGCCGCGGCACCGTCGATGTGCCGGAGGAGGTCGTCTCGGCCCTCCGGCGCCGACCGTGACCAGGCGGCCGCGGCGCCGCCCGCCGTGGCCCCTGACGGTTCGTCAACTAGCCGACCCGGCACCGGCCGCGGCGGCCGGCGCCCTCGTGAACGGAGATCGCACCATGCTTGAGTTCTTCACCGGGCTTCAGCCCCTGCAGGCCGGGGAGACCACCCCGGACGCCCTGCTCGACCGGGTCCGCGAGCTGGACCGCTCCCAGGTGATCGACCGGGTACTCGTCGGCTACTCGTCCACCTGGCCGCACAACCACGCCACCGCCCCCTTCGCGCTGGCCGCGAGCGAGCGCTTCTCGCCGATCGTCGCCCACCGGCCCGGGGTGATGGCCCCGGTCGCCGCCGCCCGCTACTTCGCCACCCTGGACGTGCTGGCCCGCGGCCGGCTCGCGATCAACGTGGTGGTCGGCGGTTCGGACAAGGACCTCCGCAGGGAGTCCGACGGCCTCCCGAAGGCCGAGCGGTACCGCCGGGCGGTGGAGTACCTGGACCTGGTCCGCCGGGCCTGGACCGAACCCGAGCCCTTCGACCACCGCGGCGCGTACTACACCGCGGAGGCGGTGCGGCTGCAGACCAGGCCCGTGCGGGGGCAGGTGCCGATCTTCATGGGCGGGGAGAGCGCCGAGGCCGTCGACTTCGGCGCCCGCCACGCCGACCTCTACATGCTCTGGGGCGAACCGCTCGCCGGCACCGAGGAGCGCATCGAGCGGGTCAGCCGGGCCGCCGAGCGGTACGGCCGCGCCATGCGCTTCTCCCTCAGCCTGCGGCTCTTCGTCGGCGACACCGACGAGGAGGCCTGGGCGCGGGCCCGCGAGGTGGAGCGGCGGATCGCCGAGGCCTCCGGCAGCGGCGCCTTCCTCCGCTCCTCGTCCACCGACACCTCCACCGGCCGGCAGCGCGCCCTCGCCCTCACCGACGAGGAGCTGCACGACGACTGCTTCTGGACCGGACTGACGAGACTGCTCGGCGGGTTCGCCAACTCGCAGGCCCTGGTCGGCTCCGAGGAGCGCATCCTGGACGCTCTGGGCAGGTACCGGGAGCTGGGCGTGGACGCCTTCCTCTTCACCACCGGCGCCGAGGCGGCCTGGGACCCCGCCCTGGAGGGCTTCCTGGCCCGGGCGAAGAAGGAGCTGGCATGACGGCGCACGACACTCCCGGCAGCCTCGGCAGCCCCGGTCCGGACGAGGCCGACGGCACGGTCGGCGGGCTGATCGCGGCACGCGCGGCGGCGCACCCGGACCGGCCCGCACTGATCTGCGGGGACGCGCGGCTGACCTACCGCGAGCTCGACCAGGCGGTCACCGAGGTGGCCCGGGGCTTCGCGGCGCTCGGCGCCGTCCCCGGGGACTCGGTCGGCATCCTCCTCCCCAACCGTCTCGAATACCTCCTCAGCTGGTTCGGCGCGGCCCGGGCAGGCCTGGTCGAGGTCCCGGTCAACGCCTCGTACAAGGGCGCCTTCCTGGACCACGCGCTGCGCGTCGCCGATGTGCGGGTGCTGGTCACCGAGCCGGCGCTGCTCGACCTGGTGGCCGGGCTGCCCTCGCTCCCGCCCTCGCTGGCGCAGGTCGTGCTGCTGGACGGCGAGGCCGCCGGCGGCGGCCCGGCCGGGGGGCGCGGTCGGCTGCCCTCGCGGGTACGCCTCCTCGGCTGGGAGAGGATGCTGGCCGGCGGGTCGCCCGCGGAACTCCCGCGGGTCGGGCCCGCCGACCCGGTCGCGGTGATGCTGACCTCCGGGACCACCGGGCGCAGCAAGGGGGTGGTCTACCCCCACCGGATGCAGGTGGTGGCCGCCGCCGAGGCGGCCCTGCGGATGGCCACCGGGCCGGAGGAGCGCCTCTACACCTGCCTGCCGCTGTTCCACGGCGCCGCCCAGGTCAACCTCTCCCTCCACGCCCTCGCCGCCGGGGCCGCCCTGGTGCTCGGCCGGCGGTTCAGCGCCAGCCGGTTCTGGGACGAGCTGCGCCGCCACGAGGTCACCCAGTTCAACGCCCTCGGCTCGATCCTGCCCATGCTGCTGGCCCAGCCGCCGTCCCCGCGCGACCGCGAGCACCGGGCCCGCAAGGCCTTCGCGGCGCCGGCTCCGCCGCAGGTGCTCCACCCCTTCGAGGAGCGCTTCGGCGTCCATCTGGTCGAGGGGTACGGGCTCACCGAGATCAAGAACGTCCTCTACAACCCGCTCGGCGCCCGCCGGGTCGGCTCCCTCGGACTGCCCACCCCCTCCACCGAGTTGGAGGTCCACGACGAGGCGGGCGACCGTGTGGAGCCCGGCCGGGTGGGCGAGATCGTCTACCGGCCGCGCCGGCCGGACATCATGTTCTCCGGCTACCGCGGCGACCCCGAAGCGACGCTGGCCACCATGAAGGACCTCTGGTGGCACACCGGCGACCTGGGCCGCACCGACGAGGACGGCTACTTCTACTTCGTCGACCGCAAGAAGGACGCGCTGCGCCGGCGCGGCGAGAACATCTCCTCCCACGAGGTCGAGTCGGTGCTCCTCGCCTACCCCGGGGTGGTGGCCGCGGCGGCCGTGGCCACCCCCTCCGAGCTCGGCGAGGACGAGGTGCTGGCGGTCCTCCAGCCGGACACCGGAAGGCGGTTGGACCTCGCCGAGGTGTTCGCCCACTGCGACCGGTCCATGCCGCACTTCATGGTGCCCCGCTACTACCGGGTCGTGGACGCGCTTCCGTTGACCCCGACCGGCAAGGTCCGCAAGTCCGCCCTGCGGGAGAGCGGACGCGGGGAAGCCTGGGACGCGCAGTCCGCCGGCCTCAAGCCCACCCGGATCGTCTGAGGGAGTGTCAGGATGACCGACGGCGTGCTCATCCGGGAGGTCGCCCCCCGGCTGACCTTCCAGGACCATATGGTGCCCACCGAGGTGAAGACCGAGTTCCTCCGGCGGCTGCTGGCGGCCGGGCTGCGCTCGTTCGAGCTCACCTCCTTCGTCCGGCCCGACCTGGTGCCGGGTCTGGCCGACGCCGAGGAGCTGTTCGCCCGCGTCCCGCGGCCGCCCGGCGCCGAGTTCGGCTGCTGCGTGGGCAACCGCCGGGGGCTCCAGCGGGCCCTGGACGCAGGCGCGGACAGTGCCTGCTACCTCCTCTCCGCCGACGAGGAGTTCGCCCGCGCCAACACCGGTCTCTCCACCGAAGAGTCACTGGCCGAGCTGGAGCGGACGGCGGCGCTCGCGGCCGACAGGGGCATCGGGTTCGGCAGCTACCTGATCTTCGCCTGGGGCGGTCCTGGCGGCCCGCCGCGCGGCCCCGCGGACCTGGAACCGCTGGCCCGGCGGCTGCTGGAGATCGGCGTGGACCACTGGATCCTCGCCGACTCCGCGGGCTACGCCGCCCCGCCGCAGATCCGGGAGCTGGCCCGCTGGGCGCTGGAGCACGTCCCGGCGGACAACCTCACCGTCCAGATCCACGACGCCCGCGGGATGGGGCTCGCCGCGCTGCTCCCGCTGCTCGAACTCGGGGTGCGCCGGATCGACGCCTCCCTCGCGGGCAGCGGCGGGCATCCGGCGATGCCGGGCAGCCAGGGCGGCGGACTGTGCACGGAGGACGCCGTCCAGCTCCTCGAACTCTCCGGGGTGGGTACCGGTATCGACCTGTCCGCCCTGGTCGACACCGCCAACTGGCTGGAGGAGGAGGTGGGCATCCCCTGCCGGGGCTTCCTCCGGCACACCGGCCCGGTGCCGAGGGCGGGCCGGGCCGCCCGACCGCTCGACTTCATCTGGTAGCCCGGTGCGGGCCGCCTGCGCCGATCAGCCCGTCTGCGCCGGTCAGCCCGCCGGGACCACCCGGACGTAGTCCACCTCCATCCGGAAGTCCTTCCACGGCACTGCCGGCGGGCCGCCGACATAGCCCACGGCCACGTTCAGCACCACCGTCGCACGCGCGGTGGCCGCGTACGGCTCGGTGGCCACCGGTCGGCCGTCCACCAGGAACTCCATCCTGCCGCCGGTCCAGCGGGCCTGGTAGACGTGCCACCGGGTGGGGTCGACGCCCGCGTACTGGCCGCCGTCCTTGGAGCTCCCGGTGTGGTAGGCGAAGTGCGGGGTGAAGCTCGGGTGCACGGGGTCGGACGGCCAGTTCTCCAGGACGTCGACCTCGCCCACGGCCGGCCAGTCGGACTCCGGCTCGCCCAGCGTCCAGGCGGCCGGCCAGGCGCCCACCTCGACCGGGCTGGTCCTGGCCCGTATCTGTATCTCGGTGCCGCGGCGGAAGGGCGTGCCGGCCGTCTGCAGGCGGGCGCTGGTGTGGCCGCCGCGGACCGAGGCGTCGGCGCGGGCGGTGATCACCAGATGGCCCTCGCCGTCCAGCGCGCTGTTCTGCCGCGAGGAGGTGTAGGTCTGCCGGGTCCTGCCGTCGTCCCAGCCGTACCCCGTGTCGTAGTCCCAGCGGGAGGAGGGCGCGGCGCCCGCCGGGCCGGAGAACTCGTCGTCGAAGAGGGCGTCCGCGGGCGGCCGGCTGGGCGGGGGAGAGGCCCGCGCGGTGACGGCCGCCCTCGGCGCCCGCGAGGCGGAGGGCGAGGCCGGGCCCGACGGCGAGGGCGGGCCCGACGGCGACGCCGAGGGCGAGGCCGCCCCGTCCGCGGTCACCCGCTGGACCCGGTGGAAGTAACCGAGGTACGCCCGCGCCCCCCAGAGCAGCGCGGCGGCGCAGACCACCGCCAGCACGACGATCAGCAGGCGCTTCACCGCATCCCCCTCCCGCAGCCCCATGGACCTCACGAATCCGGGGACGAACACGAGGGTATCCGGCCCCACCGACGAACCGGCCGCCCCTCGCGGAACCTGTGGACAACCGAGAAGAGCGGGGGAGAACCGCCGGCTCCAGGTGAACCGGGGGGAGGCCGGCGGCGTAACCGCGGGTGGAAGCCCGCTGCGGGCGGGTGGGAAGCCAGTGGAAGAAGCGCGTCATGAAACGTCTCACTGCGATTGTCATCGGCGCGGCCGCGGTCGCCGGTCTGGCCGCGGGCTGCAGCTCCGGCACGACCTCCTCGGCCTCCGGCCCGTCGTCCTCCTCCTCTTCGTCCTCTTCGTCCTCTTCGGGCGGCGGGGGCGGCTCCTCCTCCGGTGGAGCCGTGGTCAAGGCGCAGAACTCGTCGCTGGGCCAGATCCTGGTGGACGGGTCCGGCCGGACGCTCTACCTCTTCAAGGCCGACACCGGCACCACCTCCACCTGCAACGGCGCCTGTGCGCAGGCCTGGCCGCCGCTGACCACCAACGGCAAGCCGCAGGCCGGCGGGGTCAGTGCGGGGATGCTCGGCACCACCACCCGCTCGGACGGTAAGACCGAGGTCACCTACGGAGGCCACCCGCTCTACTACTTCTCCGGCGACGCCAAGTCCGGCGACACCAAGGGCCAGGCGGTGAACGCCTTCGGCGCCCTCTGGTACGTGATGGGCCCGAACGGCCAGGCGATCACCAGCGCCGGCGGCAGTGGAAGCAGCAGCGGGAGCGGCGGCAGCGGCGGTTACGGCTACTGACGCCGGCTCAGCCGATGGCGAAGAAGGGCGATTCCCCCCGGGTGTCGAAGCCCGGGGTCGGCCCGGTGCGGTCCTCGGAGAGCACCGCCGAGGCGCCCGGGAGCTCGGCGATCACCGCCACCTGGCCCCTGGTCAGACAGGACGGCGGCGAACTCGGCATCCGCAGCCGCACCCGCAGGTGGACGTCCTGCCCCGGGGCGAGGGCCACCGTGCCGAGCAGTGGCCAGCCGCCGCCCGAGGCTCCGGCGCCGAGGGAGACGGTGGACCAGCCGCCGCCGACCGACCAGCTCGCGCTGGGAAAGACGGCCACGGCGCAGGCTGGGCTGGCGCCGTAGGCGTCCAGGTGCAGCCGGATGCCGGAGTAGGCGGCGGGCGTCGGGTCGGTGAGGGTGAAGTCGAACTCGGGGGCGCTGCCGGGGGAGGCGGAGGCCGGGCCGGTCGCGGTGAGGGCCGGGGTCTTGAGCGGCGCCGACGCCGAGGCCGATCCGCCGCCGTCCACCGCCACCCGCACCGTGGCGGTCGCGACGCCCGGGGGGATCAGCCGCAGCTGTTCGGTGGCGGTGCCGTGCGCCGGCAGCGGGAGGCCGTAACGGGCGGTGTCCTGCCCGAGGGCCGCGTCGTAGGAGACCGTGACCGGCTGCCAACTCCCGTCCGTGGCACGGCGTTCCAGTACCGCGGTCTCGTTCGGTGCGGAGCCGGGGGTGTTCGAGGTGGGCGCCCCCAGATCCAGGGTGACCCGCGCGGTCCTGCCGGGGCCCCGGTTGGCCACCGTGTAGGAGAACGGGGTGGGGGCGCCCGCGGCGAAGGCGGCGGGCAGGCTCAGGGAGACCGAGGCCCGGCCGCCGGTGCCGCCGCTCGCGGTCGTCGGCGTCGACGAGGCCGAGGCGCCGGACGACGGAGAGCCCGACGGACTCGCGGACGGCGGCGGCGCCCCGGAAGGAGAGGTGTTCGGTGTGGTCACCACGACCGTGGAACCGCGGCCGGCCGGCGCCGGGTCCGCGGCGAGGACGATCGCGGTCGCCGTGCCCGCCGCCACCATCGCGGTCGCCCCGGCCACCGCCGTACGCACGACCGTCCGCCGGCGGCCGCGCCGCCGGGCCGCGGCGGCGCCGGCCGGACGGGCCGCGGCGGCCGCGTGCTCGACCACCTCGGCGAGGATGCTGTCCAGATCCCTGCTCACGGCTGCTCCACCCTTCGCGTCCTGCCGTTGCCCCTGACCTTCACGCCCTCGCTCGCTCCGCCGCCCCGGTCGTCGGCCTGCTCGCGCAGGTACGGCTCCAGCGCCCGCCGGCCGCGCGCCAGCCGGGACTTGACCGATCCCGGCCGCGCTCCCGTCTCGGCGGCGATCTCCTCCACCGACAGCTCGGCGAAGTGATGGAGCACGATCGCCAGCCGCTGGTCGGGGGATATCCGGCGGAGCGCCTCCACCAGCGCGAGGTGGTCCGGCGACAGGCCCGGTACCTCGCCCGAGCGCTGGTAGTCGCGCTGGTGCGCGAAGGAACGATTCACCGACTTCCGCCAGGAGGAGACCGCCAGCCGGCAGGCGACCGTGCGTACCCACGCCTCAGGCTCGCCGTCACCCCGGTTCAGCCGGCTCCAGCGCTGCCAGGCCCGGGCGAACGCCTCCTGCACCGCGTCCTCGGCCTCCGCCAGGCTGCCGGTGACCGCGTAGACCTGGCCGACCAGCCGCCGGTACGCGGCCGCGTAGAAGGCGTCGAAGTCCTGCCCATGCCCCCGCTCGTCTCCATGCCCTTGCCCAGGCCCCCGTCCGGGCTCGCGCCCGTCTCCAGGATCGTCCGCCACCGTGCCCCCTGCCCGCCCGCCCCGCGCTGTCCGTCAGTTGAGCGCGGCGTGTCATCCGCGCCGCTGCCGCAGGAGATACGCCTGAGCCGGTGGCCCGGTTGCATCGGGTTTCGTCACGGGTCGATCACGACGGCGCCTCGATGCCGGTACGGGCTCAGCTCGTGCCGGCCTCGTCCTTCGGGGATCCCTGACTCGGCTTCATCCCGTCCTCGTCGAACTCGGGGGTCAGGTACCTGTTCGCGATGTCCCGCGCGCGTTGCGCCGTCGCGCGGGCGTGCTTCGCGGCCTCTGCCAACCCGTCGCCGTTGGGGCGCAGCTTGACCGCTTCGTCCAGGTTGCCGGCGTACTCCTCCTCCACCTCGGCGAGCTGCGAGGCCACACTGACGAGTTGCCGTCGCAGGTTCACCAGCGTCGCATCCATGGGCAGGCCGCCGGCCGCCACCTGTCGTTGCTTCCCCTGGACGCGTTCCGCCTGCGCCTGCTCCCGGCTGATCTCCCCCTGTTCGCGGCGGGCGCGAGCATTGTCCCGGTGGAGGGCGGCCGCACTGCGGTCCAGGCGCGCCATGCTCGCCTTGAGGAGGGCACGGCTCCGATCCAGATCCTGGAAGGCACGCGCCTGCTGGGGGACCGCGTGATTGTTCGTGCGCCGGGCGCGTTCGTCGAGGCGTTTCTCCAGAGCGTTCAGTCTCTGCTCGCGCTCATCGGCCTCCAGCTCCCGCCGGTCGGCGATCCTCTCCCGCTCGTCGGCGCGGCTCTCCCGCTCGTCGGCGATCCGTTCACGCTCATCGGCGGCCTGCTGGCGGGCCGCCGCGAGGAGCTCCCACTCGTCGGCACTCTGCTCCCGCTCGGCCTGCGCCTCTTCCCTCCGCCTCAGCGCCGTCTGGCGTTCCTGCAGTTGGGCCGCGCGCTCCTCCAGGTTGATCTCCTGCTGATCGCGCGTCGCCTCGCCTTTCCCCGGAAGTCCATCCACAGGGAGAGTATGCGCTAACCGGTGCCGTCGAGCCTCCGTCCGGGCAGGACCCGACCGGCCCCGGCACTCGGGTCAGCCCCTCTGCGTCGGCACCTCCTTGGGCCGCGCGCACTGCTCGCGGGCGGCCAGCGGAGTCGGCACCGGTATGCCCTCCACTCCGCCGACGCGGTTGGCCCACCAGCAGGTCACCCCGCGCACCAGGCGCATCCTCAGTGCCGGGTACCTCTGGGGGCGGCGGAAGACGCCGACCGTGTCGCCCCAGTAGGCGTTCTTGGCGTCGATTCCCGCGTAGTGGTGGCGAATGCCCTGGAAGGGTGGGAAGTCCGTGTGGACCTCGCGCAGTTCGAGCCCGGTGTACGCGGCAAGGGCCCGCATCCCGTCCGGGTAGTAGCGCCAGCAGTCCTGTACGTCGTGGGCATGGCCGCGGGAGGGGGCGGTGACGAAGGCGGTGCCGCCCGGCTTCAGGACCCGGGCGATCTCCAGCATGGTCGCCCAGAAGAAGGGAATGTGCTCGAAGGCCTGTCCCGAGATGACGAAATCGGCGCTTCCGGACTTCAGGGGGATGCGATACGGCTTGGTCATCACGCGGTCCACATTGCGGCCGTCGCGCACGTCGACGCCCACGTAGTCGATGTCGCGCCCCTCCAGCAGTGAGCGGTGGGTGAGGGTCTGCTTGTCGGAGATCCGCGCGCCCAGATCGACGACGCGGAGCCGGCCGTGGTCGGGGAGGTACTCCTCGACGCAGAGTTTCATATGGGCGTAGGCGGAAGGGTGCATAAGACCGGTTTCCTCTCGTTGTGTGCCTGGTTCGATGAAGACGGTGAGATCACCTATGGGCCGGCGGGACAGGCGGGGGCGGGTGCCGTCTGCGGGCCAGTGGTCGGCTGCCCGGACATGACGTCTGTGACGTTGAAGCTGTGCCGCGGCGAAGGCTGCTCGGAAGGACGGGGCAATTCCCGGAATCCGCCGGAACGGAGGCGCGGCGCTTGAACGGCGGTGTGTCGGCTTCATCCGCATGGGTGCCGGTTCCGCTCACGTGATCTTCCCCCCGGAAGGATCGTGGTCATCGGGCCCGCAGTGCGACCGCGCTCGGTTATATCATGAAGCTACTGTTAATACGCCACGATCTTCCTGTGTACGGACGGCGCTCCTTCGGGCATTCCTTCCTTTGCGGCGCCTGGCGCCTGGCGCCCGGGGGCGGTGGGCGGTAAGGAATGGCGTCATGGCCGATGAGCGCGAAGTGGATCTGGGCGAGGTCCAGCGAACCCTGATCATCCCCCTGGCCGCGCGGGCGCGGGAGAGCCGGGAGAAGCGGCCGCTGCTGCGGGACCCCAAGGCGGTGGAGATCCTGGAGTCCGCCGACTTCGACCTCGCCACCTACGGCCGTGACTGGGGCGGCGCGCTCACCGTGCTGCGCACCGCCGTCTACGACGGCTGGGTGCGGGAGTTCCTGGGCGAGCACCCTGGCGGCACGGTGGTGGAGATCGGAACCGGCCTCAACACCCGCTTCGAGCGGGTCGACGACGGGCGGGTGCACTGGATCGACCTGGACCTGCCGGACGCCGTCGCGCTGCGCCGCCGCTTCTTCGCCGACACCGAGCGGCGCCGGACGGTCGCGGCCTCCTTCCTGGACGAGGAGTGGCTGGAGGCGGTCGGCGCCGCCCCCGGCCCGTACTTCTTCGTCGCCGACGGCGTGCTGGTCTACCTCCCCGAGCCGGAGGTGACGGTGGCGCTGGCCCGGCTGGCCCGGCGCTTCCCCGGGGCGCGGATCGCCTTCGACACCTACACCCGCGCCTCCGTGGAGCGTCAGCACAAGGCGGCAGAGCGGCGCGGCATCGCCGCCCGCTGGGCCTGGGCCTGCGACGACCCGCGCGCCCTGGGGCCGCTCGGCCTGACCGTGCTGGACTCCCGCCCGGTCACCGACCCGCCGGCCGAGATCCGCGGCCGCCTCTCCGCCGGCCGCCGACTGGCGCTCCGCGCTCTCCGCCCGCTGACCCGCGGTCTTATGACGGTCAACCTGTTCGAGGCCGCCCGCTCCGCCGGCGCCGGGCGAGCCGCCTAGGCCCAGCGGAGCCGCCTGGGCCCGGCGAAGCCGCCCAGGCCCGGCGAGGACCGCGGCCGGGGTCGGCGCCGCCGCCGGGCCGGAGGGCATATCGTCCAGGGATGGCGCGGCACTCGGTGGTTCATCTGGCGAATCTGGATCTCAATCTGCTGGTCGCCCTGCGGGAGCTGATCCGGGAGCGGAACGTGACCAGGGCCGCCGCCCGGATCGGCGTCACCCAGCCCGCGGCCTCCGCCGCGCTGGCCCGGCTGCGCCGGCACTTCGACGACGAGCTGCTGGTGCGCGGCGGCAGCGGCTACACCCTCTCCCCGCTGGCCATGCAGCTCGCCGAGCAGGTCGAGACGGTGTACGCGGAGATCGAGCGGCTCTTCGACACGGACAACCGGTTCGACCCGGCCACCTCGCGGCGGGAGTTCACCCTGCTGATGGCGGACTACACGATCGCCGTCCTCGGCCGGCGGCTCTCCGCGGCGGTCGCCGCCGAGGCCCCCGGGGTGGACCTCCACATCCGGATGGTCCGGGAGGCCTTCACCGCCGACGCGGCCCGCACCATCCGCTTCATCGACGGCATCGTCAGCCCGCCGGCCGGCCGGTACGAGCTCCCGGGGGTGCGCTCGGAGGAGCTCTTCACCGACCGCTGGGTATGCGTGGTGGACGCGGCCAATCCGGTCGCCGCGCAGGGGGAGTTGACCCTTGCGCGGCTGGCCGCGATGCACTGGGTCGCGCCCTACCAGCCGGACCGCGGGCTGAGCAGCTCCGCGCCGATGGGCCGCCAACTCGCCCTGTTCGGCATCGAACCGGAGATCCGCACCCGGGTGGAGAGCTATCTCGCGGTGCCGTACCTGGTGGCCGGCACCGACCGGGTGGCGCTCCTCCAGGAGCGGCTGGCCAGGCGGTTCGCCCCGGCGCTCGGGCTCGCGGTGCTGCCCTGCCCGGGGGAGCCCGAGCCGGTGTCGGAGCGCCTGTGGTGGCACGGCGACCATGACGCCGACCAGGGCCACCGCTGGCTGAAGGACCTCCTGGTCTCGCTGGGGAAGCAGCTCTGAGCTGCGACTATCAATGTGATTGATGGGCTGGCAGGTGGTTTGTCTATCAGCCGGACTCTTCCCCGGCCACCAGGCCGCTCCCTAGCTTGTGGCGCATGCCCCATCCACTCACCGACCTCCCGGTCCACACCGTCCGCCGCGAGGCCGCCCGCTCCGGCGGAGCCTCGGCGGCCGCGGCCCATCGGATCACCGCCGACGTCTGCGTCGTCGGCGCCGGCATCGCCGGCCTCTCCGCCGCCCTGGAGTCCGCCGCCCTCGGACGCAGAGTCGTCCTGGTGGACTCGCTGCCGGTGCTCGGCGGACAGATGGTCAACTCGCTGATCGGCCTCTTCTGCGGGGTCTACGGCAACGCCCCGCGGCACCGCCGGCTCACCCACGGCATCTTCGACGACATGTTCCGCGACCTCGAAGCCACCGGCGACCTCTTCTACCGGCGCACCCACACCACCACCGTCGGCTATGACGAGGTGGCGCTCGGCCGGTGGGTGGAGAACGCCGTCCACGACAGCGGTGTGGAGGCCCTGACCGGAGCCGTGATCACGGCCGTGGACCGGGACGGCGAACGCCTCGACTCGGTGCGCTTCGCCACCCGCTACGGCTCTGTGGAGGTCTCCGCCACCGGCTTCGTGGACGCCACCGGCGACGCCGCCCTCGCCTGGGAGGCCGGACTGCCCTGCCGGCTCCCGGACCGCGAGATCTACGGCTCCCAGCAGCTGGTGGTCGAGCGGGTGGCCGAGGAGGGCCGGCCGGAGATCGAGGAACTGACCGCCCGGGTCCGGGAGAAGGCCCAGGAGTACGGGCTGCGCCGGCGCGACGGACTGGCCTTCTACTTCCCTCGCCGGGGCACCGCCGTCCTCAACATGACGCATATCGAGGCCCCGCTCGAACCGCTCGCCGCCACCCGCGCCCAGATCGAGGGCAAGCGGCAGGCCGACCGGGTGGTGGAGTTCCTGCGCACCGAGTTCCCCGCCGCCTTCGGCTCGGCCCGGGTGCGCAGCTACGGCTTCCCCGGCCGCCGGCAGACCCGCTGGATGCAGGCCGTCCACCAGCTGACCGTGGACGAGGTACGGGCCGGGACCCGCTTCCCGGACGCGGTCGCCAGGACCGCCTGGCCGATCGAGCTCCACGACACCGAGCAGGGCTACGTCTGGGAGACCTTCGGCCCCGACCACCTCCACTACGTGCCGCTGCGCAGCATGCTCCCCGCCGAGGCGGACAACCTGCTGGCGGCCGGGCGCTGCGTGGACGGGGACGCGGCGGCGCTCTCCAGCGTCCGGGTGATGGGCCCGTGCGCGGCGATGGGCTTCGCCGCCGCCCACGCGCTGGACCTGGCCGCCGAGGCGAAGGAGAGCCTCCACCGGATCGACCACTCGGCGCTGGCCGCCCGGCTCACCGCCAATCTGGACGACTGAGGACGACCGAGGAGGACCGAGGACGACCGATGGACGACCGAGGAGCATCGATGCTGCGCAGCAACTACCCGCCCGGCTCCGTCCGCTGGGCCACCCGCAGGTCCCAGTGGCGGGCGCTCGGCCTCAGCGACGAGGACATGCTCAAGCCCAAGATCGCGGTGGTGAACACCTCCTCCGAACTGGCCGTCTGCTTCAGCCATCTGGACGGCGTGGCGGCCAGGGTCAAGGAGGGCGTCCGGGCGGCCGGCGGCCTGCCCTTCGAGGTGCGCACCACCGCGCCCAGCGACTTCATCCACTCCGCGGGCCACGGCGGCGGCTACATCCTCTCCGCCCGCGACCTGATCGTGAACGACATCGAGGTGGGGGTGGAGGGCGCCCAGCTGGACGGCATGATCTGCCTGGCCAGCTGCGACAAGACGGCCCCCGGCCAGCTGATGGCCGCGGGCCGGCTGGACATCCCCACCCTCCTCCTCGCCTGCGGCTACCAGCCCAGCGGCAGCTACCGGGGCGAGCACTGCGACATCGAGGACGTCTTCCTCCATGCCTGCGGCACCCCCGGTGCCGAACTCACCGCCGAGCTCACCGAGATGAGCGAGGACGCCGTGCGCGGCCCCGGCGTCTGCGCGGGGATGGGCACCGCCAACTCGATGCACATCGTCGCCGAGGCGCTGGGCATGGCGCTGCCCGGCAGCACCCCGGTTGCCGCCGACTCCCCGGCCATGTGGCGGGAGGCGGACCGGGCGGCCGCCCGGATCGTCGAGCTGGTCCGCGAGGACGTGCGGCCGCGTGCCGTGCTGACCGCCGCCGCGTTCCGCAACGCGGTGCGGGTGGCGCTGTCGGTGGGCGCCTCGATCAACACCGTCAAGCACCTCCAGGCGGTGGCCGCCGAGGCCGAGGTCGACCTCGACGTCCTCGGGCTGTTCGCCGAGTACGGTGCCGTCACCCCGCTCCTCTCCGCGGTACGCCCCAACGGACCGCACACCATCGAGCAGTTCGACGCGGCGGGCGGCGCCCGCGCGGTGATGCGCCGACTGGCGGCGCTGGACGGGCTGCTCGACCTGGACGCACCGACCGTCAGCGGCCACATCGTGGGGGAGAACCTCGCGGGCGCGGAGGCCACCGACCCGGCCACCGACCGCGACACCGACACCGAGGCCGACGCCCACGCCGAGGTGATCCGCCCCGCCGACCGGCCGTTCTCCCGCGAGCCGCTGATCGTCATCCTGCGCGGCAGCCTCTGCCCGCTGGGCGGGATCGTCAAGCTCTCCGTCGACCACGAGCGCCCGACCGGCTTCAGCGGCCCGGCCCGCTGCTTCGAGCGCCAGGAGGACGCGGTGGCCGCGCTGGCCGCCGGGGCGATCGGCGCCGGGGACGTGGTGGTGCTGCGCGGCCTGGGCCCGCGCGGGCGCCCCGGGATGGGGATGGCCTCGCAGATCGTCTTCGCCCTGGACCGGGCCGGACTCACCGGCCGGGTGGCGGTGGTGACGGACGGTCAGCTCTCCGGTCTGGTCAACCGCGGCATCGTGGTGGGGGAGGTGCGCCCGGAGGCCGCGGACGGCGGACCCCTCGCACTGGTCAGGGACGGCGACCGGATTCGCGTCGACGTGCCCGGGCGCGGCTGCGAACTGGACGTCGAGCCCGCCGAACTGGAGCGCCGCAGGGCCGAGCGGCCCACCCTGCCGGAGTACGGGGAGCGCGGCTGGCTCTCGGTCTACCGCCGTACCGTCCAGCCGCTCGCGGACGGCGCCGTCCTGCGCCCGGGCTCCTGACCGGCCCCCGGCGATCCCACCCCTCCCACCTCACCACCAGGAGACGAGCGATGACGCTCTCCCCCAGCAGACCCGCGAGCGCGCCCACCGAGGCCGACGCCGGACGCTCGGCCCGCGGCGGCGTCTTCTCGATGTTCGTCGACAGCTTCGACGTCTACCTCCCGGCCCTCGTCCTCCCGGCCGCGATGGGCTACTTCATGCCCGACGGGCTGCCCGCCGCGACCCGGGCCACCCTCACCACCCTCCTCTTCACCATCGGCCTGCTGGCCCGGCCGATCGGCAGCGTGATCTTCGGGAACGTCTCCGACCGGATCGGCCGCCGCCGCACCACCCTGATCAGCGGCTGGGGCTTCACCGTCGCCACCCTGCTGATGGGCCTGCTGCCCGGCTACGGCGCCTGGGGTTACGGAGCCGTGGTCGTCTTCGCGCTGCTCCGCCTGGTCAGCGGGATCTTCCTGGCCGGCGGCTACGCGGCCCCCATCCCGCTCGCGCTGGAGCAGGCGGGGGAGCGGGGCCGGGGCCGCGTCGGGGGACTGATCGGGGCCGGCGCGCCCGGCGCCTTCCTGGTCATCAACGCGCTGCTGCTGGTCCTCCTGGACACCCTCCCCGACGGGGGCTTCCTCCACTGGGGCTGGCGGCTGCCGTTCCTGATCGGCTTCCTCCTCGGCCTGGTCTACCTCTGGCAGTACCGGGGAGTCGTCGAGGACGAGAGCGTCTACGCCGAGCGGCGGGCCCGCGGCCGGCGCCAGCCGGTGGCCGAGCTGTTCACCGAGCATCGCGGCCTGATCGCCGGGGTCTTCCTGTTCACCTGCGGCTACTGGTTCTCCGCGCAGATGTCGGTCTCCTTCCTGCCCACCCTGCTGGTGCAGGTGCTCGGCCAGAAGCCGCGGTTGGAGACCACCCTGGAGCTGGTCTCGGCCGCCCTCACCTGCGTGGCCATCGTGCTGGTGGCCGCGTGGGGCCAGCGGGCCGGACGGCGCCGGGTGCTGATGTTCTGGGCGCTGCTCACCGCGGTGCTGGTCTCCGCCTCGTTCCTGCTGCTCGGGGTGGCGGCGCACGCCGGGGCGCCGAGCTGGCTGATCGGCGTGATCTACGTGGTCGCGAAGGTGATCCCGTCCGCGCCGCTCGGCGTCATCCTCGCCTATCTCAACGAGCGCTTCCCGGCCTCGGTCCGGGCCAGCGGCTACGGCATCGGCTATATGTTCGGCCTGATCCTGCCCGGCCTCTACAGCTTCTGGCTGCTCTGGCTCGGCCACCTGATGCCCTATCAGGCCGCCCCCGTGGTGCTGATCGCCTTCGGCGGGCTGCTGATGTTCGCCGCCGTCCGGCGTGGCCCGGAGACCAGCGGCCCCGCCGGCGCCCCGGCGGCGGCACCGGCGGCGGCCGCGGAACCGGCGAAGGGAGCCCTTCGATGACCCTCCACCTCACCGACGAGGAGAAGGCGATGCGGGACGGCGCCGAGGGCCCGGCCGTCGCCGCCGCGATGGACCTGCTGGTCCGCTACGGGGAGGCGCTGGGCGCCGAACGGCTCTGCGAGACCCGGAACGTGGCCGGCACCACCACCCAGCCCTCCCCGGCCAAGGCCAGGCTGGTCGCCGAGGGCGGCTGGAACAAGGCCTTCTCGGTGATCAGCCTGGACTCCGACGAGGTGGTGGACGTTCCCGAGATGCGGGTGCCGACCTGCCAGTTGCAGCACGGCTTCGGCCCGGACTCGGTGGGCGTCGCCCCCTACCCGCGGGAGTTCGTGGAACTGCAGACCGACGCCGAGGCCTTCTACGGCCGCCGCGGCGTCAACATCCTGGCCACCTGCACGCCGTACCAGGTCGGCAACCTGCCGGTGCGGGGGGAGCATGTGGCCTGGATGGAGTCCTCCGCGGTGATCTACGCCAACTCGGTGCTCGGCGCCCGCACCAACTGCGAGGGCGGCGCCTCGACCGGAGCGGCGAGCCTCACCGGTCGGATCCCCTGCTGGGGCAACCATCTGACCGAGCACCGCTACGGCACCCACCTGGTCCAGGTGGACGGCCCGGTCAGGGACTTCATGGACTGGGGGCTGCTCGGCTACCACGTCGGCGACCTGGTCCAGGAGGGCCGGCCGGTGGTGGTCGGCGAGTTCGCCCACCCCGACCTGGTCGACCTCAAGCACTTCGGCGCGGCGGCCGCCTCCTCCGGCGGGGTGGAGCTCTACCACCTCCCCGGGATCACCCCGGAGGCCCCGGACACCGAGGCCGCGTTCGGGCCGGGCGGCGGCCGCCGCCTGCCCGAGGCGCTGCACTTCGGCGCCGCCGAGCGCCGGGCCGCCTACGAGACCCTCAACGACCAGGGCCGCAGCACCGACGTGGACTTCGTCCTCCTCGGCTGCCCGCACGCCTCGGTGGACCAGATCCGGGCCGCCGCCCGGGCGCTGGAGGGCAGGCGGCTGAACTCCGGCACCCAGCTCTGGATCATGGCGCCGAGGGCGCTGAAGGAGGTGGCCGACCGCAGCGGCTACACCGCCGTGATCGAGGCGGCCGGCGGCCGGATCCTCGCCGACTCCTGCCCGGCGATGTCCCGTACGGCGCCGCCCGGCACCAGGGTCTTCGCCACCGACTCGGCCAAGCAGGCGCACTACCTGCCGGCCATCCTCGGCATCGAGGCCTGGTTCGGCTCGCTCCAGGACTGCGTCGACGCGGCCGTCACCGGCCGCTGGAAGGGAGACCTGCGGTGACCGCCTCCGCAGAGCGACTGGTCCTCCGCGGCCGCACCGTCGTCCCCGGCTGCGTCGAGGGCGAGGCGCTGGTCTCGCACGAGACGATCTCCGGCTGGGGCGGGATCGACCCGGCCACCGGCACCGTCATCGAGCGCCGGCACGAGCTCTTCGGCGTCTGCTTCACCGGGAGGATCCTGGTCTTCCCCGGCGCCAAGGGCTCCTCGGGGTGGTCAGGGTTCTTCCAGACCACCCGGCTGCTCGGCACCGCCCCGCTCGGCATGGTCTTCACCGTGACCACCACCAAGGCCGCGCTGGGCGCCGTGGTCACCCGCACCCCGGCGCTGAGCGACCTGGACCGCGACCCGGTGGCGGCGATCGCCACCGGCGACTGGCTGCGCCTGGACGCCACCAACGGCCTGCTGGAGGTGGTGCGGCGTGATCCCGCGTCCCCTGCGCAGCGCCGTAGGCGCGAGTAAGGGGCGCAGGGAACTGCGCGCCCAGCCCACTACGGTGCCGCACTCGGCAACGGACACCGGGTTGCCACCCGAACTCCGCTGCCGAGCGCGGACCGTAAGCGGCGGGCCGCGCAGTTCCCCGCGCCCCTGACTCGCGCCTACGGCGCCCAGTGAAGCTCCACCGCCCCCGCCGGCACCCGCGCCAGCGCCGCCACCGCCTCCACGAAGAAGTAGATCCCGCGGAAGAAGGCCAGCACATCGCCCTCCTGGAGGCGCAGCCGCCGGTACATCACGGTCTTCCCGGGGTCGGCTCCGGCCAGCAGCTCCCGCCAGGTCTGCTGATCGGCCGTCAGGAGGTAGGTGGCGGTGAGCGGTTCGTCGGGGCCGACGATCGCCGCGTCCGTGCAGGCGCCGTCGGTCCAGTCGAGCCGCAGATAGCGGGGCCCGCCGGGCAGGTCGTGGACGCCGAGCGCCCAGGAGGCGGTGTAGCGGGAGCGGACGGCCTCGATCCAGTCCCAGTACATCGGGAGCTTGGTGGCGCGCAGTTCCTCGTCGGGCCGCCGGTCGACGGCCTCGCGGACCGCGGCGGCCCACTCCTTGCTGAAGAGGGGGGCGGGCATCGGTCAGCCTCCGGCGATCTCGGGTTCCAGGGCGGCGATCATCTCCTGGAGGTCCGGCGGCAGCCCGATGCCGACGTCGGAGAGCTTCATGGTGAGCTGGCGGATCATCAGCTGCCGCACCTCCTCAGGGGTCCAGCCCAGCGCGTCCAGGGCGAGGCGGCGGCTGGTCGCGCCGTTGATGAAGAGGATGGTGCGCAGGGTGTCGTGGATCTGGGTGAGCAGCCGCGGGTCCTGCCGCACGGCGTCCCGCAGGTAGCGCATCCCCGCCTGGACGTGCCGGGCCTCGTCCCGGCAGGTGGCGGTGAAACCGGCGTAGTAGCCGGGCAGGAGGCCGCGGTTGCGGCAGTAACTGAGGGTGATCTTCATGACCGAGAGCGCCAGCACGCCCTCGATCCACAGGAAGTAGGTGGTGGCGTAGCGCACCCGGGCCGCCTCGTCCTCGGGGTCCGCGCGCAGGTCGTCGGCCTGGTAAGCGAGGAGGCCGAAGGGGCCGACGAAGGTCTCCGAGACGTACTGGAACGAGTTGTCCAGCACGTCCTGCACGCTCTCGCCGGGGAGTCCGACCACCTCGCGGTAGAAGCGGTCGAAGAAGACCGTGTGCCGGGCCTCGTCCTCGATCTGGCTGGACATGAAGATCTTGGACTCCTCGCTGCCGCCCAGCATGAAGACCGGCAGCTCCACCTCCACCTGGCGCTCGCCGTGGTGGAACCCGGAGGAGACGGCGATGAAGGCCTCCCGCTCCTCCGGCGTCATCCGCTCGTTCCAGTCCCGGACGTCGGGGCCGAAGTCGATCTCGTAGACGTCCCAGCGCTGCCGCAGATAGCGGCGGTAGAGGTCCTCGTAGTCCGGCAGTCTCTTGAGGTCCTTGTGCACGTAGTCCAGGACGTCGTCGATGTCCACGTCCCGGATCCCGCCGAGATCGGACTCCTCGACCTGGGCGACCTTCTCCGCCGACATGTCGGCCACGGTGCCACCGCCGTTCCAAAATTAGAATGTCCCTCTGAAATCAGCATTTCCCAGCGGCTGACGCAGTGTCAAGAAGCGGGCACGGCAAGGCCCAGCTCGGTCAGCAGGTCCTGGGAGTAAGCGATCCGACCGGAGAGCTCGGGCCGCTCGGCGACCGGGGCGCAGCACAGCGCGAGCGCGGCCTCGGCCATCACCGCGGGCGGCTCGGCGTCCGGGTCGTCCATCGTGGTGAGGTGGTGGAAGACCGTCCCCGGGGTGGGCACCACCCGGTTCGGGGCGAGGGCGTTGACGGCGATCCCGTCCTCGTACAGCTCGGCGGCCAGCCCGGTGCTGAAGCGCTCCAGCGCGGCCTTGCACATCCCGTAGACCGTTCCACCGCGCCTGGCGAACGCCGTCGGCGGCAGCGCCGGGTGGCGGGCCGCCCCGGAGGAGACGTTCAGGATCCAGCCCCGTCCGCGCTCCGCCATCTCCGGCACCACCAGCTGCGCCAGCTGCATCGGCGCGTGGACCTGCACCTCGAACATCAGCGCCGCGCGGCGGGCAGTGAACTCCCGGACCGGCGAGAAGAAGGTCACGGCCGCGTTGTTGACCAGGACGTCGACCGGGCCCAGCCGCTCCCGCACCCCGGCCGCGAGCGCCTCCCGCTCCTCGGGGCGGGACAGGTCCGCGGGGAACGCCTCCGCCGTGCCGCCTGCCGCGCGGATGCAGCGCACCGTCTCGCCCAGCGTCCCGGGCAGCCGCCCGGCCACCGGCTCCACGGTACGGGCGCTCACCGCCACCGCCGCGCCCTCGGCGGCGAAGCGCGCCGCGATCGCCGTGCCGATCCCCCTGCTGGCCCCGGTCACCAGCGCCACCCGTCCGTCCAAGCGACCCATCCGCGTACCGCCCCTGAGTTCGGTGACTTCTAGAACGCTGTTCCGGAAAGAGCCTTGGTCCGTGCGGGGCCGGTGTCAAGGGGGCCGCGAGGGCCGGGAGGTGACCCGGCGGTATCGGCTCGATGTATTGACAGCCCCTGGCGCCGCCGGTCTCATGACTGAACAGAATTCTAGGATTTCCGCCCCCCGTGCCACTCCCGCACCACTCCCGCACCACGCCCGCACTGACTCAAAGAGGAGTCGAGGCCATGGGACTGCTCCGGGTCCGAGAACTGCACGAGTATCCGACCGGCGGCCGCCGGATGCGCATTCTGGCGATGGCCGTCCTCGCCATCCTGATCGGCTCCTACGAGGGCGTCATCGCCCCGGTCGTCCCGCTGATGCTGACCGACCTCCACATGACGCTGGCCACCTACGGACTGGTCTCGGCCACCGGAGTGCTGGCCGGCGCGGTGGCCTCGGTGGTCGGCGGACGGCTGGTCGACAACCTCGGCCGGGCCCGGCTGCTGGTCCCGCTGATGGGCTGCACCGCGCTGTGCTGCTTCCTGATGGTGCTGGTGCACAGCCCCACCCAGCTGCTGCTGGCCCGCATCGTGCTGGCCGTCGTGGACGGGATGGCGATGGCCGGGACGGCCCCACTGGTCCGCGACTTCTCGCCCCGGCTGGGCCGCGCCCAGGCCTTCGGCTTCTGGACCTGGGGGCCGGTCGGGGCCAACTTCCTGGCCGCCGCGATCGCCGGGGCCACCCTGCCGTTGTTCGACGACTCCTGGCGCTCGCAGTTCGTCATCATGGGCGTCTTCTCCCTGGTCGTCAGCGTCGTCATCGCGTTCAACATCGCCGACCTCTCGCCGGAGCTGCGGGCCCGCATCCGGCAGACCGAGCAGCACGCCATCGCCACCGCCGACCAGGAGCGGCCGGCGCGCTTCCGCGAGCTGTTCCGGCACCGCAACGTCTGGGCGCATGTGGTCGGCATCGCGCTGTGGCTGGTGATCTACCTGACGCTGTCGCTGCTCGGGCAGACCATGCTGGCCGAGGGCTTCCACCTCTCGGCGGCGACCGCCTCCGCCATCATGTCCGCCTTCTGGTCCCTGGACCTGATCGTGCTGGTGGTGGTCGGACGGCTGTCGGACCGGCTCCAGCTGCGCAAACCGCTCTGTGTGATCGGCACCGTCCTCGGGCTGGGGATCGCCGGGTACCTGGCCTCGCTCCTCCACGACCCCGGCCGGGTGTCCCACCTCCAGCTGATGGTCACCGGTGCACTGCTGGGCGGCGCCCTCGCCCTCGCCTACAGCCCGTGGATGGCGAACTTCTCCGAGGACGCGGAGGACATCGACCCGCGGCTGCAGGGCAGTGCCTGGGGGCTCTTCGGCGGACTGTCCAAGGGGATGGCGGTGGTGGTGCTCTTCGTCGTCCCGCGCGCGGTGTCGGCGATCGGCTGGGACGGCTGGATGTTCATCGGCGTGGTGTGCCTGGCCGCCTTCGTGCCCGCGGTGTTCCTCTTCCGCGGCCCATGGCGGCCGAACCGGGGGCGGGCGCCGGCGGCCGAGGCGCGGCAGCCCCTGCAGACGGTGGACTGACCGCGGCCGGGGCGCCCGCGCCCGCCCGGTCCGGCAGGCAGGCCAGCAGTCCGAGCACCGCGATCGCGGTCAGCACGCCGAGGGTGAGGCGGTAGCCGTCGGTCAGCCGGCCGACCGCGGCGGGGGAGAGCCGGGACAGTGTGCCGGCGAACACCTGCGCGCGCAGCGCCACCGGCAGCAGGCTGGTGACCAGCGAGAGCGCCAGCGCGTTGCTCACCACCACCCCGGTGTTCTGCACCATCAGCCGCATCGCGTTGACGATGCCGACCCGGTCCGGCGGCAGCCCGTCCAGCATGCCGGTGGTGTTGGCCGGCATGAAGAGGCCGGAACCGGCGCCCAGCACCACCAGTGCCAGGCCCACCGGCGGATAGCCGGACCCGGGGGTGAGGAAGAGCAGCAGCAGGACCAGGCCGAGGGTCGCGGCCGCGCTGCCCAGCGCCGCCACCCGCCGCGCCCCCAGCCGCGCCGCCAGCGGCCCCGAGCAGGCCGAGGCGGTCATCGCGGCCACCGGGACCGGCAGCACCCGCACCCCGGCGGAGACCGGGTCCTGGCCGTGGGCGGCCTGGTAGAAGAGCGCGACCAGCAGCAGTACGGCCATCCGCGCCGCCGCGTTCAGGAACGCCGCCAGCAGGCCGAACCCGAAGGTCCGGTCGGCGAACAGCCGGACGTCCACCACCGGATGCGCGGTACGCCGCTCCACCACGGCGAAGACCGGCAGCAGTGCCGCGAAGAGCCCCAGCCCGACCAGGACCACCGGGTCGCTCCAGCCGCGCTCCCCGACCTGGGTCAGGCCGAAGAGCAGGCCGCCGAGCGAGGCCAGCACCAGCAGGTTCCCCGGCAGATCGATCCCGCGCTGCCGACCGGTGCCGCCGGTGCGGCGCAGCACCACCGCTCCCCAGAGCAGGGCGAGGACGCCGACCGGGACGTTGAACCAGAACACCCACTGCCAGCCGAACCGGTGGGTGAGGAAGCCGCCCAGCGTCGGCCCGACCAGCTGGGCGACCGAGAAGGAGGCGATGTAGATCCCCATCCCGCGGCCCAGATGCCGGCGCGGGAAGGCGTCGGTGAGCAGTGCCGCGCTGTTGGTCAGCAGCATCGCCCCGCCGGCCGCCTGCACCACCCGCAGCCCGACCACCCACCAGGCGCCGGGGGCGAAGCCGAGGAGCATGCTGGTCCCGGTGTAGGTGGCGAGGCCCCAGAGGTACAGCGCCCGCCGGCCGAACAGGTCCGCGAGCCGGCCGAAGACCACCATCAGCACGGTGTTGGCCAGCATGAAGGAGAGCAGCATCCAGTCCGCGGCCGCGGCTCCGGCGTGGAAGTGCCGTACCACGTCGGGCAGTGCGACGTTCAGCGAGCTGCTGCCCAGTGCGGTGAGGATGCTGGCCAGGCCGACCACGGACAGCGCCCGCCAGGCGTACCGCAGCTGCTCCCGCTCGGTGGGCGGCGCGGGGGAGTCGGGCATGCAGCGGACAATACTGGAATCCGGTTCGGTCCGGGAGACGGCCTGGGGCCCGCCAAGTCAGCGGGGGTTGGCGACCGCCGTGGTGACGCAGTAGCCGATCGGCCCGGTGGCGTCGTGCAGCGTGCAGCAGCCGACCGCGATGCCGTCCTCGCTGCTGTGGCCGCCGGACTCCATCCCCACCGCCTCGGAGAGCGGCAGCCGGCTGAGGGTGAGGGTGTAGTCCGCGTTGATGAACTCCAGCCCGTCCTCCCCGGCGTGCACCAGCGGGCTCGCGGTGTCCGCGGCCAGCGCGGCCCGTACGAACGGGCTCAGCGACTCGCCGGCCACCAGCGGCCGGGCCTCCCGCAGCCACATCCGGCGCGGCTGGTCGCCGGCCTCGTGCCAGAGGGTGATCGGGCGGTTCCCGGCGTCGAAGAGCCGGATCGGCAGCAGGCTGCCGGCCGGCCCGGGCAGCTCCTCCGGCGGCGGGGCGTCCCACGGGGGCGTGCTCGGCACCCTCCCGGCCGGCTGCTCGGTGCGGCGCAGCAGTACGGCGGAGGCGCGGGCGATCGCCCCGCCGCCGCTCTCCACCTCCGCGTCCACCACCCGGATCCGCCGCCCGTCCCGCACCCGCTCGGTGCGCACCCGCAGCGGCTCCAGCGGGGCGTTGCGGAACAGGTCCACGGTCAGCCGGGTGAAGTGCAGCCCCTCCTCGCCGTGCCCGGCCTCCATGGCGCGGGCCATCAGGCCGCCGAGCAGCCGGCCGTGCAGCATGTCCGCGGACCACCAGCTGCGGGCGTGCGGGGCGGGGATCAGCTCGTGGCCGTCGCGGACGGTGAAGTACGGGTCCTGCTGCTCGGTCTGGGCCACGCCGGCTCCTTCTGTCGGTCCGTCAGTCCTGTGCCGCGTCGTCCTCCGCCGGGGCGAGCCGGCGGATGAGGAGGATGGCGGCGTCCGCGATCCGGTCGGCCTCGCGCCGGCCGGCCGAGGTGGCGATCTCCCGGCCCGCCTCGCCGATGACCGTGGTCAGCACGGCGACCGTCATCCGGTCGACCGCCTCGGTCCCGACGCCGAGGAGCACGGCGTTCTGCCGGACCCATTCCCGCCCCCGGGTGCGCCGGACCAGCTCGAAGCCGGGCGGCCCGTCCCCGTCCATGAAGAGCCGGGCCAGGTCGCGGCGCTGCCAGGAGCCCTCGAGGAAGGCCCGGGCGCCGAGGATGAAGAGTGCCAGCGGGTCCGCCTCGCCGGCCGTCCTGGCCTTGGCCACGGCCGCCGAGGCGGCGTGCTCCAGGGCCTGCTGGTGGTCCTCCCACAGGGCGAGGAAGAGTTCCGCCTTCCCGCCGAAGTGGTGGTAGAGGCTGCCCACACTGGACCCCGCCCGGCGCACCACCTCGGCCACGCTCGCCTCGGCGAAGCCCTGCTCGCAGAAGACCTCGCGGGCCGCGTCAAGCAGCACCCGCCGGGTCTCCGCGGTGCGGCTCCACTGCCAGGCGCCGCCCGTCCTGCCGGTCCTGCCCGCCATCGGTCCTCCCGGGGTGCCGCTGGGCCGTTCGCACGGAGTGTACCGAGCGGCATTCTGGAATCCGGCACCTTGACACCGCTCCGGACGGGCCGCAGTCTGAGTCTGATTCCTAGAGCTTCATTCTAAAACTGGCAAGGGGGCCCGCCTCGATGGTCGACTTCTCCCTCAACGACGAGGAACGTCAGATCCGCGACACCGTGCGGACGTTCATCACCCGCGAGGTCGTCCCGCTCGAACCCGAGGTGCTGCGCAACGAGCGCGCCGGCCGCCCGGGGCTGGAGCCGGACGTCCTCGCCGACCTGCGGGCCAAGGCCCGCGGCGCCGGCTTCTGGGGCGTCAACACGCCCGAGGAGTACGGCGGGATGAACCTGGGCGCGGTGATGAGCGCGATCCTCGCCATGGAGACCGGCCGCACCTTCGTGCCGTTCAGCTTCGGCGGCAGCGCCGACAACATCCTCTACGGCTGCGACGAGGAGCAGAAGCAGCGCTACCTGCTGCCCACCATCGAGGGCGAGCGCCGCTCCTGCTTCGCCATCACCGAGCCGGGCGCCGGCTCCGACGCGCGCAACATCCGCACCCGGGCCGTCCGGGACGGCGGGGACTGGGTGATCAACGGCGAGAAGACCTTCATCACCAACGGCAACGAGGCCGACTTCGTGATGGTCTTCGCGGTCACCGACCCCGAGAAGGGTGCCGACGGCGGGGTGACCTGCTTCCTGGTCGACCGGGACATGGGCTGGAAGTCCGAGCCCATCCCGACCATGGGCCAGTGGGGACCGGCCTCGCTGGTCTTCGACGACGTCCGGGTGCCGGCGGCCAACGTCCTGGGCGAGCTGGGCCAGGGCTTCAACCTGGCCATGCGCTGGATCGGCCAGGGCCGGTACATGATCCCGGCCCGCGCGATCGGCTCCGCAGAGCGGCTGCTCCAGATGGCCGTCGACTACGCCAAGATCCGGCAGTCCATGGGCCATCCGATCGCCGACTACCAGGCCATCCAGTGGCAGATCGCGGACTCCGCGATCGACATCGAGTCCACCAAGTGGCTGACCCTGTACGCGGCCTGGCGGGTGCAGCAGGGGCTGGACGCCCGGCACGCCTCCTCCCTCGCCAAGCTGGACGGGGCCGTGATGGCCAACCAGGTGGTGGACCGGGTGCTGCAGATCCACGGCGGCATGGGCTACACCAAGGAGCTGCCGATCGAGCGCTGGTACCGCGAGCTGCGGCTGCTGCGGATCTTTGAGGGCACCGACGAGATCCAGCGCCGCACCATCGCCCGCAACCTCCTCAAGGGACACGTCCGGCTCGGCGGCATCGGCGAGTGACCGGGGGAGGAGCGGGCTTGACCACCACACGTACCGTGCCCTCCCCGGACGACCTGCGGGCGCTCTTCCGGCCGAGCTCCATCGCGCTGGTCGGCGCCACCGACAAGTCCGGCTGGTCCCTCTCCACCTTCGACAACCTCCGCCGGCACGGCTTCGCCGGCAAGGTCCACCTGGTCAACCCGCGCACCGAGGTGGTGCACGGCGAGCCCGCCCACCGCGGGCTGGCCGAGATCGGCGAACCGGTGGACCTGGCGTATGTGATGGTCCCGACCCCGGCCGTGCTGCCGGTGCTCCGCGAGGGCGCGGCGGCCGGCGTCCGGCACTACGTCGTCCTCACCGCGGGCTTCGGCGAGACCGGCGAGGAGGGCCGCCTGCGGGAGGAGGAGATCAGCCGCTTCGCCGCCGAGAACGGACTGACCCTCCTCGGCCCCAACGGCAACGGCTACATCAACGCCGCCGCCGGGACCACCCCGTACGGCCTGCCGATCCCGGCCCCGCTGCGGTCCGGGCCGGTCGGGGTGGTGCTGCAGAGCGGGGCACTGGCCAGCTCGGTGCTGGCCTTCGCCCAGGCCCGCAACCTCGGCCTCAGCCTCCTCACCTCGATGGGCAACGAGGCCCTGGTCTCCACCACGGACGTGATGTCCTACCTGGTGGACGACCCGGACACCCGGGTGATCGCGCTCTTCCTGGAGTCGGTACGGCATCCCGAGGAGTTCGCCCGGGTCTGCCGGGCGGCGGCGCGGGCCGGGAAGCCGGTGGTGGCACTGAAGATCGGCACCAGCGCGATCGCCTCGCACACCGCCCAGGCGCACACCGGGGCACTGGTCGGTGACGACCGGGTGATCGACGCGGCCTTCCGGCGACTCGGCGTGGTCCGGGTGCACTCGCTGGAGGACCTGATCATCACGGCCGGACTGCTGGCCGAGGTGGGCCGGGTGGACGGCCGCCGGATCGGCGTGGTCACCCCGTCCGGCGGCGCCTCCGAGATCATTGCCGACCGGGCCGAGCAGGAGGGCCTGGAACTCCCGGAGTTCACCCCGGAGACGGTGGCCCGGCTCAAGGGACTGCTGCCGGAGTTCGCCACCCCGGCCAACCCGCTGGACGTCACCGGCTACGTGGTGGTGGACCGCACGCTCCTCGGCCGGGCGCTGGACGTGGTCGCCGACGATCCCGGCATCGACGCGGTGCTGCTCCTCTCCGACCTGCCGCGGACGGCGCCGGCCGCCCCGGAGGCGGCGATCCGGGTGGCCGAGGCCAACGCCGAGCGGATCCGGCGGGCGCGGGTGCCGGTGATGGTGGTCGGCAACGTCCTCACCGACGTCACCGAGTTCGGCCGCCAGGTGCAGGCGCGCACCGGCTTCCCGTACGTGGCCGGCGGGATCGAGCACGGGATGACCGCGATCGGCCACCTCGTCCGCTGGTCGAGGGCGGTGGGCCGGGCGTCGGCGGAGGCGCGGACGGGCGCGGAGGCGCGAACCGGCCCATCGCCGTCACCGGCGGCGGTGACCCCCGGCGCGCCCGGCGAGCTGTGGGCCGAGCACCGGGCGGCCGCCCTGCTGGCCGAGCACGGCGTCCCCGTGGTCCCGTCCCGCCTGGCCGCCGACGAGGCGGAGGCGGTGCGCGCGGCCGAGGAGTTCGGCTATCCCGTCGTCCTCAAGGCGGCGGCCGACGGCCTCGGCCACAAGTCCGACATCGGCGGCGTCCGTCTCGGCCTGGCCGGTCCCGACCAGGTCCGGGCCGCCCACCGGGAGTTGGCGTCCATCCTGGCCGACCGCGGACTCCCAGGCGCCGGGACGCTGGTCCAGCCCCAGCGCACCGGCGGGGTGGAACTCCTGGTGGGCATCGTGCGCGACCCGGCCTGGGGGCTGACCCTGGCGGTGGGCCTCGGCGGCGTCTGGGTCGAGGTCCTGCGGGACAGCGCCCTGCGCCTCCTCCCGGTCACCCCGTCCGAGGTCCGCGAGGCCCTCCGGGAACTCCGCGGCTATCGCCTGCTGACGGGCGTCCGCGGCGGAGAGCCGGCCGACCTCGACCGGCTCGCCGAGGTCGTGACCGCCATCGGGGAGGCGGCCGCCTCCCTGGGGCCGGGGCTCTCCGCGCTGGAGGTGAACCCGCTGCTGGTGCGCGGGGACGTGATCGAGGCGCTGGACGCCCTGATCAGCTGGTCCTGACCCGTCATCCCGCCCGGGCCGGCTCCGCGTCCGCGTCCCTGTCCGCTTCCGCCTCCAGCATGTCCGCCACGGTGGTGCGGCGGAGATCGGTGAGGAGGGCGTCGAGGGCGCGGCGGTCCAGGGCGAGGAGGTTGCGGTGCACCCGCCGGCCGACCGGGCAGTCCGGCTGCGGCACGTGGACGCCGAGCACCGGGTCCTCGCCGTTGACCGCCAGCCAGACCAGCGAGAGGTCGATCGCGCCGGGCTCGCGCTCCAGCGTCCAGCCGCCGTGCGGGCCCGGCTGGGAGCGCACCAGCCCGGCCGACCGCAGCCGGCCGAGGATCCGCCGGACATGGGCGGCGTTGGTCGCGGGACTGCCGGCCAGGGACTGCGAGTCCAGCCATGCGCCGGGCGAGCCGGCCAGCAGCGTGAGCAGATGGACGGCCACCGCGAACCGGGTGTTCGTGGGTTGGGCCATGACCTCATGCTACGGCCTTCGCCGGAAACCGTGCGCATGGCTGTTACAGTTGGCCGGGTAATCCGTAACCATCGCAGTTGCGAATTCCCCATCTGCTTCGAAGGAGTACCCCATGGCCGTCATCACCGTCTTCGGCGCCACCGGCTACGCCGGCGGTCACCTCACCGACGAGGCCCTCCGCCGCGGCCACGAGGTCATCGCGGTCAACCGCACCGGCAGCGCCGAGGCCCGGCCCGGCGTCACTCCGGTCGCCGGCTCGGTGGCCGACGAGAAGCTGGTGCGCGACCTGGCGGCCAAGTCCGACGTGCTGGTCGTGGCCGTCCACGGCAGTGCGGACGGCAAGCCGTTCCTGCTGCCGCTGGTGCCCTCGCTGCTGGCGGCCGCGAGCGCGGGCGGCGCCCGGATCGGCGTGGTCGGCGGGGCCGGCAGCCTGCGGGTCGCCGACGGCGGGCCGCGGCTGATCGACACCCCCGACTTCCCGGACGCCTACAAGGCCGAGGCCGGCTCGCACGCCCAGGTGCTGGACGCCCTGCTGGCCGCCGACACCGACGTGGACTGGTTCTACGTCAGCCCGGCCGCCGAGTTCGGCGCCTGGGTGCCCGGCGAGCGCACCGGCGCCTTCCGGCTCGGCGACGACGTGCTGGTCGCCGACGCCGAGGGCCGGTCCTTCATCTCCGGGGCCGACTACGCCATCGCCTTCCTCGACGAGATCGACCGCCCGGCCCACCACAAGGCCCGCTTCACGGTGGCCTACTGAGCCGCGGCTGACCGGCCCGGACGCTGACGGGCCGTCAGGGGTGGTCACAGGCGGGGGAGTTCGCCCTAGGGTTGGCCCGGGTCTTCCTCTCCTCGTGCTGGAGGTCAGAGCTCATGGGCGCGCTCAGCGACGGGACCGACACCCTCAAGTTCGTCCACACCTACGGAGCCGGCCTCCACTCCCGGGAGCGGGATCCGGACGTCCACGACCCCCGCTGGCAGCGGCGGCAGGTCGATGACTTCATCGAGTTCACCGTGCTGGCCGAGGAGTTGGGCTTCGACGGGGTGACCGTCACCGAGCACCACGCCCCGCTGATGACCTGCCCCTCGCCGCACCTCCTGCTGGCCGCCGCGGCCGTCCGGACCAGCCGCATCCGGCTGGGCACCGCCGTGACCGTGCTGCCGCTCTACAGCCCGCTCCGCGTCGCCGAGGAGGCCGGCCTCCTCGACCTCCTCAGCGGCGGCCGCTTCGAGCTCGGCCTCGGCCGCGGCATCCCCGGCGAGGCGCAGGTCGCCATGGGCCGGGAGCTGGGCGAGGCGGAGCTCAAGCGGGCCTGGATCGAGGGCCTGGAACTGGTGGACCTCGCGCTGACCCAGCGGGAGTTCACCTTCGACGGCGAGTTCTTCCCGGTCACCCGGCCCACCACCCTCGCCACCCGTCCCCTCCAGGACCGGCTGCCGGTCTGGCTGGGCGGATCCAGCGCCGAGACGATGGGCTTCGCCGCCGCCCGCGGCTGGAACATCATGCGCAACTTCGGCAGCGACCAGGAGCACCGGGACGCCCTGGACGCCTACGTCAAGACCGCCGCCGAGCACGGGCACACCCGCTCCGGCGCCAACCTCATGGTGGAGCGCTTCGTCGGCGTCGCCGCCACCGAGGAGGAGGCCGAGCGCAACCTGGTCGACCTCTCCCGGGCCTTCGGCGCCTTCCGCGCCTTCTACGCCGCCGGCGGCAGGCGGCCGATACCGGCCACCGACGGCGAGTTCCAGGTGGACCACTCCGCCGCGCACCCCACCCGCCCGGCGATCGCCGTCTCCGGCACCCCCGAGCAGGTCGTCGAGGCGCTCCAGCAGACCGTCGACCGCACCGGCGCCCGCCGCCTCCTGGTGGAGACCTTCACCCTGGAGGAGACCCGCCTCTTCGCCCGCGAGGTGATGCCGGCCCTGCGGGAGCGCAACGGCGGCTGATCCGCCGCCACGGGGAGTCCGGGCCGGGGGGCTGTTGCCCGCGCACGCCCGCGCGGCCATGATGACCGGGCGAAGACCCCGATCGGCCGGGCGGCGACCCGGCCGGAGCTGGAGGACGAGTGGCGCCGGACGACCTGACCGCCTGGGAGGCTCTGCACTCCACCCCCGCCCGGCGCTACCTCGCCCCGGACCCCATCCCCGAGCCCGTCCTCTGGGAGATCCTGGACGCGGCGATCCGCGGCCCCTCCGGCGGCAACCGCCAGCAGTGGGGCTGGGTGGTGGTCACCGACCGGCGGACCAAGGACCGGGTCGCCGAGTGGTACCGGGCGAACTGGCAGGCCGCGTACGGACGGCACCGAGAGGAGATCCTCAACGCACCACCGGACGCCGGCGGTCTGAGCCCGCGCGGCTTCCTCGGCGCCGAGCACCTGGCGCAGCACATCCAGGAGGCCCCGGTCTGGGTCTTCCCGGTGCTGCGGCACGCCGCCGACGCCGACAGCCCCCGGGTGGGCGCCTCCATCTACGGCGCCGTCCAGCAGCTCTGCCTGGCCGCCCGGGTCCGCGGCATCGGCACCTCCCTCACCACCCTCTACGGCGGCCACGAGGACGAGCTCCGCGCCCTCCTCGGCTTGCCGGAGGACGCGCTGACCATGGCGCTGATCCCGATGGGCTATCCGGCCCGCGGCGCCTGGGCGCAGCCCAGGCGCCGCCCGGTGGAGGAGGTCGTCCACTGGAACCGGTGGGGGGAGACCCGGCCGCGCGAGGAGAAGCGGTGAGCGGCGGGCCCGACCGCCTCGACTCGCTCTCCTTCGAGCCGCTGACCCCGGTCTCGTACCTGGACCGCGCGGCCGCCGCGCACGGCGATCGGACCGCCGTGGTGGACGGCGGCCGGCGCTGGACCTACGCCCAACTCCACGACCGCTGCCGCCGCCTGGCCGGCGCACTGGCCCCGCTGGCGCGGAACAGGCCGGTGGCCGTCCTGGCGCCCAACACCCATGTGATGCTGGAGGCGCACTTCGGCGTGCCCTGGGCGGGGGTGCCGCTGGTGCCCGTCAACACCCGGCTGGCGGCCGGCGAGGTGGCCCGCATCCTGGAGCACTCCGAGGCCGCCGTCCTGATCCACGACCCGGCCTTCGACGAGGTGGTCGCGGACGCCCTGGCCCGGCTCGACGCCCCGCCGGTGCTCGTGCGGGCGGGGGAGGGGTACGAGCGGCTGCTCGCCGGAGCCGAGCCGGGCGCGCGCACCCCCGCCGACGAGCGGGCGCTGCTCTCCCTCAACTACACCTCCGGCACCACCGGCCGCCCCAAGGGCGTGATGTACCACCACCGCGGGGCCTATCTCCAGGCCCTGGCCATGGTCGGGCACACGGGTCTCTCGCCCTCGGCGGTCCACCTCTGGACGCTGCCGATGTTCCACTGCAACGGCTGGTGCTTCCCCTGGGCGGTGACCGCGGCGGCCGCCACCCACGTCTGCCTGCCCAGGGTCGAACCCGCCGAGGTGTGGCGGCTGATCCGGGAGGAGGGCGTCACCCACCTCAACGGCGCGCCGACGGTGCTCTCCATGCTGGCCTACGCCCCCGAGGCCGGGCCGCTGCCGCACCCCGTGCGGGTGGCGACTGGCGGGGCCCCGCCGTCCCCGGCGATCCTGCGCCGGATGGGCGAGTTGGGCTTCGAGGTCACCCACCTCTACGGCCTGACCGAGACCTTCGGGCCCGCCATGCTCTGCGACTGGCGCCCGGAGTGGGACGGCCTGGACGCCGGCGCCCAGGCCCGCCTGAAGGCCCGGCAGGGCGTGGGCAACATGATCGCCTGCCAGGCCCGGGTGGTCGCGAAGGACGGCGGCGAGGTGCCCGCCGACGGCACGGCCGTCGGCGAGATCGCGCTGCGCGGCAACAACGTCATGCTCGGCTACTTCAAGGACCCGGAGGCCACCGCGCAGGCGGCCCCCGACGGCTGGTTCCGCACCGGCGACCTGGGGGTGCGGCATCCCGACGGGTACATCGAACTCCGCGACCGCAGCAAGGACATCATCGTCTCGGGCGGCGAGAACATCGCCTCCGTCGAGGTCGAGCAGGCCCTCGCCGAGCACCCGGCCGTCCTGGAGGCCGCCGTGGTCGCCGCCCCCCACGAGAAGTGGGGGGAGGTCCCCGTCGCCTACGTGGCCCTCCACGAGGGCGCGGCGGCCACCGCGGACGAGCTGATCGCGTTCGTCCGCGAGCGGCTCGCCCACTTCAAGGCACCCGAGTCGGTGTGCTTCGGCCCGCTCCCGAAGACCTCCACCGGCAAGATCCAGAAGTTCGTCCTCCGCGACCGCGCCGGTCGCGACCGCGCCGTCCGCGACCGCGCCGCTCGCGGTGTCAGGCCCCGCTGACCGCCGCGCCCTCCTCGGCCGCGCCGTCCTCCGCCGGAAGGCTGTCCATGAAGGAGCTGACGGAGAAGACGGCGTTGCCCGGACCGGGCGGGCCGTAGCCGGGCGGGGAGGACAGGCCGTGCTCCGCCAGCGTCGAGCGGTACACGTCCAGCAGCCGGATGTGGTACTCCAGCGGCGCGCCCTGCGGATTGGCCTTGCCCAGCGGGGTGGTGGGCTCCGGGCACCAGGTGGTGAACCGTGGGGTGATCCCCCGGGACATGAAGTAGTGCAGCCCCTCGGCGGTGGAGGCGATCGCCTCGTCGACCGTGGTGAAGCCGAAGGGCTCGGCCATCTCCACGCCCGCCACGAAGTTGGGGATGACGTTGCGCGGCCCGAAGACCTCGGCGGAGTCCAGGATCCGGCGGTGCCACTCGGCGCGGCCGACGTACCGCTCCTTGCCCGGGCAGTAGAGCTGGAACAGCCGCTCGTCCCAGACCTCGTAGTTGGGGTGGTAGATCTGCACCCCGTAGTCCTTGAAGCGCTGGACGTCGGCCTTGGGCAGGGCCTGGGCGACGACCTTGCCGATCCAGCGGCCGGGGAAGCGCTCCTCGATGGCGCGGGCGTACTCGCCGTAGAAGTCGGCCTCGTCCTTGCCGCCCACGTGCGAGGTGATCGCGCCGCCGGTGAGGGTGTACGCGGTGGAGGTCCTGGCGGTGTCGTAGCGGTCGATGATCTCCAGCGCCTCCAGCACCTCCTCGACCGGCTTGACCCCGGTGTAGGGGCGGCCGGCGGCCTTGTGCTGGCGCCAGTTGTGGTTGATGTCGCAGTACTGGCACTCCTCCTTGGCGCCGAAGTACTGGCAGACCCGGAAGGCGGTCAGATAGATGAGGTAGCCCCACTGGATGGTCGGGGCGACCTCCATCACCGACTTCCCGTTGGCCAGGGTGTGCCGGTAGTACTCCGGCATCGGCGGCAGGCCGACGTCCGCGATCCGCCGCCCGTCCAGGTACAGCCCGAGCATCCCGTCCTCACCCGGCTTGACCAGGTAGGGGGAGGCGGGGTTGACCCGCACCGACACCACCGTCCGCCGCAGCCCGTAGGGGCCGCCGGTCAGCACGATCTCCTCCGGCGGGCGGTTGAGGGCGGCGGCGCCCAGCTCCGGAAGGGTGCGGTGGTCGAAGGAGAAGATGAAGTAGGACTTCGGCTTGACGTCGCCGTCCTCGTTGCCGCTGAGCGCGGAGTCGTCGAAGGCGATCCCGCCGCGCAGCAGGTCTTCCTTGATCACGGCTTCCCGCGGCACGTGCGAGAACCGTTCCATCAGGTCCTCGACCAGCGCGGTCCGATTGGCTGCTGACACTTCCTGCACTTCCTGAGCTCTCTGTGGCCGGTCGGCTCATTCCTGTGCTCGAGGCGGACGCGCCGCGAACGCCATACGACGTTATCAGCCGCCCGGTCAACGCCTCCGGCAGGCCTGCGGCCGTCAGCTCTCCCCGGGGCGGGCGCCGAGCGGGACGGCCGCCGGGCGTGCGCAGTCGGTGGTGGTCTCGACGGCGCGGCCGGTCTCGCCGGAGGCGAGCAGGGCCTCCATCACCTCCAGGACGTGGAGGGCGAGTTCGCCGGAGGCGCGGTGGGCGGTGCCCCCGGCCAGGGCGCCGGCCAGGTCGGCGACCCCGTAGCCGCGGGAGGCGTCCTGGTAGCCGCCGCTCACCGGCAGGTCCCGCCAGCCCTCCTCCCCGGCGCGGAAGAGGCGGACCCGGCCGTCGAAGCCGTTGGGGTCCGGGACGGAGAGCGAGCCGCCGGTGCCGTAGACCTCGATCCGGGGCAGCTGCGCCGCCCACACCTCGAAGCTCATCACCAGGGTGGAGAGGGCGCCGCCCGCGTGCTCCAGCACGCCGGTGACGTGGGTGGCGACCTCGACCGGGAACTCGGTGCCGGCCCGCGGTCCGCTGCCGACGGTGCGGGTCGCGCGGGCCGTGGAGGAGAGGCCGGTGACCCGGCGGACCGGACCGAGGAGGGTGACCAGTGCGGTCAGGTAGTACGGGCCCATGTCGAGCAGCGGGCCGCCGCCCGGGCGGTAGTAGAACTCCGGGGCGGGGTGCCAGCGTTCGTGGCCCGGGGTGGTCATGAAGGCGGTGGCGGCGACCGGTGTGCCGATCTCCCCGGCGTCCAGGCTCGCCCTCGCGGTCTGCACGCCGGTGCCGAGGACGGTGTCGGGGGCGCAGCCGACCCTGACCCCGGCCCGCTCGGCGGCGGCGAGCAGTTCCCGCCCCTCGGCGGCGGTGGCGGCCAGCGGCTTCTCGCCGTAGACGTGCTTGCCCGCGGCGATGGCGGAGTGCGCGACCTCGGCGTGGGCGGCCGGCACGGTCAGGTTGAGCACCAGGTCGACCTCGTCCGCGGCGTACAGCTCGGACAGGGTGAGGGCGCGGGCGCCGGGGACGGTGGACGCGGTGGCCCGCGCGCGCTCCGGGTCCAGGTCGGCCACGGCGGTCAGTTCGAGGCCGTCCAGCCGGGGGAGGGTGTCCAGATAGGCGGCGCTGATCTGGCCGGCCCCCACCAGGCCTATCCGCAGCGGTTTCTGACCGGAAGTCAGCGGGTCGCCCATCGCATGCCCCTCCGGATCATCGAGTCGACCTCGGGGATCTCGAGGTCGGCGAGGTGGTGGCCGATGGCGGTGACGAAGACGCGGCCGGCGCCCCAGCGGCGGGTCCAGGTGACCGGGACGACCGTTCCGGCCAGTTCGGGGTGGTCGGGATCGGGTTCGTAGACCGAGTCGGCGAGGACCTCCACGGTGGGGTCGAGGTGGAGGTAGTACTGCTCGCTGGTCACGGTGAACGGCCCGATCCCGGCCAGCACCGGGTGGTCCGCCCGCTCGGCCCGCGGGCGCACCCGGTAGGTGCTGAACTCGCGCGGGTGGTGGACGAACTGACCGCCCGTCATCAGCTGGTAGCGGGTGTCGGAGCGGAAGGCGTCGATGATCCCGCCGTGCCAGCCGGCCAGCCCGGTGCCGGCCCGGACCGCGGCGGACAGGGCGGCGGACTGCTCGCCGGTGATCGTGCCCATCGTCCAGCACTGCACGATCAGGTCGGTGCCGGCCAGCAGTTCGGCGTCCAGGTAGCTGTCCAGGGTGTCGGAGACGGTCACCGCGTAGCCGTCCTCCTTGAGCGCCCCGGCGTACCGGTCGCTCGCCCGGACCGGGCTGTGGCCCTCCCAGCCGCCGCGGACGACCAGGGCCTGCTTCTCGGTCATGGCGTGCTCTTCTCTTCCTGCTCGGTGCGGTCCCGCCAGACGCGCCCGGCGGTGAAGCCGGGTCGCGAGGCCGAGGGCGGAGAGGCGGCGCCGGATCGCGGAGGCCGCCGAGGAGGGTCTCCTCGGCGGCCTCCGCCCCTGCTGCGGTGGTCGTCTGCCTTTCGGGTCCCGGCCGCGCCGACCGGAGGTTCGTGGGCGGTGCGAAGGGACCCTAGGAGCGGACGATTTGGCCTGTCAATCGATTCGGCCCGGCATTGGCCGCAACCGGCAGCCGGCTGCGGCCCGGCCTCCGGGGGTCAGCCGGTGGCCACCGCGAAGATGTGCAGGGAGACCTGGTTCATCGCCACCGGCGCTCCCATGTCGGGCAGGGTGAGATAGGCCGGGGTCTTGCCGGGTTCCAGGCTCACGGTCTCGGCGTACACGCTGACCTGCTGGGTCTGCTTCCCGGCCGGCTGGTCCAGGTAGGGGGTGGAGACCAGGATCGAGCCGCCGGGCGGTGGGGTGTTGGACCACCAGTCCGGGAAGTCCAGCGAGATCTGCTGGCTGCTGCCGTCGGTGTAGGTGATCACCCCGGAGCCGGAGCCCTCCCCGTACGCGCTGGTGCCGAGCAGTCCCAGCCTGGTCGCGCCGGACGGCACCCCGGTCAGCGGGATGGTCTGGCCGAGGGCGGCGACGTTGTCCGCGGCGCCGGTGCCGGTGGTCGGCCAGGAGTAGGTCAGCCCGCCGCTGCTGACGGTCCCGCCGGAGGTGATTCCGGCCGCGGCCAGCGCCTGCTGGGAGAGGCCGGCGTGACCGCCGTCCAGGTTCGCGGAGCCGGGCGAGGAGTCGTCGGCGACGGCGACGTTGTTCCGGGCCGCGGCGAAGCTGGTGTACGGCACCAGGATCCGGGTCGAGGCCTCGTCGTCGCTGCGCGCGCCCTGGTAGGTGGCGGAGGCCGCGACCGGGTAGGTGCCGGTGCCGGCGGAGCCGGAACCCGGCGCCAGCCGCCAGCTGGTAACGCCCTTGGCCCCCGGTGCCAGGGTGCCGAAGGTGGACGGGGTGGTGGCCGTCGCGGTCCAGCCGGACGGCGGGGTCAACGAGACCTGGACGCCGGTCAGGGCGGTCGGCCCGCTGTTGGTGTAGGTCGTGGTCAGGGTGACGGCCCCGCCGGTCGCGTCCACACCGCCGCCGCTGACGGCCAGCGGGTGGCCGACCCGGACCACGGCGCTGCCGGTGACCCCGTCGACGGTGGCCCGGATGGTGGCCGCGCCGTTGCCGACCGCGGTGACGATCCCCTTGGGGGAGACGGTGGCCACCGCGGGATCGCTGCTGGAGTACCGGACCCGGGCATGCGCCAGGTTGAGGAAGGAGCCGTCGTCCGCGACCGCCTCCACCACATGGTCGGCCTTGACCGACATGTTCCGGCCGGGCTGCTGGGCCGGGTCGGTGTCGTCCTTGATCCAGCGGTTGCTGCCGGTCAGGTCGATGGTGTCGCCGGCCTGGTAGACCACCGACTCCGGCTGCACGGTGACGTACTGGACGTGCGGGGTGAGGCTGCCGCCGACCCGCACCTCGGCGGCGCCCGCCGGGCTCGCCGAGTCCGGTCCGACCATGAAGCGGTAGGTCCCGTCGTACACGACCGACCTGGCCGCCGCCGCGTCCCGGAAGGCCAGGTCGGGGACGTTCACCCGGAGGGTGAGGTGCTGGGTCTCGCCGGGCCTCAGCACCCGCGTCTTCTGGAAGCCCTCCAGGCGCTCCTTGGGGAGCTCGGCGCCGCGGACGGCGAACGGCGTCGCCGCGTACAGCTGGGCGACGGTCGCCCCGGCGGTGCCGCCGGTGTTGGTGACGTCGAAGGAGACGTCCACGCTGCCGTTCGCGTCGACCGCGCTCCTGTCGGCCCGGACGTGGGAGTACCGGAACGAGGTGTAGCTGAGGCCGTACCCGAACGGATAGCTGGGCGTCCCGGTGAAGTACTGGTAGGTCCTGCCGAGACCGCCGGTGGCGCTCGGCGCGAGACCGTAGTCGGCCATGGGCGGCAGCTGCGAGTCGTCCTTGTACCAGGTGAAGTCCAGGTGCCCGCTGGGGTTCTGGCGGCCGAAGAGGACGTCGGCCAGGGCGGTTCCCTGGCTCTGCCCGTTGTAGCCGGCGAAGACGATCGCGGGCACCTTGTCCTTGAGCCCCTCGATGTCCACCGGGCCGTCCGACTGGATGTCCAGCACCGTCCGCGGGTTGCCCAGCGCCGCCACCTGGTCCACCAGGTCGGCGTAGTTGCCGGGCAGTGCCAGGGTGCTGCGGTCCTTGCCCTCGGTGGCCACACTGGTGTCGGTGCCGACGGCGACCACCACCAGGTCGGCGTCCTTGACGTCGGCCTGGGTCTGGGCGCTGAGCACCGCTCCGCCGGTGGCGGTGGTGGAGGTGCCGGCCGGGTCGTAGACCACGTCCGCGTTCGGGTTGGCGGCCTTCACCGCGGCGGTGATCCCCTGCACGGCGTCCGTCTGGTGGGTCGGATCGCCCGAGTAGTCGCCCAGCGTGGTCCTGCCCGCCTGGTCGCCCAGGATCACCACCTTGCTCTGGGCGGCGGCGTCGGCGGGCAGCAGGGGCTTGCCCGTCGCCGCCAGCCGGTCGTTCTTCAGCAGTACCAGGGCGTTGTCGGCGACCTCGGTGGCCAGCGCCTGGTGGGCGGGGGACTCGATCACGCTCTTGGAGATCCTGGTGTACGGGTTGCCCGAGGCGGGGTCGAACTCGCCGGTCTCCATCCGCACGGTGAAGAGGTGGACCAGTGCGGTGTCGATGACGCCCTCGCTGATGATCCCGGCCTGGATCGCCTCCTCCAGGTTCTGCGGGGTGGCCTCCGCGCCGGTGCAGTTGGCGTCGGTCCCGGCGCGCAGCGCGTACGCCTGGCCGCCGGCCGCGCCCGGGATCTTCCGGCCGGTGGCGGTCTCGGTCCAGGTGGCGTTGGCGTCCTTGCCGTCGGTGGTCCAGCCGGGCGGCGCCCAGTCGTGGCCGGACGGGAAGGAGCGGTAGGTGGTGCCGACCGCCCCGCAGTCCGAGGTGATGTACCCCTGGAAGCCGTAGGTGCGCTGGGCGATCTGGTCGGTGGTGTAGGTGTCGGCCACCGACGGGGTCCCGTTGATCGCGTTGTAGGAGGTCATCAGGCCGGAGACGTGGGCCTTCTCGATGAGGCTCTTGAACTGCGCGGTGTAGTAGTCGTACAGGTCGGTGTCGGTGACCTGGGAGCTGATCCCGGTGCGGTTCTGCTCCACATTGTTGAGCGCGTAGTGCTTGGCAGTGGCGGCCACCTTCAGATACCTGGTCTGCCGGCTGCCGTCCGGGTTCTGGCCCTGGTAGCCGTCCACGAACGCCCCGGCCATCTGCGAGACCAGGTAGGGGTCCTCGCCGAAGGCCTCGTCGGTGCGGCCCCAGCGGGGGTCCCGGTCCAGGTTCACATTGGGCGCCCAGTAGGTCAGCGAGCCGTAGTCGTCCGCCGAGGGCCCCAGGTTGTTCTGGCCGGTGCCCCACAGCGACTTGTCCAGGAAGCCGCGGGCCTCGTCCGAGATGGCCTGGGTCTCCCGGTACATCAGCTGCTTGTCCCAGGTCATGGCGGCGGCGAAGTTGGTCGGGAAGCTGGTGGCGTGCACTCCGCCGCTCGCACTGCCCGAGTCGGTGTCCGCGCCGAGGGTGTTGACGCCGTGCTGGCCCTCGTTCCAGTAGGTGTACTGCTGGAGGCCCAGCCGGGGGATCGCCGGGGCGTTGTTGGTGTGGAGCTGCTGGACCTTCTCGTCCAGCGTCATCCGGGAGACGAGGTCGGCGGCCCGCTCCTGGAAGGAGTACCGGGTGTCGAGGTAGATCGGCGTCGTGCCGGTGCCGCCGCCGGCCGTCGTGACCGCGGCGGCGGCCGCGGCCGCATGGACGGGATGCGCGGCGGCGGTGGTGAGGCCCGCGCCCAGCATGCCGAGGGAGCAGGCGGCCGCGAGGGCCGTGGAGCGGAGATGGGCGGATCTCCAGCCCATATCGCCTCCTGGAGTGGGGTGGAATAGGTACCGTGCCGAACTCTGACGTACCGTCACATCGTGTGCGGGAGAAGGACGTTGCGCGGATCAATGGCGCCGGTCCGGTGGTTTTGCTTCGGTCCAAAACATAGGCTCACCAATGTCCCTGTCAAGCCCCCGCGAACCATCCGTCCGTGCCGACCCAGGAGGCTCCTTGCTCTCCGAACGTCCATCCGGGGTGCCGGCCCGCGCCGGGCACACGGACATCCGGCGCAACAACCTGGAGGTGGTGCTGCGCCATCTCTGGGCGACCGGCCCCGACTCGCGGGCCGGCCTCGCCGCCCGCGCCGGGCTCACCCGGGCGACCGTCTCCCGGCTGGTGGGGGAGCTGATCGGGCTCGGCCTGGTCGAGGAGACCGGAGCCGCCACCGCCCGCAGCGGCCACGGCCGGCCGGGCACCGAGCTGCGGCTGGCCGGCCGGCATGTGCTGGCGATCGGCGCCGAGATCAACGTGGACTACCTGACCATGCTGGTGGCCGACCTGGCCAACCGTCAGGTGCACCGATGGCACCGGCCGTTCGACACCCCCCGGGCCGGCGCGGAAGCGGCCCTGCGCGCCCTCGCGGAGGCCTGCGCGGCCTGGCTGGACTCGCTCCCCGCCGCGCCCGGCTCCGGGCGGGATCCGCTGGTGGCCGGGCTGGGGGTGGCGATCCCCGGGCTGGTGGACGAGCGGCGCGGGATCGTCGGCCGCGCCCCCAACCTCGGCTGGGACGGGGTGCCGGTCGCGGAACTCCTCTCCGGGCTCCTCGCGGCACGGCTCGGCGACCGGGTCGGCCCGGTGACCGTGGGCAACGAGGCGAACCGCGCGGCCCTGGCCGAGTACCGGGTCGGCAGCCACGCCGGGACCCCGCATCTGGTGTACATCACCGGGGACGTGGGCATCGGCGGCGGCCTGATCGTCGACGGCCGCCCGCTGCTCGGCGCCCGCGGCTACAGCGGCGAGGTCGGCCATATGCTCGTCGACCCGGCGGGGCCGGCCTGCGGCTGCGGTCGGCGCGGCTGCTGGGAGGCGCTGGTCGGCCTGCAGGCGCTGCTGGCGGCGGTGGGCGAGCCCCCGGCGGGAGCGGCCTCGTCCTCCGAGGAGAGCGTCGGCCGGGTGGCCCGGCGGGCCGGGCGGGGCGATCCGGCGGTCCTGGCCGCGCTGTCCCGGCTGGGCGAGGACATCGGCACCGGCTGCGCCAACGTCGCCGCCCTCTTCGACCCCGAGGTGATCGTCCTCGGCGGCTACTTCACCGCGGTGGCCCCCTGGATCATGCCCAGCGCCCGGACCGCCTACCGCGACCGGCTCCTCGCCGCCCCCGGGCCGCCCGCCGCGGCCGGCGGACTGGCCGTCTCCGCCCTCGGCTTCAGCGCCGCCGCGCGCGGTGCCGCCACCCACATCATCGACCGGGTGATCAGCGACCCCCGCCTCCTCCTCGCCCCCCGGGGCGGCTGAACACCGGCGCGGCCGGAACCCCGCCGGGGGCGGGCCTTGTGGTGTGCCGGCCGGCCATGCGGGACCGTTCGGGGGAAACCGCCGCTGCCACCCCGCCGGTGCCACTTCCTGGAGGCCCTCCGTGACCGAACCCGCGCCCGCCGCGCTGCCTGCCCCGCCGTACTACGCCGTGGTCACGGCGGTGCGGACCCCGGGGGACGACGGCTACGCGGAGACCGACGAGCGAATGATGAAGCTCGCCGCCGACCAGCCGGGGTTCCTCGGCGTCGTCGAGCGGGCCTACGGCTTCACCCGCCCCGCGGAGCGGTAGCCGCCGGGGGCGGGCCGGTGGTGCGGAAGCGGGCCCGGTACTCGGTCGGGGTGGTGCCCAGGTCGCGGGCGAAGGCCCGGCGGAGGGTCTCGTCGCTGCCGATGCCGCTCTCCGCGGCGGCCGCGGTGACGCTGCGGCCCTCCAGAAGGAGCCGCTGGGCGCGGTCCAGGCGCACCCGTTCCAGCCACCGGGCCGGGGTGGTGCCCAGCTCGGCGTGGAAGATCCGGGAGAGGTGCCGCGGACTGACCGCCAACCGGTCCGCCATCGCGGAGAGACTGTGGTCGGCGGCCGGGTCTGCGAGGACGGCGGCGACCAGGGCGCGCAGCGGCCCGCTGCGGGCCGGCGGCGCGGTGGCGGTGGAGAACTGCGACTGCCCGCCGGGCCGTTGCATGAACACCACCAGCTCCCGGGCCACCGCCCGGGCCGCGTCCGCTCCGTGGTCCTCCTCCACCAGGGCCAGGGCCAGATCGATCCCGGCGCTGATCCCGGCGGAGCTGAGATAGCGCCCGTCGCGCACATGGATGGCGTCCGGTGCGACCCGGACCCGGGGGTGGCGGCGGGCCAGCTCCCCGGCGTGCCGCCAGTGGGTGGTCGCCCGGCGCCCGTCCAGCAGACCGAGCCCGGCCAGGACGAAGGCGCCGGTGCAGACGGACGCGACCCGATCCGCGCCGGCGGCCAACGACCGTACGGCATCCAGGAGTTCGGCCTCGATCGGCTGCTCGGCGAGGCGGTCTCCGCCGGCCACCACGAGGGTGTGCAGCGGCCCCGCCTCGGCCGGGCGCACCGCGCCGGTCAGGGCCAGTCCGCTGGAGGTGGCGACCGGCCGGCCGCCGGGCGAGACCAGCACGAGTTCGTAGGGCGCGGCGACCCGACCGGACAGATGGAGCACCTCGGTGGGGCCGCTGACGTCGAGCATGGTGACGCCGTCGAACACCACGAAGCCCACCCGGCGCCTCCGGTCCGCCGCCGACTCCGACTCCGACTCCAGCTCCGGCTTCGCCCCCGACCCCGTGCCCGGCCTCATGTCCGGATCTGTGGGTTTCCTGGCTGCAAGGACATGGCCCCACCCTACGCCTCCGCGGGACGGTGAAGTCACAGCCCGGACGTACCCGGGCCCCACCAGGGCCCACTCGGAGCCGTCCGGTACGACGAACCCCCGCAGGAGGAGCCATGACCAGCCGAAGCGTGAGCGAGCAGATCGCCGGCGTGCGGATCCCGGACAGCGCCCTGGCGCGCGAGGCCACCGAGCTGGTGCGGGAGTCCGCCCCGCCCCTCCTCTTCGACCACTCCCGGCGGGTCTTCGTCTGGGGCGCGCTGCGCGGCCGCGAGGAGGGCCTCGACTTCGACCCGGAGCTGCTCTACGTCGGCGCGCTCTTCCACGACCTGGGCCTGACCGAGCACTACCGCCGCACCGACCAGCGCTTCGAACTGGACGGCGCCGACGAGGCCCGCCGCTTCCTCCGCGCCCACGGCATCACGGGGGAGCCGGCGGACCGGGTCTGGACGGCCATCGCCCTCCACACCACGCCGGAGATCCCGCTGCACATGGCGCCGGAGATCGCCCTCGTCACCCGGGGCGTGGAGCTGGACGTCCTCGGCATCGGCTACCACGCGGTGACCGAGGGGCAGCGCGCCGCCGTGCTGGCCGCCCACCCCCGCCCGGACTTCAAGAACCGGATCCTGGCGGCCTTCACCGAGGGCCTCAGGGACCGCCCCGCGACCACCTTCGGCAACGTCAAGGCGGACGTCCTGGCGCACTTCCTGCCCGGCTTCGTACGCGGCGACTTCGTCGAGGTCGTCAAGGGCTCCGACTGGCCGGAATGACCGCGCGAAGTCCGGATCGCGACCTCTGCCGGGGGCCGGCCGGCCGATATCCTCGGACCAGCCTGCCGGATCCCCGCCGCACCAGCCGCACCTCCCGAGAGTCCTCCCCCTCGTCAGGAAAGGACGCGAGCGCATGGACCGGTTCCCGCCCCTCGTGCTGGACGTCAACGGCCGCTCCATCCATGCCGACTCCGCCGAACTGCGCCGCCGCGGCCCGGCCGCGCTGGTGGAGCTGCCCGGCGGGGTGACCGCCTGGGCGATCACCGACACCGCCCTCCTCAAGCGGCTGCTGACGGACCCCCGGGTCTCCAAGGACGCCTCGCGGCACTGACCGGCCTTCCAGGACGGCCGGATCGGCCCGGAATGGCCGCTCTATGTGTGGGTGGCGGTGCGGAACATGTTCACCGCCTACGGCGCGGACCACTCCCGCTTACGCAGGCTGGTCCAGCCGGCCTTCACCGCCCGCCGGATCAGGGACCTCCGCCCGGGGATCGAGGGGATCGTGAAGTCCCTGCTGGACGATCTCGCGGCGGCCCCGCCCGGCGAGCCGGTGGACCTGCGGGCCCGCTACGCCTACCCGCTGCCTATCCGGGTGATCTGCGAACTCATGGGCGTCCCCGAGGAGTTGCGGGCCGGCCTCGGGCGCTGCGCGGACGGGTTCTTCGACACCACCATCACCCCTGCCCAGGCGCAGGCCGTCGCGGCGGAGATGCAGGACCTGATCGCCGAACTGATCGCGCGGAAGCGCGCCGAGCCCGGCGAGGACCTGGTCAGCCGGCTCCTGGCCGGGCGGGACGAGGCCGGTGGCGGCCCGCTCTCCGAGCAGGAGCTGGTGGACACCTGCGTCCTGGTGATCAGCGCCGGCTACGAGACCACGGTCAACCTCCTCGACCAGTCCATCACCACCGCGCTGGCCCGTCCCGACCAGCTCGCCCTGGTCGCCTCCGGGCGCGTCGGCTGGGCCGACTTCATCGAGGAGACCCTGCGGGTGGAGGCCCCGGTGGCCAGCCTGCCGCTGCGCTACGCCGTCCAGGACATCGACATCGCCCGCGAGGCCGAGGCCGAGACCGAAGCCGGCGCCCACGCCGACGCCCACGCCGACCCCCGCACCGACGCGGCGGCCGGCGCCGTGATCCGCGCCGGCGAGGCCATCCTGGCGGTCTACGACGCCGCCGGCCGCGACCCGCGCGTCCACGGCGCCACGGCCGAGGAGTTCGACGCCACCCGCCCCGACAAGGACCACCTGGCCTTCGGCTACGGCGTCCACCTCTGCCTCGGCGCCCCGCTCGCCCGCCTGGAGGCCGAGATCGCCCTGCCCGCGCTCTTCGCCCGCTTCCCCCACCTGGCCCTGGCCGTCCCCCCGGACCGGCTGACCCCCCTCGCCAGCTTCATCTCCAACGGCCACCAGAGCCTCCCCGCCCACCTCGACGGCCGGTGAGCCGACCTCCCCGCAACGTGAATGTAATCATTCATGGTCTTGACCTCTGCCTGAAGTCATACAGCAAGATGGGAGGCGCCCACCGTCAACGAACGCCCGAGGTAGCCGATGATGGAGCGCCACGCGCTCGAGTTCGTCCCGGAGAACGAGCGCCACGGCAGCGCGCGCTCGCTCTTCGCGGTCTGGTTCGCCGCCAACACCCAGATCACCACCATCGTGACCGGGGCCCTCGCCGTCGTGGTCGGCCTGAGCCTGCCCTGGGCCTGCCTGGCGGTGCTCCTCGGCAACCTGGTCGGGGGAGTGTTCATGGCCCTCCACTCCGCCCAGGGGCCCAAGCTCGGCGTCCCGCAGATGATCCAGAGCCGGGCGCAGTTCGGCTTCCTCGGCGCGGTCCTGCCACTGCTCCTGGTCATCGCGATGTACCTGGGCTTCTTCGCCAGCAGCGCGGCGCTCGGCGGCTCGGCTCTGTCGGCCTGGACGGGGATGCCCTCGGGCGGCGGCATCGTGCTGATCGCCGTGGTGTGCACGGTGCTCGCGGTGATCGGCTACCGGCTGATCCACCAGGTCGAGCGGTGGATCAGCGTGGCCGGCGGGGCGGTCTTCCTCTACCTCAGCTACCGGCTCCTCACCGGCGCCCACCCGGCCGGGCTGCTGCACGCCGGCCCCTTCCAGCCGGGCACCTTCCTCCTCGCCCTCTCCATCGCCGGCACCTGGCAGATCACCTACGCGCCCTATGTCGCCGACTACTCGCGCTATCTGCCGACCCGGACCTCCACCGCCGCGCCCTTCTGGTGGACCTACGCCGGATCGGTGGTCGCCGGCAGCTGGATGATGTGCTTCGGCTGCCTCGCCGCCGCGATCTCGCCCAAGGGCTTCGAGGCCGACCCGGTCGCCTATGTCGTCCACCTCGGACCGGCCTCCGCCTCCGCGGTGTTCTTCCTGGTCGTCGTCCTCGGCGTGCTGGCGATCAACGTCCTCAACCTCTACGGCGCCTTCATGTCCGCGACCACCACCGTCTCCGCCCTGCTCAGGCTGCGGGTCGGCGGCGTGTCCCGGGCCGTCTTCATCGTCTGCGCTGCCGCGGCGGGCAGCGCGCTGGCCCTCCTCGGCCGGGACGGCTTCCTCACCACCTTCGAGAACTTCATCCTGCTCCTCACCTACTTCCTGGTGCCCTGGACCTCGATCAACCTGGTGGACTTCTACGCCCTCCGCAAGGAGCGCTACGACGTCCCGGCGCTCTTCGACCCGCGGGGCGTCTACGGGCGGGTCAACCTGCGGGCGCTGGCCGCCTACGCGATCGGTGTGCTGGTGGAGGTCCCCTTCGTGAGCACCTCCTTCTACACCGGGCCGATGGTGGCCAGGCTCGGCGGCGCCGACGTCTCCTGGCTGCTCGGCCTGGCCGTCTCCGCAGTCCTGTACTACGTGCTGCTGCGCGGCCGGGTGGGACTCCCCGGGGACGGGGACGCTCCGGCCCCCGGAGCCGGGGCGGCGGGCGGCGGAGAGGAGCCCGCCACCACCGTCGCCCGCTGAAACCGGCTGGGAGGCCCAGCCTCCCAGCGCGGGTAGCATCGGCCCCGTGGACCTTCGCCAGCTGCGGTACTTCGTCGCGGTCGCCGAGGAGCTGAACTTCGGCCGGGCGGCCGAGCGGCTGCTGATCGCCGGACCGTCGCTCTCCCAGCAGATCAAGGTGCTGGAGCGCGACCTCGGCGTCCGGCTCTTCGACCGCGACCGCCGCTCGGTGCGGCTCACCCCGGCCGGGGCCGACCTCCTCCCACTCGCCCGGGACCTGCTGGAGCGCGCGCAGAGCCTGCGCGACCGGGCGGCCAGGATCGGCGGCTCGGAACCGGTCCGGCTCGGCTACGTCGACTGGCTGCCGCCCGACCTGTCCGCGCGCACCTCCGGCGCCGCCCTGGTGCACGTCGACGCCTGGGTCGCCCCCTCGCACACCCAGGCCGCCCGGGTCGCCGACGGCGGCCTGGACCTGGCCATCTGCTGGATCCCGCGCGCCGAGCTGGCCGAACGGGGACTGCGCGGCCGGCTGCTCGGCGCCGACCGCCTCCACGCCGTCGGCCCGGCTCCCGAGAGCCGGAGACGGGGCGAGACGGGCGAGGCGGGGGTGGTGCGCGCCCGCGAGACGGTGGTCCCGCTGGACGACGACGTCACCGCCTGGTCCGCCTGGAACGCCTACGCCGAGCGGCTGGCGCAGGACACCGGGGCCAGGACGGCCCGCTTCCACGACGGCGGGATCACCGGCCCGGCCTTCTTCGACCACGTCCGACGGCTGCGCCGGCCGATCCTCAACTCGCCCAAGGGCCGGCGCACTCCGGTCCCACCGGACCTGGCCCGCTACGCGGTGGCAGAGCCGCGGGTCTACTGGCCCTGGCTCCTCGTCTGGCGCCGGACGGAGACCCGCCCCGCCGTCCTGGACGCCGTCCAGGCCCTCACCGCGGACGTCGGTGACCTCGCCCTCGACGGCCCCGGCGCCGATGCCTGGAGCCCCCGCGACTGACGCCCCGCCGGCGCTGTTAGCCGCAGCCTCCCAGATGGGAGGGAGGCGGTCGTGGAGTCCGCGCGGGCGGTGGGCGCAGGCTGGGCGTATGTCCGATCGCAGCGTCGCAGCAGGCGCACCCGACACCCTCGTCCCGACGCGGAGCACCGTGCCCGCGGCACCCCCCGGGGATCGCGCCCCCTGGGTGCTGGTCGCCCAGGTGGCCGCCGCGCTGGCGGTGGCGATGGGGATCGGCCGGTTCGTCTACACGCCGATCCTGCCCCTGATGCACACCCAGGCGGGGCTCTCCGACGGTGCCGGGGCCGCGCTGGCCACCGCGAACTACGCGGGCTACCTGGTCGGCGCGGTGGCCGGGATGCTGCTGCCGCGCGCGGCCGGCTCCGGGCCGGTGCTGCGCTGCTGCCTGGTGCTGCTGGTGGCGGACCTGGCGGCGATGCCGGAGACCCGCTCCTACCCGCTGTGGCTGGTGCTGCGGCTGCTGGCCGGCGCGGCCAGCGCGCTGGCCTTCGTCGTCGCGGTGAACGCGCTGCTCGGGCGGCTGCGCGGGCCCTCGGCCCGGCTCACCGGCTGGGGGTTCGGCGGGGTCGGGGCCGGTATCGCCCTCTCCGGGCTGCTGGTGCTGGCGCTCCGCGGGATCGCCGACTGGCGGGTGGCCTGGTGGGCCTCCGCCGCGCTCGCCGCCGTCCTCACCGTCCCGGCCTGGGGCCTGCGCTCGGCGCCGCCCGAGCCGCGCGCCGGCGGCACGGAGACCGCCCCCGCGGAGACCGCCCCTGCGGAGACCGCCCCTGCCGGGGCCGCCGCTGCGGACGCCGCCCCCGCTCCGCCCCGGACGCCGGCCCCCGCCCGCCGCGCCTTCGCCGCCCTGTTCGCCTCCTACACCCTGGAGGGCGTCGGCTACATCATCGCCGGCACCTTCCTGGTCGCGGCGGTCGGGCAGAGCTCGCCCGGATGGGTCGGCAGCGGCGCCTGGGTGCTGGTCGGCCTCGCGGTCGTGCCCTCCGCGGCGCTCTGGGGACGACTGGCCGTGCGGTGGTCCGCCGCGCTGATGCTGCCCGCCGCGCTGCTGGTGCAGGCGGTCGGCGTCGCGCTGCCCGCGCTGTTCGGCGGGGTGGCGGCCGCGCTGGCCTCCGCGGTGCTCTTCGGCGGCACCTTCGTCGGCGTCTCCACCCTCAGCCTGGAGGCCGGAACCCGGCTGCGGTTCCCGCGCGCGGTGGCGGTTCTGACGGCGGGTTACTCGGTCGGCCAGATCGTCGGCCCGCTGGCCGCCGCGCCGCTGCTGCGGCACGGCTACCACCAGGCCCTCCTGCTGGCCGCCGCGGTCGTCGCGGCGGCCGCCGGATGCGCCGTGCTGCTGCGCACCCGGCGGCCGGCGGCTCAGCGCCCGCCCAGCGCCTCGGCCACCTCCGGGATGCGGGTGCGATAGCCGTCCAGCAGCCGCCGGGCGACGCTCACCGAGTCCACCAGCGGGTGGAGGGCGAAGGCCTGCAGAGCGGCGTCCGGGTCCTGCTCGAAGGCGGCCCGGACGGTGAGCCGCTCGCAGGCCTTCACCTGCTGCATCAGGCCGAGTTGGGAGAGGTCGGGGGCGGTCACCGGCTGGGGGCGCGGGCCCTTGGCGTCCACCGTGCAGGGCACCTCGATGACCGCGTCCGCGGGCAGCGAGGGGACGATCGGGCCGTTGCGGACGTTGAGCACCATGGAGGCCGGTTCGTCCCGGGCGATCGCGTTCATCAGGGCGAGGGCGACCCCGGCGTAGCCGTCGATCTCCGGCTCGGGGGCCTCGTCGGTGGGCGATCCGGCGCCCGCCGCCGGCGCCTCGCCGTGCTCCACACCGTCCTTGGCCTCGGCCATGTAGCTCGCGCTGCGCTCGGCGATGGTCCGCCGCCACAGCCGCTCGGCGCCGCAGGAGAGCCCGCGGGCCTGCCGGAAGAACGCGGTCTGCTGCTCGACCAGGAACTCGCCCCGGGTGCGCGGGGCGTCCAGGATGGCGCGCACCGCGTCCCGGTTGAAGTAGTAGTAGTACAGATACTCGTTGGGCAGTAGCCCCATCGTCCTGATCCACTCCGGGCCGAACACCTCGGTCTCCTCCAGCGAGCCCAACTTCTCGTCGTCGGCGAGGAGTTCGGGCAGCCGGTCGCGGCCGTCCAGCTCCAGCCGGCGCAGCCAGCCGAGGTGGTTGAGGCCGATGTAGTCCAGCCGGGCGGCGGCCGGGTCGGCGCCGAGCGCCCGGGCCACCCGGCGGCCCAGGCCGGACGGCGTGTCGCAGATGCCGACCACCCGGTCGCCGAGTACCGACTGCATCGCCTCGGTGATCATTCCGGCCGGGTTGGTGAAGTTGATGACGAAGGCCCCCGGCGCCACCGCCCGCACCCGCTCGGCGAACCGGCGCATCACCGGGAGGGTGCGCAGCCCGTACGCCAGCCCGCCCGGGCCGGTGGTCTCCTGGCCGAGGACGCCGAGTTCCAGCGCGACCCGCTCGTCCTGGGTGCGCCCGGCCAGGCCGCCGACCCGGACCGCGCAGAAGACGAAGTCCGCGCCCTCCAGGGCGTCGTCGAGGACGGTGGTGGCGGAGACCCGGGGGGCGTCCGGGTGCCCCTCGGCCAGCTCGGCCAGGATCCGCTGCACCGCCTCCAGCCGCTCGGAGTCGGTGTCGTAGAGCCAGACGTCGTCGACCCGGGGCTCGCCTCCGTCGCCCAGCAGGGCGCGGTAGACGTACGGGACGCGGAATCCGCCGCCGCCGAGGATGCAGAGTTTCATGCCAGGATCACCTTTCCGCCGGTGCTCTCGCACAGTCGCAGGGTCTCTTCGGGGGCAGCGGCCGTGGTGACCACGGTGTCCACCCGCTCCAGGGTGCACACCCGAAGCGAGCCGGTGCCGGGGAACTTGGACGGCGGCGCGAGGAGCACGGCGTGCTGCGCCGACTCGATCATCGCCTGCTTGATCGGCGCCTCCACCGCCATGTCGTCCAGTACGTGCCCGTTCGGCCGCACCCCCGTACAGCCGATGAAGGCGAGGTCGGCACTGACCTGCTGGAGGGCGTTGAGGGTCAGTGAGCCCACCAGCGACTCGTAGTTCCGCCGCACCGCTCCGCCCAGCAGCACCAGCCGCACCTCCGGGTCCTCGCGCAGCACGTCCAGGACCGCGAGGCTGCTGGTGAGGACGGTGACCGGGCGGCCGCGCAGGCGGCGGGCGATCCGCATGGTGGTGGTGCCGATGTCGAGCAGCACCACGCCGTGGTCCGGAACCAGTGCCGCGGCGGCCTCCGCCATCGCCTCCTTGGCCTCGGCGTCCACGTCGGCCTCGACGGCGAAGGGGTGCTCGTGGGCCGCCGCGCTCGCCGCCGCGGGCGCCGGGGCGGCGCCGCCGTAGGTGCGCACCAGGGCCCCGTCCCGGTCCAGCGCCTTGAGGTCGCGGCGGACGGTGGACTCGCTGACCCCGAGCCGCTCGGACAACTCCCGGACGGACGCCGCGCCCAGGTCGCGGAGGGCGGCGACGATGCGCTCATGACGGGTGGGGGTGGTCACGGCCGGGACACTAGCACGCGGTTGACCGAGTTCCACCGTCATCTGACTGACTATTGCCACCCGTGGCTGAAGTTGGCCATAGTGATGCGATCTCCCGCGCAGCAGCGCAGCGAGCTGATCGATCCAGTGCCCGGAGTCACCGCCCATGTCCGCTTCCGAAGGCCCGTCCGCGACCCCGCCGCCGGCGCCCGCGGCCACGCGCCCGCGCGTCGACCTCCTCTTCGCCGGCGAGCTCTACTACGACCTGGTCTTCGCCGGGCTGCCGGGGCTCCCCGCCCCCGGCCGCGAGGTCTTCGCGGAGAGCTTCGCCGCCGTCCCCGGCGGCACCGCCACCCGCTGCGTCGCGGCGGCCCGGCTGGGCGCCCCCACCGCGGTGCTGGCCAGTGTCGGCACCGACATGTTCGGCGAGCGGCTGCACCGCGACCTCGGCGCCGAGCCCCGTCTCGACCTCCGCTGGCTCCGCCGCGACCCGCGCCGGCACACCCCGATCACGGTGGCCGTCACGGACCGGGACGACCGCAGCTTCATCAGCTACCACGACGGCTCGCCCTGCGGCAGCGAGTGCCCGGACGCCCCGCCCCTGCCCGACGCCCGGCTGTGCCACCTCGGCATCGCCGACCGGCTGCCGAACTGGGCCGCGGCGGTGCGCGCCCGCGGCACCAGGCTGGTCGGCGGGGTGGGCTGGGACGCCAGCGGCCGCTGGTCGGCCGAGGTGCTGGAGCGGCTCGCCGAGATCGACGCCTTCTGCCCGAACGAGGGGGAGGCGATGCGGTACACCCGCACCGGCAGCGCCGAGGAGGCGGCCCGCGCCCTCGCCGCCCGCGTCCCCCTGGTGCTGGTCACCAGGGGCGAGCGCGGAGTGCTGGCGATCGACTCGGCGGCCGGCGAGCGGGCCGAGGTCGACGGACTGCGGATGCCGGCCGTCGACCCCACCGGGGCCGGCGACGTCTTCATCGCCTCCTTCCTCTACGCCGCGCTGCGCGAGGAGTGGTCGCTGACCGAGCGGCTGCGCTTCGCCGTGCTCTGCGCGGGTCTCTCGGTGTGCCGCCTCGGCGGCAGCTCCTCCGCGCCCACCTGGCAGGCGATCCGCGCCTACCTGGACTCCGCCCGACCCGAGGGCTACGGCTTCCTGAGCGGTACGGCCGCGGCCGACGCCGTCGTCCCCCCGGCCGCCCCCTCCGCCCTTCCCTCCGGAAAGGACCACCCGTGCTGATCCGCAGACCGCGACCCCGGACGCCCGGCCCCGACAGGCCCGTCCGCCGGACGTCCCGCCCGGTGACCACCACTGTCGCCGTCGCCGCCGGCCTCCTGGCGCTGCCCGCCCTCGCCGGCTGCGGCGCCCCCGGCGGCAGTGCCCCCTCCGCCGCCACGGCCCGGCCCAGTGGGCCGGTCTCCACCGACCCGGCCACCGCCGGCAAGGTCACCCTCACCGAGTGGGACCAGAACACCGACCCGGCCACCGACGCCTCCACCCGGGCCCTGAACGCGGCCTTCGAGCGGAGGTACCCCAACGTCCGCATCGTCCGGGTCTCCCGCTCCTTCAACGACCTCAAGACCACCCTCAAACTCGCGCTCTCCTCCGCCAACCCGCCGGACGTCGTGCAGGCCAACCAGGGCTACCCGGACATGGGGGCCTTCGTGAAGGCCGGGATGCTCACCCCGCTGGACCGGTACGCCGACGCCTACGGCTGGCGGACCGCGTACCCGAAGCAACTGCTCGACCTCAACCGGTTCTCCACCGACGGCCGCAGCTGGACCACCGGAAGCCTCTACGGCATCTCGCAGACCGGCGAGGTGGTCGGCGTCTACTACGACAAGACGGAGCTGGCCGCCCTCGGGCTCCAGCCGCCGAGGACGCTCGCCGACCTGGGCGCCGATCTGGCCAAGGCCAAGGCGGCCGGAAAGCTGCCGCTCTCCTTCGGCGACTCGGACAAGACCGGCGCCATCCACCTCTTCGGCGTGGTGCAGGCGCTGACCGCGGGCAAGGTGGACGTCCGCCACCTGGTCTTCGGCGCCAAGGGCGCGAGCTGGACCGACAGCGGCACCGTCCGCGCCGCCACCACCATCGGCGACTGGGCCAAGGCCGGCTACCTCTCCCCGGGCTGGGCCGGGCAGACCAGCGACCAGGCCGCCACCGAGTTCGGCGCCGGGAAGTCCGTCTTCTATCTGGACGGCACCTGGGAGGCGCAGCGGATCGCCTCGGCGATGGGCGCCGGCAGGGCCGGCTTCACCGCGCTCTCCCCGAGCCCCGGCGCGAGCCCCCTCACCGAGGGCGGCGAGGGACTGGCCTGGTCGATCACCAGCAAGTCCAGGCACCCGGACGTGGCCGCCGCGTATCTGAACTTCCTCAACGACGAGGGCGGAATGGCGAAGCTGGCCTCCGCAGGCGGGCTCCCCGCGCTGCCGCCGCCCTCCTTCCGCCCGGCCGCCGGCACGGTCGCCGCCGACGTGCTGACCGCCTGGCACTCCGTCAGCACCCGGGACGGTCTGCTGCCCTACCTCGACTACACCACGCCCACCTTCTACGACACCCTCACCGCGGGACTCCAGGAGCTGCTGGGCGGGCGGCAGACCCCGCAGCAGTTCACCCGGTCCCTGCAGACCGACGACTCCGCGTTCCAGCAGAGCCGGTAGCGGAAGGGGAGGAGCGCGATGACCCTCGTCACGCCCGGCACCGGCGGCCGCGCCGGCGCGCGCCAGGCCGGCGGCGGAGCCCCGGCCCCCGCCCGGCCTGGGCGGTCCCGCCTCCGCCGCGTGCCCTGGCGGGCCTATCTGTATCTGCTGCCGGCGCTCGCGGTGGTCGCCGTCCTGCTGCTGGTGCCGCTCGGCCAAGCGGTGCAGATCTCGCTGTACCGCTGGGACGGCCTCTCCCCGTCCACCTGGGCCGGCTTCGGCGACTACCTCGACCTCGGCCGCGATCCGGTGCTGCGTTCCGGCTTCCTCCACGCGCTGGTGCTGATCGGCTTCTACGCGGTGATCCCGGTGGGGGTCGCGCTGGTGCTGGCGGGGGCGATGACCCGGGCGGCGCGGCTGCGCGGGGCCACCGTCCTCCGCGTCCTCCTCTTCCTGCCGCAGGTGGTCGCCACGGTGGTGGTGGCCACCGCGTGGACCGCCGTGTACGCCCCGGACGGGGTGCTCAACTCGGTGCTGGACGCGGTGGGACTGCACGCGGTCACCCGGCCCTGGCTGGGCGACTTCTCCACCGCGCTGCCCGCGGTCGGGCTGATCGGCAGCTGGCTGGAGCTCGGCCTCTGCCTGGTGCTCTTCCTGGCCGGGATCGGGCAGATCCCGCGCGAGCTGTACGAGGCGGCCAAGGTCGACGGCGCGGGCGCGGTACGGGAGTTCTTCGCGGTCACCCTGCCCGGTCTGCGCGGGCAGATCGCGGTGGCGCTGACCCTCACCGTGATCGCCGCCCTGAAGGCCTTCGACCTGGTCTACGTCGCCACCCGGGGCGGCCCGGGCAACGCCACCGCCGTCCCCTCGTACGAGATCTACGACCGGGCCTTCAACACCGGGCAGGTGGGCGACGCCTGCGCCCTCGGTGTGGTGATGACCCTGCTGATCCTGGGCGTCACGGTGCTGATCGCCCGGCTGCAGCCGAAGGAGGATGACCGCGCGTGATCACCCGCCGTGAGAAGGCCGTCAACTACGCCGTGCTGTGGCTGTTCGCCGCCCTGTCGGTGTTCCCGCTGGCCGGGGTGGCGGTCTCGGCGCTCTCCGGGGGCAGCACCGGCAGCGCCACCTTCAGCTGGCCGGACTCCCTCCACTGGTCGAACTTCGCCGAGGCGTGGAGCCGGGGGCACTTCTCCCACTACCTCCTCGCCTCCGCCGTGGTCGCGGTCAGCACCGTGCTGCTCAGCTCGGTGCTCGGCATCCTGGCCGGGTTCGCCTTCGCCGCGTTCGACTTCCCGGGGCGGTCGGCGCTCTTCTACCTGATGCTGATCGGCCTGATGGTGCCGGAGGAGGCCTTCGTCATCCCGCTCTACTTCGACCTGCGGAACGACGGACTCACCGACACCTACGCGGCGCTGATCCTGCCCCAGGTCGCCCAGTCGCTGGGGTTCGCGGTCTTCTGGCTGCGGAACGCGTTCCGGGCGGTACCGCGCAGCGTGGTCGAGGCGGCGCGGATCGACGGTGCGGGGGACTGGCGGGTGCTGTGGCGGATCCTGGTCCCGACCACCCGGCCGGCCCTGACCACGCTGGCCATGCTGGTCTTCATGTGGACCTGGAACGCCTTCCTGATCCCCCTGGTGATGGTGCAGTCCGAGGACCTCCGCACCGCGCCCCTCGGCCTGGCCTTCTTCCAGGGCGCCCACACCACCCAGTTCTCCCTCCTCGCCGCGGCGGCCATCATCGTGGCCCTCCCGGTGGTCCTCCTCTACCTCTTCCTGCAGCGCCACTTCATCAACGGCATGCTCGCTGGCGCCGTCAAGGAGTGACTCCGTCCCGCCCCCGCCCCGGGCCCGCCCGGAGCCGGGGCTCCGGGCGGGCCGGCCGACGGCGGGCGCTAGCGGGGGTCGAGGACGAAGAGGGGGATGGTGCGGGTGGTCTTCTTCTGGTACTCGGCGTAGGCGGGGAAGGCGGCGACGGCTCGCTCCCACCACTCCTCGCGTTCGGCGCCCTCGGCGATGCGGGCGGTGAAGTCCCGGGTGACCTCGCCGTCCTGGAGGGAGATCTCGGGGTGGGCCACGATGTTGTGGTACCAGACGGGGTGCTCGTCCGCGCCGCCCTTGGAGGCGACCACGGCGTACCGGCCGCCGTGCTCCACGCGCATCACGGGCGTGTACCGCCGCTTCCCGGTCCGCGCCCCGCGCAGGGTGAGCAGGACGATCGGCGAGCCCTGGATCTCGATGCCCTCGGTGGTGCCGGTGGCCAGCACCTTCTGCGTCTGCTCGCGCACCCACTCGGTCGGGCTGAACTCCACGTCCCCGCCGCTTGCTTCAGGCACTTGAGGCGATCCTTCCCTAGTTCGTCGTCCGGCCGACCGGCACTGGCCGGGACCGGCTCCGTGGTAGAACCGATCGTATGTCTCGTAGGCCGGGCGCGCGCGAAGGCACGGGTGGGGGCTGGCAGTTCTGGGTGGATCGGGGCGGCACCTTCACCGACGTGGTCGGCCGCGCACCGGACGGGCGGATCCGCACCCGCAAGCTGCTCTCCGAGGACCCGGAGCGGTACGAGGACTCCGCGGTGGCGGGGATCTGCGCCCTGCTGGCGGAGGAGCCCGGCGAGATCGACTCGGTCCGGATGGGCACCACGGTGGCCACCAACGCCCTGCTGGAGCGCACCGGCGAGCGCACCGCGCTGCTGATCACCCGCGGCTTCGCGGACGCCCTGCGGATCGGCTACCAGAACCGGCCGCGGATCTTCGCCCGGGAGATCGTCCTCCCCGAGCAGCTGTACTCCCGCGTCGTCGAGGTGGACGAGCGGATCGCCGCGGACGGCGCCGTCCTCCGCCCGCTGGACCGCGACCGGCTGGCCGCCGACCTGCGGCGGCTGCGGGCGGACGGATTCGACTCGGTGGCCGTGGTCCTGATGCACAGTTACCTCCATCCGGGCCACGAGGAGGCGGTCGGCGAGCTGGCCGCCGAGGCCGGGTTCTCGCAGGTCTCGCTCTCCAGCGAGGCCAGCCCGCTGCAGAAGCTGGTGCCGCGCGGGGACACCGCCGTGGTGGACGCGTACCTCTCGCCGATCCTCCGCCGCTACGTCGCCGGGGTCGCCGACCGGCTGCCGGGCGTGCGGCTGATGTTCATGCAGTCCAACGGCGGGCTCACGGAAGCCGGCCGGTTCCGCGGCAAGGACGCGGTGCTGTCCGGGCCGGCCGGGGGCATCGTCGGGATGGCCCGGATGTCCCGGCTGGCCGGCTTCGAGCGGGTGATCGGCTTCGACATGGGCGGGACCTCCACCGATGTCTCCCACTTCGCCGGGAGCTACCAGCGCAGCTACGACAACCAGGTCGCCGGCGTCCGGCTGCGCGCGCCCATGCTGGACATCCACACCGTGGCCGCCGGCGGCGGCTCGGTGCTGCACTTCGACGGCAGCCGCTACCGGGTCGGCCCCGACTCGGCCGGCGCCTCGCCCGGCCCCGCCTGCTACCGCGCGGGCGGGCCGCTCACCGTCACGGACGCCAACCTCCTCCTCGGACGGGTCCAACCGGCCCACTTCCCCCGGGTGTTCGGGCCCGGCGGCGACCAGCCGCTGGACGCCGGGCTGGTCCGCCGCCGCTTCGCCGAGCTGGCCGCCGGGATCCGCGAGCGGACCGGGGACGACCGCACTCCGGAGGATGTCGCCGAGGGCTATCTGCGGATCGCCGTCGCCAACATCGCCAACGCGGTGAAGCGGATCTCGGTCCAGCGCGGGCACGACATCACCCGCTACGCGCTGACCTGCTTCGGCGGCGCGGGCGGGCAGCACGCCTGCGCGGTCGCCGACTCGCTCGGCATCCGTACGGTCCTGGTCCCGCCGCTGGCCGGGGTGCTCTCCGCGCTCGGGATGGGGCTCGCCGACACCACCGCGCTGCGCGAGCAGTCGGTGGAGGCGCCGCTGGACGGCGGCCCCGAGGCGATCCGGCAAGTGGTGGCGGCCGCCGACCGGCTGGCCGAGTCCGCGCGCGCCGAACTCCTGGCGGAGGAGGTGCCGGAGGAGAGGATCCGGGTGCTGCGCCGCGCGCATCTGCGCTACGACGGCACCGACACCGCCGTCCCGGTGGAGCTCGCCGACCCTGAGTCCATGCGGGCGGCCTTCGAGGACGGGCACCGCAGGCTGTACTCCTTCGTGCTGGACCGGGCGATCGTGGTCGAGGCCGTCGCCGTGGAGGCGGTCGGCACCGCCTCGGCGGTCGACCTCTCGGCGCTGGCCCCGCCCGCCCCGGCGCCGGGGGACCGCGCCCCCGGGGAGGCCGGCACCGCCCGGTTGTACAGCGGCGGCGCCTGGCGCGAGGTCCCCCTGCTCCGCCGCGAACTCCTCCCCGGCGGCCGCGAGGTGACCGGCCCCGCCGTGATCACCGAGGCGAACGCCACCACCGTGGTGGACGAGGGCTGGCGGGCCGTCCTGGACCCGGCCGGGCAGCTGCGGATCAACCGGGTCGCCGCCCGCCCGGACGCCGCCGTCGGCACCGAGGCCGACCCGGTGCTGCTCGAGGTCTTCAACAACGCCTTCATGTCGGTCGCCGAGCAGATGGGCGCCCGGCTCGCGGCGACCGCGCAGTCGGTCAACATCAAGGAGCGGCTGGACTTCTCCTGCGCCCTCTACGACCCGGCCGGCAACCTGATCGCCAACGCCCCGCACATGCCCGTCCACCTGGGCTCGATGGGCTCGGCGGTCAAGGAGGTCGTCCGGCGCGCGGCCGGCCGGCTGCGCCCCGGCGACGCCTACGCCGTCAACGACCCCTACCACGGCGGCACCCACCTGCCCGACGTCACCGTGGTCACCCCGGTCTTCGACGAGCCGGGGAGGGAACTGCTCTTCCTGGTCGCCTCCCGCGGCCACCACGCCGAGATCGGCGGCATCGCCCCCGGCTCGATGCCCGCGGACAGCCGCCGCATCGAGGAGGAGGGCGTCCTCTTCGACGACTGGCTGCTGGTGGAGAACGGCCGCTTCCGGGAGGCGGCCACCCGCGCCCTGCTGACCTCGGGCCGCTACCCGTCCCGCGCCCCGGACACCAACCTGGCCGACCTCCGCGCCCAGATCGCCGCCAACCGCAAGGGCGTCGACGAGGTGGGGCGGCTGGTCGAGGAGTTCGGACTGGACGTGGTGCACGCCTATATGCGGCACGTGCAGGACAACGCCGAGGAGGCGGTGCGCCGAGTGGTGGACTCCCTCGCCGACGGCGAGTACCGCTACCGGACCGACTCCGGTGCCGTGATCGCCGTCCGAGTCGCCGCCGACCGCGCCGGGCGCACCGCCACCCTGGACTTCACCGGCAGCTCCGCCCAGCTGCCCTCCAACTTCAACGCCCCCTCCTCGGTGGTCACCGCCGCCGTCCTCTACGTCTTCCGGACCCTGGTCGCCGAGGACATCCCGCTGAACGACGGCTGCCTGCGACCGCTGCGGATCCTCGTCCCGGCCGGTTCGATGCTCGCCCCCCGGCATCCGGCCGCGGTGGTCGCGGGCAACGTCGAGACCTCGCAGGCCGTCACGGGCGCCCTCTACGCCGCCCTCGGCGCCCAGGCCGAGGGGTCCGGCACGATGAACAACGTCACCTTCGGCAACGCCCGCCACCAGTACTACGAGACGGTCGCCTCGGGCTCCGGGGCCGGTCCCGGCTTCGACGGAGCGCCGGTCGTGCAGACCCATATGACCAACTCCCGGCTCACCGACCCCGAGGTGCTGGAGTGGCGCTTCCCGGTGCTGGTCGAGGAGTTCCGGGTGCGGGCCGGAAGCGGCGGCGCGGGCCGGTGGCGCGGCGGCGACGGCGCCGTCCGCCGGATCCGCTTCCGCGAGCCGATGCGGGTCAGCATCCTCTCCGGCCACCGCCGCGTCCCGCCCTACGGGATGGCCGGCGGGGAGCCGGGCGCCCTGGGCGCCAACCGCGTCGAACGCGCCGGCGGCGGCACCGAGCAGCTGGCCGGCTCCGCCTCGGCAGAGGTCGGCCCGGGCGACGTCCTGGTGGTCGAGACGCCCGGCGGCGGGGGCTACGGGCCGCCGGAGGAGCCGCCCGCCGGGCCGCCGCCGCGGCTGCCGCCGGCACCCCGGCCGGCAGCGCCGTCAGCCCCAGATCCGTTCCGCGTAGGCGATGAAGTTGCCGCCCATGATCTTGGCGATCTGCTCCTCGCCGAAGCCCCGGCGCTCCAGCAGCCGGGCCAGTTCCCGGAACTGGTCGACCCCGCGCAGCTCCAGGACGAAGGGGAGGGTGTCGGCGCGCTCGCCCGTCGCCCCGGTCCCGGTCCGCGCCCGCTCGGCGACCTGCCGGGCGATCTGGGCGCGGTAGGCGTCCAGGTCGTCGATGGGGGTGACGGTGCCGTCGGTGCCGATGCCGACGGCGTCCTCGCCGCAGACGTCGACCGCGTGGGCGATGTGCTCGACCACGTCCGCCGGGGTGGCGTGCCCGGAGGCGCTGAGGAACGGCATGAAGTAGATGCCGACGAAGCCGCCGCGCTCGGCGACCAGCCGCAGCTCCTCGTCCGTCTTGTTGCGCGGAAGGTCGGTCAGCGCCCGGCAGCCGGTGTGGTTGACGGAGACCGGCCGCGCGGAGACCCGGGCGGCCTCCAGGCAGGTGCGCTCGCCGCTGTGCGAGAGGTCGACCATCAGGCGGTGCTCGTTGAGCAGCCCCACCACCTCCCGGCCGAGGCCGGTCAGCCCCGGTTCTCCGGGGCCATCGCGCCGTCGCCCAGCGCGTTGGCCGGGTTGTAGGTCAACTGCACGACCCGGACGCCGCGTTCGGCGAAGAGCGCGGTCCGCTCGGTGGCGGTGGCGGCGTCCTCGCCGAGCGCGACGGCGTTCTGGAACCCGTAGACGACGCCGATCCGGCCCTCCGCGTGGGCCCGCCGGATGTCCCCCGCGCCGCGCACGTGCAGCAGCGCCTCGGGGTTGCGGGCCAGATGGCCGTCCCAGACGTCCAGTTCGTGCAGCGTGTGCTCGAACGGCGGGTGGTCGCCCAGGGTGTAGCCCAGGGTGATGTTGACCGCGGTGAGGCCGGCCGCCCTGGCGTCGGCCAGGGCGCGGGCGTCGATCACCATCTCCTCGCTGGTCTGGTCGAGGTTGCCGAGGGCGTCCCCGGCCGGGTTCGGGTTGTCCAGGCAGCCGAGGGCGTTGACCACCGGGTAGGGGAGGGCCGGGGTGCTCCGGGCGCTCATGCCCCGACCTCCCCGTTCGCCCCGGCCATGGCCCGGAACTCCGAGCGCTCGTGCCGCCGGCCGCGCTTGACGACCAGTCGGACGCTGCGCAGCCGCCGGATGTCGGCGGTCGGGTCCTCGGCGAGGACGACCAGGTTGGCCAGCTTCCCCGGCTCGACGGTGCCCATCCGCTCCTGGGCGCCGATGCTCACCGCGCCCGCCCAGCTCGCGCAGCGCAGCGCCTCGACGGGGCTCAGCCCGCAGCGCTCGACCAGGAACTCCAGCTCGTCGAAGACGGCCGGCCAGGGCTCCGCCGGCTCCGGATCGCGGTCGGTGCCCGCGCAGACGGTGACTCCGGCCCGGTGGGCCTGGGCGGTGAGCGCCGCGGAGAGGGCGTCATTGGCCCGGGCCCGGCTCAGCGCCTCGGCGTCCGCTGCCGGGTCCTCCGCCAGCTCGCGGGCGATCCGGCCCCACAGGGAGGCCGTCGCGTCCAGTACCGTGCCGCGCTCCCGCATCTCCTCGAAGAGCCGCGCCAGCTCCGGGTCCTGACCTGCCGTCAGCCGCGGGTAGTCGATCGGCGGCTTGTCCCGGTAGGTGGTCAGCGGCCGCTCGGCGAGCTGGTGGGCCATCAGCTGGACGTGCGAGACCGAGTCCACCCCGGCGGCGATCACCTCCCCGGGCGAGGCCGGGAAGACGGCGGCGTGCGCCCAGGCGGCGATCCCCTGGCGGTGCGCCTCCTCGGTGATCGCGGCCACCGTGCGGCCCGGGAGGTCGGCGTAGATCTTGATCGCGGTGGCGAAGGTGCCGCGGGCCATGGCGACGGCGAGCGGCAGGTCGGTGTCCTCCCGGATCGCCTGCATCCAGGGCACCTCGCCCGGCGTCGCGCCCTGCGAGACCTGCCAGGTGCGCGGGTCGTCGAAGAAGGTCGGCCCGGCCATCAGGGCCGCGTAGTGGACGTCCGGCGCCTCGATCTCGCCGACCAGGGCGGCCCTGGCGATGTCGGAGACCTGGCGCAGGTCGTCGGCCATGTCCCGGGTGGCGGTGACGCCGCCGTAGAGGTCCCGGCGCAGGGTGGTCTCGGCCAGCCGGCGGTCCGGCGGGGTGGCGATGTGCTGGTGGGCGTCGATCAGACCGGGTATCAGGTGACAGCCCGTCAGATCGATCTCCTCGACGCCGGACTCGGAGAGCTCGGCCGAGGACAGCTCGGCGTCGGGCAGCACGCGGGCGATCCGCTCGCCCTCGACCAGCACGGTGGTCCGCGGGCGCGGCGGCCCGCCCGTCCCGTCGATCAGCGTCGCTCCTCGGTACGCCACCGCCATCGGCACCGCCATCGGCAGATCCTCCCCTTCGGAGACCGGGTGCGCGGCAACAGTCGACACTCTGTTACAACTGTTGCAACACATGCTTCAATGAGTGAGACAACCCTAGCCCAGCCCGCCGTCCTGTCCACCCTCGTCCGGGACCATCGAGGATCACGTGCCCGCATCCGCTACCTCCGCCGTCGACAAGGCGCTGGACCTGATCGAGGCGGTGGCCGGCTCCGACCGGCCGCTGCGGCTCACCGAGCTCGCCGAGCGGCTCGGCATGCACCGCGCCACGGCCTACCGGGTGCTGGCCGACCTGGTCCGGCGCGGCTGGGTGCTGCGCCTGGGCGACCACTACCTGCCGGGCGCCGCCGTCCTGCGGCTGTCCCGGACGGCGGCCGCCGTCTCACTGGCCGGAATCGCCCGCCCGGTGCTGGAGGCCCTCTCCGCCAGGACCGCGATGATGGTCAACCTCCAGACCCTGGCCGCCGACCGGGCCCGGGTGGTGGACGTGGTCCGCCCCGAGCGGCTGGCGATGATCAGCGACCTGCGGGACGAACTGCTGCCCGTCCACCGCTTCTCCGGCCCGCTCGCCCTGGTCGCCGCCCTCGACGCGGAGGCCCGCGCCCCGTATCTGCGCCCCGCCGAGGCGGACGGCCGTCCGCTGGACGGCCCGGACGGCCTGCGGGCCGCGCTCGACCGCACCGCCCGTACCGGCTTCGCCCTCCAGCGCGGCCGGATCCAGCAGCTGGTCGGCTCGCTCAGCCGCGCGGTGCTCCCGGCCGAGGGCGCCCCGCCGGTCTGCGCGCTGACCCTGGTCGGCCCGGCGGCCGAGTTCGGCGACGAGCGACTGCCGGACCTGGAGCGGGAGTTGCGCCTGGCCGCCGACGAACTCCGCGGCGTACTGGCCGAATGGACCGCGGGCGGCCGAACCCGCGGCGGCCCCACCACACCCCTGGGAGCGGCACATGAGTGAGGACGCCCTGGCCGAAGCGCTGATCCTGGACCGGGCCGGCACCGAGGCCGCCCTGGAGCCCGGCCGCCTGATCCGGTCGGTCGAGCGCGCGCTGATCGCGATAGCCCGGGACGCGGTCTCCAGCCCGCCCCGGATAGCCGCCCGCAGCCCGCACGGACTGCTCGGCGCGATGCCCGGCCACGTCCCCGGCCTGGGCCTGGCCGCCAAGCTGATCACCGTCTTCGCGGACCCGGCGCGCCCGGGCCGCAGCGCCCACCGGGGCCTGGTCGCCCACTTCGACGAGCGGACCGGCAGGCTGCTGGCGCTGCTGGACGCCGAGCCGCTGACCGCCGCGCGCACCGCCGCCGTCTCGGTGCTGGCGCTGCGCGCCCTGGCCCGTCCGGACGCCCGCCGGATCGCCGTCCTCGGCACCGGCGCCCAGGCCGACGCCCATCTCGCCCTGCTGAACACCCAGGCCGGGGACGGCCTCTCGGTCACCGTCGCCGGTCGCGACGAGCGGCGGGTCCGCGCCCTGGCCGAGCGGCACGGCGCGGCGGCGGCGCCCTCCATCGAGGCGGCGGTCCGGGCCGCCGACGCGGTCCTGTGCTGCACCGGCGCCAGCGAGCCCCTGCTGCGGCGGGAGTGGCTGGCGCCCGGCACCCATGTCGGCTCGGTGGGCGGCTCCGAGGGCCCCGAACTCGACCCGGCGACCGTCCGCGCGGCGGATCTGTTCGCCGAGTGGCCGGGGGCCGCCGCCTCCCCGCCGCCGGCCGGCGCCCATGAGCTGCAGGGCGTCCCGGCCGAGCGGATCACCCTCCTGGGCGAGGTGCTGGACGGCGGCCGCCCGGGCCGCACGGATCCGGAGCGGCTCACCGTCTTCAAGTCCACCGGCCACGCCGCCCTGGACGTCGCGGCGGCGGCCACCGCCCACGCCGTCGTCACGGGAGGCGGGGAGGCGTAGGCGGGAAGGCGCAGGCCCGCTGCCCGGCCTCCTGGCCTCCTGGCCTCAGCCCTGATACCGCGGAAGGATCTCGGAGACGGACGGCGCCGGGCTGCCCGCGTCCCAGACCAGCCGCACCGCGGTGGCGGCGGCGCCGCCCGCGGGCAGGGTGCTGACCGGGCCGCCCAGCTGCCCGACGGTCCGCCAGCCGCCGTCGGCGAGCTGGATCTCCACGGCGGCCCGCGCGCCCCCGTTCCCCGGCTGCAGGACCGTCAGCGAGTCCAGCGGCCGGCCCTGGGGGAGGGTCATGGTCAGCGCGTCACCGGGCGCGGGCGCCGAGGCGGCTCGGTAGGCGGTGTCCAGGTCGCCGTCCCCGGCCGCCGCCAGGGAGGAGCCGGCGGCCGCTGCCGGGGATCCGGAGACCACGGGCGCCGCGAGGGTGGAGTGCACCGCGAACTCGTCCACCACCACCCAGTAGTCCTGGGCCGCGGTCACCCGCAGCCGGACGTAGCGGGCGGTGGTGCCGGCCGGGGCGGTCGCCTTGACCTCGGGCGCGTCGGTGAAGTCGCCCAGCGGGTGCCAGCCGGTGCCGTCGGCGGAGTACTCCAGGGTGCCGTGGTGGATGTAGTCGTTCGGGCTGCCCGACTTCGCCATGGTGACGTCCACGTCGCTGATCGGCCGGGCGGTGCCCAGGTCCACACCGACGTAGTCGCCCACGGCCGGGGCCGCGTCGGACCAGAAGTAGGTGGCGGGGTCGCCGTCGGTGTAGTTCGCGGCGGCATAGGTCTGGTACGGGGAGAGCGAGGTGGTCGGCAGCGCCTGCTGCGGCACCACGCCGAGGGACGAGTCGTAGCCGGATATCGCCCGGTCGACGAAGGCGTCCACCACCCCGTCGCCGACCTCCACCTTGACGCTGCTGCCGGAGAGCCCGGTGTAGGTGTGCGAGCGGGCCGCGGAGACCAGCCCCGGGAGCCGCTGGCGGTCCGCCCAGGCGCCGCGGGTGTCGCCGGCCCGCTGCCGGGCGAGGAGGTCCAGCGCCGTGGTGAGGGCGTTGCCCCAGTCCCGGGTGGCGTCCAGCCAGGGCGCGGCGTCGGTCAGGAAGCCGCTCTCGCCGGCCTTCGGCAGCCCGGCCCGCAGCCGCGCCGGCGCCTGCGCCACCGCGGCGAGGTGCGGGTACAGCGCGGCCACGGCCTGCGCGGGCCTGCTCTGCCAGTCCGCCCAGAACCGGGCGATGGCGGCGGCCAGTTCCGGCGCCTGGCGCCGGTCGAGGACGGAGGTGTACTCCAGGTCGGCGAAGGTGCGCAGGGCCGCCGTGGTCGCCGGGTCGCCGCCGGCCAGCTCGGAGAGCGAGGCGGTCCAGGAGCGCTGCGGGTCGTAGCCGGTGGAGTTCCACAGATAGTCGGCGGCGGTGAAGAGGGCGATCTTCGAGGCGTAGGGCTGGATCATCGGATTGGCCGTCAGCCCGGCGATCGCCCCGGTCACCCCCGGCTCCCGCCCGGTGTACGGGGCGAGCAGCAGCCGGCTGGTGGTGTAGTCGTTGACCGGGTAGTTGTCCCAGATCAGGATGCGGTGCCCGAAGACCTGCGCGGCCTGCTGGGTCTGCGCGGTGGTGATGCTGCCCGGCACCACGGCCTCGCCGGTCCACTCCACCAGCACCCGGGGGTCGAGCTGCCCGGCGATCGCCGACTTGTAGGGGCTCGGGGTGGTGTTGGAGTACTCCGTCGGCACCATCTCCAGCGGCTGCGCCCCCGGGTGGGTGTCGATGAAGTCCTTCTGCACCTGGTTGAGGAGATAGGCCTGGGCCTGGCCGGCCGCCCCGCCGCCGGTGCCCCACCTGGCCTTGTCGGCGTCGCAGTTCCAGGTGGTGTACGAGATGTCGTCCAGCGGGATGGCGAAGGAGCGCACGCCGATGTCCCACAGCGACTGGAGCTTGCCGGTGAGCGCCTGCTCGTCGGCGGCGGAGCTGTAGCAGACCGAGAGACCGGGGGAGAGGGCGTAGGTGAACGCGACGTGGTCCGCGGTGGCCCGGTCCACCAGCTTCTTGATGGCGGCCAGCTTGTCCGCCGGGTACGGGTCCCGCCACTGCGCGCGCAGATACGGGTCGTCCTTGGGGGAGTACACGTAGACGTTCATCTTGTGCGCGGCGTAGAAGTCCAGCTGGTCGAGCCGGGCCTGGTCGGACCACGGGGTGCCGTAGAAGCCCTCGATGGTGCCGCGCAGCGGCGTGGACGGCCAGTCCCGCACCGAGAGACCGGCGAACTCGCGGCTGCTGTGCAGGACCTGACGGAGCGTCTGGGCGGCGTAGAACTGCCCGTCCGGGTCGGAGCCGGCCAGCACGACCCGGTTCCGGGCCGCGCCCAGCTCGTAGCCCTGGGCGGGCAGGCCGCCGGTGCCGGGGAGGCCGATCGCGGACAGCGCGCCGTCCTGGTCGGCGCCGCCGAGGAAGAGCGCGAGGTCGCCGGGGAGTGCCCGGGCGCGGTCGGCGGTGGTGCGGACGAAGCGCTGCGCGCCGGAGGCCTTCAGTGCGGCCTCGGCGACCGACAGCGCGGAGGCGTCGGCGTCGGAGCCGGCCACCACGGCCACCTCGGGGGTGACCGTCAGGCGGTCGCCCCCGGCGGTGATCTGACGGGGCGTCGGGAAGATCTGCGGGAGCTGCTGCGCGGCGGGCCGCGGGCCGCCGGCGGGTGCGGTGGCGGAGGCCGCTCCGGTGGTGGTGAGGGCGCCGGCGACCAGCCCGGCGGAGACGGCGATGGCCGCCGCGGTACGGCGGAGTACTGACGCGTGCGGCATGGAACCTCCTGGAGGGACCCGAGGGGGCATGGAGCCGGAACGTGCAGAAGGGACTAGACCACCGCCCGAGGGCCTTGTCAATGCTGCGTGAAGCGACACACCTGCGAGCAGAAACGAGCAGCCCGTTCGGCGCAGGCGGGAGTGGGCCGAACGCCGGTCGCCGTCACCCGCGGGGGTCAGTCGCTGTCAGCCGCCGTCAGCCGCTGTCAGTCGCCGTCTGCCGCGACGATCGCCGGGCGGCGCGGATCGTCGGCCCGGACGACCAGATCGGCGGCGTCGTCCGGGCGGGTCTCCGACTCGTAGCAGGCCACCGCGGGCAGCGTCCAGCGCTCCTCCTCGGGCGTGCGGCGGGCCAGGGCGCCGGGGGAGAGATGCAGATGGACCGTCAGGTCCAGGGGGAACCACCGGCCGAGCAGCAGGGGGCCGTCCAGCAGCAGTACGCCGCCGGGCGGCAGCGGGACGCGGTCGGCGCGGACGGCCCGGTCGGTCGCCGGGTCCCAGAGGGCGGGCAGCACCAGGCCGCTTCCGCCCGGCTCCAGCGGGTCGAAGACCTCGCGGAACAGGGCGCCGGTGTTGAGCCAGCGCCCGAGGTAGGAGTCCGGCTCCCGGCGCCCGAACTCGTAGCGCTGCGAGGCGGGTTGGAGGAAGTCCCGGGCGGAGGCCCGCAGTACCGGGCGGCCCAGCGTGCGCAGCGGGTCCACCAGCGCGTCCGCGAGCCGCCAGGGCTCGGCGGCGTCGGCCCCGTCCACCGCCACCCGGATCCGGGCGCCGCCGTCGGCGCCCGCGGCCAGGGCGGCGATCCGCTCGGCGGTCTCGGACGCCAGCGCGTCCGGCCGCACGGCCCGTACCCGGCCCGGGGGAGTCGCCACCCGCGGTCCCCTCCCGATCGGCGTCCTCGTTGCTGCCTGCTGCCTGCTGCGGATCAATGATCGCATCCCGGGCGGGCGGGGCTGGGGGAGCTCGTACCGCGGGGGGAGTCAGGCCGGCGCGGGGTCAGGCCGGAGTGGCGGCGGCCCGGCGGTCGGCGCCGGTGCGCGGCTCGTGGCGGACGTCGTCCTCGGTCATCTCGCGCGTCCAGCAGGCGAACTCCAGCAGGATCCCGTCCGGGTCCTGGAAGTAGACCGAGCGGACGAAGACGCCGTCCTGCAGCTTGGGGGCCACGCCGAGCGGGCTGTCGTCGTGGTTCATCACCGGGCTGACCGCGATGCCCTTGTCGATCAGCCGCTGCCGGTACTCGTCGAAGCGCTCAGCGGGGACGTCGAAGGCCACGTGGTTCATCGAGCCGACGGCGCTGAGCAGCTCGCCGCTGCCGGGCAGCCCCCGGGGCGCCGAGACGCCCGGCACGCCGTCGGGGGTGTCGGTGAACCAGAAGAAGGCGAGGCAGTCGCCGTTGCCGCAGTCGAAGAAGAAGTGCTGGCCCAGGCCGCCGGCCAGCTCGATGGTCTTGATCAGCGGCATCCCCAGCACGCCCGAGTAGAAGTCGATGGTGCGCCGCATGTCCGAGCAGACCAGGGCGAGGTGGTTGATGCCGCCGAGCTGGAACTCGGGGTTGGACCGTGCCATGCGTCCTCCTTCGGGCCGGCCGGGAACCGGGCGGCCGGGCGGCCGGGACGGTTCGCTCGACGCTCCGAGCCTGCGCGGCGGCCTGCCGGGTGTCAATGAGACGCCTCCTCCGCCCCCATTTCTGGAGACAAGGTCTATACTTGGACTATGTCCAATCTAGCCATGCAGCCGGAGAACCCCGAGGTCATGGCCGCCGAGGCGGCCCCTCCGACCCGCCCCCTCGACCCCGCCGCCCGGCGGGCCGCCGTCGCCCGCTTCCGCTCCGCCCTCGAGTCCGAACGCCGCAGCGCCCAGCTCTACCGCGCCCTCGCGGACGGCGCCGAGGGCGAGCGCCGGGAGATCCTGCTGGAGCTGTCCAGGATCGAGCAGCGGCACGCCGCCCACTGGGAGCGGAAGCTCTCCGAGCTCGGCGCCGAGGTGCCCGGCGGCAGCCGCTCCGGGCTGCGCGTCCGCACCCTCTCCTGGCTGGCGCGCCGGTTCTCGGTGGACCTGGTGCTGCCGCTCGTCGAGCGCGCCGAGCGGGCCGACTCCGGCCTCTACCGGGGCGACCCGGACGCGGCCCCCGGGATGGCCGCCGACGAGCGCTCCCACGCCCGGGTGCTGACCCGTCTGCGCGAGGACCGCGCCGCGCCCGAGGCGGCCGGCGTGCTCGGCATCCTCCACGGCGAGCGCTGGCACCGCAGCGACCGCTCGGGCGCCCTGCGGGCCGCCGTCTTCGGCGTCAACGACGGGCTGGTCTCCAACGGCTCGCTGGTGATGGGCTTCGCCGGTTCGGGCGCGGCGGCCTCCACGGTGCTCTTCGCCGGCCTGGCCGGCCTCCTCGCCGGCGCCTTCTCGATGGCGGCCGGGGAGTACGTCTCCATGCGCAGCCAGCGCGAGGCCTACGAGCGCGAACTCGCCCTGGAGGAGGCCGAGCTGGTCGAGGACCCGGAGGCCGAGGCGGAGGAGCTGGCGCTCATCTACCGGGCCAAGGGGCTGACCCCGGACCAGGCGGGGGAGGTCGCGGCGACCATCATGGGGAACCACGACACCGCGCTGCGGACGATGGCCCGCGAGGAGCTCGGCCTCGACCCGGACGAGCTGGGCTCCCCGTGGGCCGCGGCCCTCTCCAGCCTGGTCTCCTTCGCCCTCGGCGCGGTGGTGGTCGTCCTGCCGTTCCTGTTCGGCGGCGGGGCTCCCGCACTGGTCGCCGCGGTGCTGCTGACCGCGCTGGCGCTGTTCACCGTCGGGGCCGCGCTGGGGCTGGTCAACGGGCGCCCGGTGGTCCGCTCGGGCGCCCGTCAGCTCCTGGTGGGAGGCGGTGCGGCGGTGCTGGTCTTCGCCTTCGGCCACTTCATCGGCCGCGGCTGAGCCCGAGCGGCTGAGCCCGAGCGGCTCAGCCGGCCGCGCCGACCGCGAAGACGTGGGCGCCCCAGGCCGGCAGGTCCACGAACAGCCCGCTCTCCAGCGCCTCCCCGCCCGCGCGCCGGTACCGGACGCCGTCCAGGACTCCGGTCAACTCCCAGTCACCGCGCCCGAGTTCGCTCCAGGGCAGCCGGACCCTGCCCTGCGCCGGGCGCTCCGAGAGGTTCACCACGGTGAGGAACCGGCCCGCGTCGCCGGACCAGCAGGAGGCCACCAGGTTCCGGCAGCTCTGGTTGTCCGGCCAGCCGGTGCAGTCCAGCCGCCGCCAGCCGCCGGTCCGCATCCCGCTACGGTGGACCTTCGCCAGCAGCCCCTCGTGGAACTCCCGCAGCCCGGCGTCGGCCGGCTCGTCCGGACGCCGGTCCAGGAAGACCGGCAGATGCACCCGCCGTCCGGTGAACTGCCCCTCGTGCCACAGCGTCGCCCCGGGCAGGGTGGCGATCAGGACGGCCGCGGCCCGCTCCTTGTCCTGCGGCATGGTCGCGGCCGCCCGCGGCTCGTCGTGGTTCTCCAGGAAGCGGACCAGCCGCCGCTGGTACTGCTCGTCGGCGCCGAGGTGCGCCCGGACCGAGTCGGCTCCCTCGTGGAGGATCCGGTCGTAGAGGCGCTTGTCGTAGCAGAAGTCGAAGCCCTGCTGCTGGAGCGCCCATTCGAGGTCCCAGTACGCCTCGGCCATGAAGAGCATCCGCGGGCGCTCGGCCCGGACGGCCGCGACCACCTCGGACCAGAAGTCCGCTGCGGGCGGCTGCCCCGCCCGCGCGCCCCAGGTCCGCGCGAAGACGTCGTTGAGCAGCAGCATCGCCATGTCGCAGCGCACCCCGTCGCAGATCCGCCCGATGTCCCGCAGCACCGCCGCGGTCGCCGCCCGCAGCTCGGGGGCGAAGGCGTTCAGCTGCACCACGTCCGGCCAGGGCGGGAAGAACGGGTCCCGGCCGCGGGCCAGCACGGCGCTCCCGGTGTCCAGGAAGGCCGCCGGATCGCGCCGGAGGTCGTCGGCGTCGCCGTGGACGAAGTACTCGGGGTGCTCGCTCACCCAGGGGCTGTCCGGGGCCACGTGGTTGGGCACGTAGTCGAGCAGCAGCCCGACGCCCCGGCCGTCCAGCTCGGCCCGGGCGGCGGCCAGACCGGCGGCCCCGCCGATCCCCTCGTCCACCTCGTAGCGCCGGATGCAGTACGGGGAGCCGGCGATGTCCTCCTCCCGGACGTCCGGCAGGGCCGCGGCGAAGGAGGCGCGCAGCGCGCTGTCCCGCAGGGCGATGGACCGCCCCTCCGGGCTGCGGTCCCACACCCCCATCAGCCACACCGCGTCCACGCCCGGCACCGCGATCTCGTCCCAGGCGTCCTTGGGCACGTCCCCGAGCCCGGTGGGGCGGCCGGTGCGGCGGGCCAGTTCGCGCAGCCACACCCGGGTGTTCACCTCGTGGACGACAGGCTGGGCGGGAATGCCGGTCATCGGTGCTCCCTCCGGGGGGTGGGGCGGAAGTCGGTCGGCCCGAGCCGGCCGAAGAGCTCCATCATGACGGCCACCAGGCCGGTCCACCCGGTCTGGTGGGAGGCCCCAAGGCCGGCGCCGTCGTCGCCGTGGAAGTACTCGTGGAAGGAGATCAGGTCCCGCCAGTGGGGGTCGTCTCGGAAGATGGTCTGGCCTCCGTAGACCGGCCGCCTGCCGTCCTCGTCACGCAGGAAGATCCTGGTCAGCCGGTCGGAGATGTCCCGGGCCACCTCGAAGAGGGTCATCCGGACGCCGGAGCCGGTCGGGCACTCGACGGTCAGGTCGTCGCCGTAGAACCCGTAGAGGTTCATCAGTGCCCGGATGATCAGGGCGTTCATCGGCAGCCACACGGGGCCGCGCCAGTTGGAGTTGCCGCCGAACATGCCGGAGTCGGACTCCGCGGGCTGGTAGCCGACCCGGTACTCCTGGCCGTCCACCCAGAACGTGTAGGGGTGCTCGGCGTGGAAGCGGGAGAGCGCCCTGATCCCGTACGGGCTCAGGAACTCGTCCTCGGACAGCAGCCGGGCGAGCACCCGCACCAGCTTCTTCTCGTCCACCACGGAGAGCAGCCTGGGGCCGCCGGCCGAGCCGGCCTGCAGCGAGGTCAGCGCCACCGAGAGCGAGGGGTGGCGGTCCGCGAACCGGCGCACCCGGTCGGCCAGATGCGGCAGCACCTCCAGCTGCTCGGGCCGGAAGACGGTGGACGCGCAGAGCGGCAGCAGGCCCACCATGGAGCGCACCTTCAGCCGCACCGAACGCCCGTCGGGGAGCTTCAGCACGTCGTAGAAGAAGCCGTCCTCCTCGTCCCACAGCTCGTCGTCGAGATCGCCGAGCCGGTCCAGGGAGGCGGCGATCCACAGGTAGTGCTCGACGAACTTCAGCACCATCTCCTCGTACGAGGGGTCGTGGACCACCAGCTCCAGCGCGATCTGCAGCATCGACTGGCAGTAGAGGGCCATCCAGGCGGTGCCGTCGGCCTGCTCCAGGGTGCCCCCGGTGGGCAGCGGGGCGCTGCGGTCGAAGACGCCGATGTTGTCCAGGCCGAGGAAGCCGCCCTGAAAGACGTTCCGGCCGTCCGGGTCCTTGCGGTTGACCCACCAGGTGAAGTTGGCCAGCAGCTTCTGGAAGCTGCGGGCCAGGAACTCGTGGTCGGTGCGTCCGGTGGTGCGCTGCTCCAGCAGGTGGACGAAGTAGACCGCCCAGGCGTGCACCGGCGGGTTGACGTCCGAGAAGTTCCACTCGTAGGCCGGGATCTGCCCGTTGGGGTGCTCGAAGGTGTCCCGGAGCAGCAGCTCCAGCTGCTGCTTGGCGAAGTCGATGTCCACGGCCGCCAGCGCCACCGCGTGGAAGGCCAGGTCCCAGGCGGCGAACCAGGGATACTCCCAGGTGTCCGGCATCGAGATGACGTCGTCGCTGTACATGTGGAACCAGTCGCGGTTGCGCACCCCGGGCCGGGGCGGGCTCCACGGGCTCATGCCGTGCTCGGCCAGCCAGGCCTCCAGGTCGAAGGCGTAGTACTGCTTCGACCAGAGCATCCCGGCCAGCGCCTGGCGGAGCACCCGGGCCTCGTCCTCGCTCGCCCCCTCCGGGGTCAGCTGCCGGTAGAACTCGTCGGCCTCGGCGGCGCGCGTCTCGAAGACCGAGTCGAAGCCCCGGGTCCAGGAGTGCCGGGAGCCGACCGGCGCCAGTCGCAGCCGCAGTGCGGCGGAACCGCCGGGGGGCAGTGTGAGGGTGTAGTGGGCGGCCGCCTTGGTGCCCTCCCGCGCCGGGTTGACGGCCCCCTCCTCGCCGTCGACGACGTACCGGCCGATGCCGTCCTTGACGTAGGGGGAGGCGTTGGGGGTGCCGAACAGCCGCTCGTTGTTGGTCTCGTTCTCGGTGAAGAGGACCGGCACCCGGTCGGCCAGGTGGAGTTCGTAGCTGCCGAGCGCGGGGTGCTCGGCCCGGACCGAGGTGGTCGAGCCGGCCCCGCCGACCGCCGACAGCCGGGGCCTCTCGGCGTCGTGGGCGCCGTCCCAGGACCAGGTGTTGCGGAACCACAGGGTCGGCAGGACGTGGAGGGTGGCCTCCTCGGGACCGCGGTTGCCCACCGTGATCCGCATCAGGATGTCGTCGTGGTCGGCCTTGGCGTACTCCACCGTCACGTCGAAGTACCGGCTCTCCTCGAAGACGCCGGTGTCCAGGAGCTCGTACTCGAACTCCTGCCGGGAGCGCCGGCCGTTGACCGCCACCAGGTCGTTGTACGGGAACTCGGCCTGCGGGTACTTGTAGAGGTAGCGCAGGTAGGAGTGGCTGGGGGTGCTGTCCAGGTAGAAGTAGTACTCCTTGACGTCCTCGCCGTGGTTGCCCTCGAAGTTGGTCAGGCCGAAGGCGCGCTCCTTGAGGATCGGGTCGCGACCGTTCCACAGCGCGACCGCGAGGCACAGCCGCTGCCTGTCGTCGCAGATGCCGCCGAGGCCGTCCTCGCCCCAGCGGTAGGCCCGGGAGCGCGCGTGGTCGTGGGGGAAGTAGCTCCAGGCGTCGCCGCCGGGGCTGTAGTCCTCGCGGACCGTCCCCCACTGCCGTTCGCTCAGGTACGGGCCCCACAGCCGGGACCGTGGGCTTCCGTCGGCCGTCGGGCCGACCCGCCCGGAGCGCGTCCGCGTGTTCATCCGGATCCTCCTCGTTCTGGCGGCAGGCCACCGTGCCGACCCGTCTTCCGGGCCTGCTCACCGGCCTTGCCCGGTGGGGACGTCAGTCTCGGCCGCGGCCTCCGTGGGCACCTCACCTGCGGGGGGTGAGGGCCGCCGGCCCCCCGCGGCGGTGATCGCGATCTCGTAGCAGGCCAGCAGCACCGCGATGACGATGAGCGAGGTCCAGGACGAGAGCAGCAGGGCGATCAGCGCCGCGAGGACGGCGCCGCCGACCCGCAGGACGTCCGCGTGGCGGGACAGCCAGGGGCGCAGCCCGTGTTCCCGGAAGAGGCGGTCGCCGATCCGGGACCCGCGGGCCCCGGCCCACCGCAGGCCGGAGCCGGCCTGGCGGCGCAGCCACTTCGGCAGGCGTCCAGGGCCCACCAGATAGGCGATCACGGCCAGCGCGATGCCCAGCCACAGCAGCTGGTCGCCGCGGTCCCGCAGGGTGGTGAAGACGATCGACATGGCCGCCCGCATGCCGTCCCGGTAGATCCCGGCCGGCACCTGCCCCAGCAGTTCGCCCCGCACCGCCCGGAGCACGCTGCTGAGCACCGTGACCGAGACGATCAGCCACAGTCCGAGCTGGAGCAGCGTTCTCCGGCGTCCGGGGGAGACCCACAGCGCCACCCCGAGGAGCACCACCACGGCGATCAGCAGCCCGACCAGGGCGCGCTTGAAGAGCAGCACGGCGTCCTGCAACTGCCCGAGTCGGTGCCGGTTGTAGAGGGTGATCTGCCCGAAGTCCTGCGGCAGGCTGACCCCGAGGGCCTGCTGGATCCGGTCGTGGAGGCCCGGCGGGACCTCGCCCGAGGTGAGGGTGGGCAGGTCGATCTTCTTGCCGAACAGGGTGGGGAGTTGCTCCTGCAGCGCGTTGAGCGCGTTGTTCACCAGCGGCAGCAGGTTCAGCGTGACCGTGCCGCCCTGCACCGTCACCCCCTCCGAGCGGTTCTCCAGCACGGCGACGATCCGCTCCTGGGTGAACCGGTTGGCCGCCCGCCACAGGGACTGGAACCGCTCGGTCGCGAGCAGCCTGGAGAGCGAGGTCCGCAGCAGGGTGTGCACCTGGTCGGACGCCGGGCCGGCCAGGAAGGAGGCCTTCGGGGGCAGGGACTGGGCGAGCCGCTGCTCCACGTTCAGCCGGTCGTAGATCTGGTCCGCGAGATAGCTGGAGACCGCCGTGTTCACCGCGGGGTCCTTCGGCAGCGGGCCCACCGTGGCCACCCAGCGGTCGGTGTCGAAGGTGGTCCTGGCCCCCCACACCCCGACCACCGAGGTCACCGAGAGGACCGCCACCAGCGCGATCAGCACCGCCGCGATGATCCGCCGGGCGGTCAGCAGCCGCAACCGGCGGCGCTGCGCGGTCCCGGCCCGGGCGCGCAGCTCGGCGACCTCCGCCCGCAGCCTCAGGACCTCTGCGTCGGTCGACTCGGCGGGTTCCGGAGCGCCGCCGGCCGGCAGGGGAGTGTCCTCTTCGCCCATGGGAGTTCCACCTCCGCGGCCACTGTGGCCGCGACCGCGCCGGCCTCCCTCACCTCCGGCGGGTGACGTGCCGCCGGCGGCCTCCTGCTGGAATCACGCCAGGGGGCGGGGCGACCGTCGATGGGAGGCGCGATGACAGAGATCGGACCGGTGCAGCTGCTGGTCGTGGGATTCGGCCCGGACGCCAAGTTCGAGGGCCGGGTCATCGACGAGCTGGTGGCGCTGGAGGAGAGCAGGCAGCTCCTCGTCCTCGACATCCTCTTCGTCGGCAAGGGCCGAGCCGGTGAGCTCTACACCCTGGACTACCAGGCCGAGGGGATGGGCGACACGGTGGCGGCACTGCTCGGGATCCCCAGGGAGCGAGTCCGGGCCGCCGAGGCGGAGGTGCCGAGCCTGGCCGAGGGCCACGCCTTCGGGCTGGGCATCGAGGCGATCAGGGCGATGGCCGACTCCCTCGACGAGGGGACCTCGGCGGCGTACGTCCTGCTGGAGCACGTCTGGGCGCGCAGGCTGCGCTCCGCGATCCGGGACACCGGAGGCGTGCCGGTCGCCGAGGGCTTCCTGACGCGTGAGGCGCTGGAGCCGGTGCTCGCAGAGGTCGCCGCGGCGGCCGTGCGGCGCGAAGGACCGGAGAAGGGCCGGGAGACCGGCGACAAGCGGAAGAGGAGGCACTGATGGCCGATCTGGTTGTGCTCGGATTCTCCGACAAGGAGAAGGCGGAGGCCGTGCTGCGGCTCGCCAAGGACCTGTCCCGCCAGGAGCTGCTCGACCTGGAGGACTCGGCGCTCGCCTGGCGGACCATGGACGGCAAGCTGCATGTCCGGCAGACCTTCAGCACCACCAAGACGGGAGCGGTCGGCGGCGCGCTGTGGGGGACGCTCTTCGGCATGCTGTTCCTGATGCCGGTCTTCGGTGCGGCGGTGGGGGCGGCCACCGGCGCGGTCGCCGGCCGGCTCACCGACGTGGGCGTCAACGACGCCTTCGTGAAGGAGACCGCGGCCGCCCTTGAGCCGGGCCGCGCCGCCGTCTTCGCTCTGGTCCGGCGGAGCACCCCGGACCGTGTGCGGGAGGCGCTGCGGCCGTTCGGTCCCTCCGTCATCCGCACCTCGCTCACCAAGGACCGCGAAGAGGAACTGGTCCAGGCGCTGCAGGGCGGGTGAGCCCGGCAGGTCGGGCGGGCGGTCCTGAGCGGGCCCCCGCCCGGGAGCGGAATTCACCCGGGTGAGACCGGCGGAGGCCGCGCCTCCGCCGTGCCCGGGCGTCCATACTTGGCTGCGCAGCACCACTCCCGTTCCCCGAGAGCGAGGTGCCGCTCATGGCCGAGGCATCGAATCCGCGGTCCGCGGGTCCGCCGGGGGCGCCCGCCGGTCATCCGCCCGGACTGCCCTCCTGGCTGGTCCCGCGGCCACGTCTGACGGAGCGTCTGGCCCGGGGCGCCCTCGGGCCGCTGACCGTGGTGGTCGGCCCGGTGGGCGCCGGGAAGACCGCACTGGCCCTGGACTGGGTGCACACCGGACGGCTGCCGGGCCCGGTGGCCTGGGTGGCCTGCGACGGACGGGTGGAGGACCCGGCCGTCTTCTGGGGCCGGCTCACCGCCGCACTGCGGCAGGCCGGAGTGGCGGTCTCGGACGCCGACCCGGCCGGTCCCGCCCAGCTCCTGGTGGCCGGGCTGGCCGCCGACCTGGACCGGCACGGTGGACCGGTGGTGCTGGTCCTGGACGACTTCCAGCCCGCGCCCGGCTCGCCGCTCGCCGAGGGGGTCTCCTGCCTCCTCCGGCACACCGCACCCGATGTGCTGCGGCTGGTCGTGCTGGCCCGCCGGGACCCCCCGCTCCATCTCCACCGGGAGCGCCTCACCAGCGGCCTGGCCGAACTCCGCACCGCCGACCTCGCCTTCGACGACCAGGAGGCCGCGGCGCTCCTCGCGCAGCACGGCATCGAGCTGCCCCGGCAGGCGGTGAGCACCCTTCGCCGACGGACCGACGGCTGGGCCGCCGGGCTGCGGCTGGCCGCGATGTCCATGGAGCGGCAGAGCGACCCGGCCGGGTTCGTGGCCCAGTTCGCCGGGGACGACGAGGCGATCGCCAGCTATCTGATCGAGGAGGTGCTGGACGTCCAGCCGCCGGGGATGCGCCGGCTGCTGCTGAGGACGAGCGTGCTGGAGCGGATGAACGCCGAGCTCGCCGCCGAGCTGGCCGGGGAGGAGGCCGGGGCGCACTTCGGCGCGCTGGTCCGGGAGAACTCCTTCCTCCAGCCGGTGGGACAGGGCTGGTATCGCTGCCACCAGATGTTCGCCGACGTCCTGCGGATGTGCCTCCGCCACGAGGCCCCGGGCCTCGTCGGTCCGCTCCACGACCGGGCCGCGGCCTGGCTCGGCGCGCATGGGCTGCTCGCCGACGCGGTCCGGCACCTCCTCGCCGCCGGGGAGCACGACCGGGCCGCCCGGCTGATCGTCCACCGGCTGGCGATCGGCCAGGTCCTGGGCCTCGGCCCGGCCCGGCTGCCCGCCGAGCCGACCCCGCGTTCCGCGGTCGAGCCCAGCGCCGAGAGCCCGGAGGGGCTGCTGCTCGCCGCCGCGGCGGCGCACGCCAGAGGGGAGGAGCAAGCGGTCGTCCGGGACCTGGCGGCCGCCGAGGGGCTCCTCGACGAGTCGCCCGCGGAGGAGGAGCGCGACCGGATCGCCCGCTGCCGGCTGGCCCATGCGGTGATCCGCATGGAGCGGCTGCGGCTGCGCGCCCCGGAGGAGGCCAGGGCCGCCGCGGCCGACGCCGAGCGGGCCGCCGCCCAGCTGCCGCCGGGGGCGACGGCGGAACGCCCCGAGATCGCGGCGCTCACCCTCGCCCTGCGCGGCGGGGGCGAGCTGCGGGCGGGCGGCCTCAAGGCCGCCGAGACCTCCCTGACCAAGGCGCTCAAGGCCGCGGTGGCCGCCGGGAGCCCCGCGCTGCGCCGCGACAGCCTGATCGAGCTGGCACTGGTGGAGGCGCTGCGCGGGCGCTTCCGGGCCGCCGAGGAACTGGTCTCGCACGCCGCACAGCCGCCACTGCCGTCCGGCCCGGCGGGCGGCCCGGCTCGGGCGTCCCTCCATCTGGTACGGGCCTGGCTCGCTCTGGCGCACGGTGTCCCGCCGGCCGCCCGGCGCGAGCTGGCCCGGGCCGAGGCGGTGCTCGCCGCCCGGCCCGACCCGTTCCTCTCGGACGTGGGCGCACTGGTCGGGGAGGTTGCCCGGATGGCGGTCCGCGGCGGGGAGGCGGGACCCGGCGGCGGGCCGGCGGCCGGTCGGCGGCTGCCCGGAGCGGTGCTCCAGACGGCGCAGGCGGTCTCCGCCGCGCTCCTCGCCCGCCGGCCCCAGGGCGCGGAGGGCGGCGGCGCCGGGGGCGTCCAGGCGGGGACGGCGGCCGGGGAGCCGCGGCCGGAGGCGGAGCAGCCGCCGTTCGCGGAGCGGCTCAGCCCCCGGGAGCAGGACGTGCTGGACCGGCTGGCCCAGATGATGACCACCGAGGAGATCGCCGAGGAGCTGTGCCTCTCCGTCAACACCGTGAAGACGCATCTGAAGAGCGTCTACCGGAAGCTGGCGGTCTCCCGGCGCTCGGCCGCCGTCCGCCGGGCGCGCTCGCTGAACCTCCTGTGAGGCCGTGCGGCCGCGCGGCCGAGGCGGTCGGCCTCGGACCCGGCCGGCTCCCGGGCTCAGACCAGGCCCAGCTCCCGGGCCCGGTCCACGGCCTCGGTCCGGGAACCGGCCCCGAGCTTGCGGTACACCGCCCGGGTGTGGCTCTTGACGGTGTTGTGCGAGACGTACATCCCGTTGGCGATCTGGCGCAGCGACAGCTCCTCCGGCAGCCGGCGCAGTACGGCCAGCTGGCGGTCCGTCAGCCGGACGCGGCCCCCGCCGGACGATCCCGGCCGCTGCCGGTCCGCCGGCTCCGGCAGGCGGGCCAGCACCGCCGAGGCCTCCTCGACCAGCGCGCCCGTGCAACGCGGATCCGCCATCTCCTGGGCGATCCGCATCAGGGCGTCGGCGAGCCCCACCAGGCAGCTGGTGAGCGCCGCGTCGGCGGTCGCGCTGTCCAGCCTGCGGAGCCGGTCGTACAGGACGGACACCTCGCCGGTGCGCGCGTCGCCGGTGTCCGGCTCGATGCACAGTGTTGCGGTCAACGCGTCTCCTTCCCCCGCGCGTCCCGTCCCGCGTCCACAGTGGGACGCGGGCGGGGGGCGGAGGAAGGGGCCCAACGGCCTCCCAGCGGCCTGGACCCGTCAACTCCCGGCGTCGGAGGGGCTGGTGAGTCTGCGCACCTCGAGGAGCTCAAGGCCGAGGGCCTGGATGCGGTCGATGACGGCGTACAGGGCGGCCTGGTCCAGGCCGCGGCCGAGGAGAGCGGTCTCGGCGGGACGGGTGACCACCGTCAGCTCCGCGAAGGCCGACTGGTAGGACTCGCCCATTCTGCCCCGGATCCGGATCTCGAAGTCGGCATCGCCGGTCGGGGAACCGGCCGGCTCGCGCTCCGGGGAGCCCGCCTGCGGTCCACCCATGACGGCACCTCCTCTGCGACCGCCTGGCACATCGCGCTCATTCTCGCGGCCGGACCGGTGGCGGCGGCATCACCTCGGGCGGGTGAGCGGCGGGCGGGCGGCGGTCGATGGGCAGTGGGTGGGGGTCGGCGGTCGGCGGCCCGGCCGGGGTTTCATCCCCGGTGGGTGAACCGGCGCCGAGCGCCCCCCGCCATCCTGATGAATCCGCAGATCAGGAGGTTCCCAGAATGGCCGAGCAGAGTTCACCCGGCGCCGTTCCCGGCCGCCCCGGAGGGCCCGAGCCGGAGCCGCACGTCCGCCCGCTCTCCATCGGCGGCGTGGTCTTCGCCGTGTTCGTGCTGGCGATCGTCGGCGGCTTCCACGCGATCGCGGGGCTGGCCACCATCCTCAACCACAACTACTCACGGGCGCAGGGGGACTACGCCTTCGACTTCAGCGTCACCGCCCGCGGCTGGGTGGAGCTGGTCACCGGCATCGTGGTGGCGGCGGCGGCGTTCAACATCTTCAGCGGCAAGACCTGGGCCCGGGCGGTCGGCATGGCGGCCGCGGTGGTGAGCGCGCTGGAGAACTTCTTCTTCACGCCCTACTACCCGGTGTGGTCGGCGATCCTGATCGTCCTGGACATCGTGGTGATCTGGTCGCTGGCGGTGTACGGGCACCGGGAGGCGCACAAGGTCTACGGTGCCCCGCTGAGATAGCCGGGCGGCCGGGGCCCCGGGCCCCGGGCCTCAGTGCGCCGAGGTCAGCCCCAGCCGGAACAGCAGCCGCCAGTCCAGCTCCGGGCGCTCCCGGTACATCCCCGGCCGCAGCCGCGGCACGAGCACCCGGAGCGCTCCCGGCAGTACCTCGCAGTGCACCGGTACCGGCAGCCGCACCGCCTCGCCGTCGATACCGGCCGGGACCGTCTCCTGGTCGGCATCGACCCGCACACTGGGGGCGGCCGCCCGGGCCAGGCCCGTGGAGTGCCGCCCCCGGAGCAGCCCGGCGGCCTGGGCGGCGCTGTCGACGGTCACCCCGACGCAGCCGAGGACACCGCCGTCGAGCCTCGACCGCCGTCCCAGGCCGACGATGTCGCGGTAGCCGTAGGGGTTGTTGCTCACCAGCAGGGCCTGCGGCTCATCGAAGACCCGCTCGCCGGCCCGGGCGGTCAACCGGGGCCCCCGGTGGCCGACCAGGAAGTCCGGCAGCAGCTCCAGCACGGTCCTGGTCTTGCCGTCCCGGTAGGCGGGGCTCTGCACCACCGCGGCGTAGGCGCCGAAGGAGACGTTGTTGACGAACGGCCGCCCGCCCGCCCGGCCGAGGTCGACCCGCAGCTCGACCCCGTCCCGCAGCGCCTCCAGCGCCTTCGCCGGATCCGCGCGGTCCAGCCCGAGGTCGAGGGCGAAGTGGTTGCGGGTGCCGGCCGGTATCACCAGGAACGGCAGCCCCAGTTCCGCGGCCACGTCCGCGACCAGTGCCTGGGTGCCGTCGCCGCCCGCGACGCCGAGGAGGTCGGCCCGGCCCCGGCCTCCGCGCGGGCCAGCGCGGCCACGTCGATCGCGGCCCCGCCGGCCGGCTCCAGCAGCACCACCCGGGCGCCCAGCTCCTCTGCCCGCTCGCGGAGGCCGAAGCGGCCCACCTTTCCGCCGCCGGAGCGCGGGTTCATGATCAGGACGGGGTGGGCGCACGGCGTCCGGGGGAACTCCGGCATGGCGGCCTCGGGCGTCCGCAGGGCCAGGGCCGTGCGCCCGGCAAGGGCCGCCAGCAGCCACAGCACCCACGCCGTCACGACGACCCAGAACAGATGGGCCCAGGCGAACACCACGATCACCGTGACCGGCACCGCCACCGCCAGCACGGCGGTCAGCAGGCGGACCAGCCCGCGCCGGCTCAGCACCCACCACATCGCGGCGGCGGTCACCGCCAGGCCGCCGAGCCCGATCGCGAGGAGGGCGAACGTCCGCGGCCCGGCGAACACACCGAGGACCGCGGCGGCCGCGGCGGCGGCGAGCAGCGCTCCCCGCGCCAGCCACCGCTCCTGCCGCAGTCGGCTTCGCGTCATCGGTTCCATGCGGCTCAGTCTGGTCCTCGGACCGGACAGCCGGCCTCACCCGCCGGACGGGACCCGGGCGGGCTCCCGGTGGCCTCCCCGGGCGGCCGGGGTGGCGCACCGGCCGCCCGTGAACGCCGGTTCCCGCCAGGCCCGTTGCCCCGACCTGCGTGCTGCCCCCCGTCCGCTCCGCGACCGATCCCGTCCGGCCCGGCCGGCCGGCGGTTCACACCGGCCGGGTGACGCAGGACCGCCCGCCCGCCCGCACTGTCCGCAGAGGACGGAGGGAGTGCGCCATGATCGAGACCAGCAGCCGCCACCTCACGCCCCGGGAGCGGGCGGAGCGGGGCAGGGAAGCCCGCTCCCGGGTGCCGCGGTCCAGCCATGCCGAGTTCGCGCCCGGCGCCGACCGCCCGGACCCGGTCGACGTGATCGAGCGCCAGTCCGGCACCCGGCTGCCGGAACTGGTGCCGATCCGCTACGGCCGAATGCTCGAATCCCCCTTCCGCTTCTACCGGGGCGCGGCCGCGATCATGGCCGGGGACCTGGCCGCGACCCCGGACAGCGGCATCCGGGCCCAGCTGTGCGGGGACGCCCACATGATGAACTTCCGGCTGCTGGCCTCCCCGGAGCGGCATCTGATGTTCGACGTCAACGACTTCGACGAGACCCTTCCCGGTCCGTGGGAGTGGGACGTCAAGCGGCTGGCGGTGAGCCTGGTGGTCGCGGGCCGCGGCAACGGCTTCGACCGCCAGGAGCGGTCCGCCGTCGTTGCCGCGACCGTCCGCTCCTACCGGGAGACGATGGCCCGGCTGGCCGCGATGCGCACCCTCGACGTCTGGTACCTGCGGATCGACGCCGACGAGGCGTACGCGGCGCTCTCCGCCCGGCTGGAGCCGGGGGCCAGGCGGCGCTTCACCAAGGCCATGAAGAAGGCCCGCAGCCGCGACCACCTGCGGGCCGTGCGCAAACTGGCCCGGGTGGGGGACGGCGGGCTGCGGCTGGTCCCCGACCCCCCGCTGCTGACGCCGCTCGGGGACCTGGAGCCGGGCAGCCACCAGGACTACCTGGAGAAGCAGTTGACCGTGCTGATCGACGGCTACGCCCGCTCGCTGCCGGCGGACCGCCGGGCCCTCCTCGACCAGTACCGGGTGGTGGACATGGCCCGCAAGGTGGTCGGCGTGGGCAGTGTGGGCACCCGCTGCTGGGTCCTGCTGCTCCTCGGCCGGGACGACGCCGACCCGCTGGTGCTCCAGGCCAAGCAGGCCGAGCCCTCCGTGCTGGAGGAGTACGCGGGGGCCGCCGCCCAGCAGAACCAGGGGGAGCGGGTGGTCGTCGGGCAGCGGCTGATGCAGGCCACCAGCGACGTCTTCCTCGGCTGGGAGCGCGCCACGGGACTCGACGGGCGCGAACGGGACTTCTACATCCGGCAGTTGTACGACTGGAAGGCGATCCCGCAGCCGGAGCTGATGACGCCCGGCGTGATGCGGCTCTTCGGCGAGCTCTGCGGAGTGACCCTGGCCCGCGCCCACGCGCGCTCCGGCGACCGCATCGCCATCGCCGCCTACCTGGGCCGCTCCGATCCCTTCGACCGGGCGGTGGCCCGCTTCGCGGAGGCCTACGCGGACCAGAACGAGCGGGACCACCGGACGCTGGCCGAGGCGGTGCGGACCGGGCGGGTGGCCGCGAAGTCGGAGTGACGTCCGCCCCCGCCGAGGCGGCGGATCACTCGGACTCCTTCCCGGCGTCGCCCGGAACATCGGCCCGAGCGCCGCCCGGAACGCCGCCCTTGACCAGCACCCGCCCCACGGCGATCCCGAAGACCACCACCGTGAACAGCAGGATGAGCCAGGAGAGCAGGCTGAACACCGAGCCGAGCGCCCCGTACCGGGCCTGGCTCATCCGCAGCGTCCGGGGCAGCCAGACCGCCGAGAGGGAGCAGAAGCCGATCACGCCACTGCCGGTCAGCAGCGCCCCGGGGAGCAGTGGCCGCCATCCCACCCGGGCGATGAGCAGCAGGTGCTGGGTCCACCACCACATCAGCACCGCCGCTGCCAGTTGCAGCGGCACCCCCAGCCCGGGGCCCGCGCCGAAGGCCCGGTGGAGGATGCCCTGGAGGATGAGCACGGTGATCCAGACCACCAGCCACACCGCCCACCGCCAGGCCGCCTTCAGCAGGCTGGCGTGCGGCAGCTCCCAGGCCCGCTCGCACATCCGCTGCAGCGCGCGGGTGAAGGCGGTCGCGGAGAGGACCGCGACCAGTACGCCTGCGGCCCCCCACTGGTGGAGCGCCGCGTCCCCGCCGGCGGTCAGCCGGTCGGTCTCCGACACCACCGGGCCGCCGGTCCCGATCAGGGTGTGGAGGGAGCTCAGCAGCTGGCGGCGGATGGCCTCAGGGCTGAACGAGGCGATGGCGATGAGCATCGGCAGCACGGCGAGGAAGGCCTGGGCGGCCAGCCGGGTCGCCATCTCCAGCAGGCTGACGCGGACCAGCTGCTGGGCGATGCGGCCCGCGAGCAGCCGGGCCGTATCGGCGATCGACATGGCGGGGTCCCTCCCTGGCGCTCGGCGTCCTCCCGGCAGCGTCGGCCGCCGCGGGCCGGCCCACGTCGCCCATGCCGGGTGACGGCAGGACCGGCCGTTCACCCCGGGGGGATGAGGCGCGCGGGCCCCGGGTGGTGCTGCGGTCGACGAATGACGGCAGCAAGCGTGGCGGGCAGAATGGCCGGCCTCGTCACCCGGCCGGCGCGAGCGGTGGCCGGAGCCCTGGACGACGCGGCGGGCGCGCTGGTCCGCGGGCTGGTCTCGGCGGTCGTCGACCGGCTGGACCTGAACGCCCTCGCCGACCGGCTGGACCTGGACCGGATCGCCGACCGGGTGGACGTCAACCGGATCGCCGAGCGGGTCGACGTCCACCGCATCGCGGACCGGGTGGACGTCAACGGGATCGCCGACCGGGTGGACGTGGACCGGATCGCCGAGCGGGTGGGCATCGACGCCGTGATCGACCGGATCGACCTGGTCGGCCTCACCCGCGAGGTGCTGGTCGAGATCGACCTGGGCCGGATCGTCCGCGACACCAGCGGCGGCATGGCGATCGATACCGCGGACAGCGTCCGCCTCCTCGCCGCCCGAGGCGACCGCACCGTAAACCGCCTCACCGACCGCCTCCTCCACCGAACCCACCCCACACCCCCACCCGCCCCCGAGCCCACGCCCGGCCCCCCGACCGGCTCGCCGCCGGGGTTGTCCGCCAAGCCCGCGGACGGGCCTGCGCCCGGGTCCATGCCCACGCCTGGCCCCGCGGCCGCGCCCGCCCCCGTGCCCAGACCCGCGTACTCGGCAGGGCCCCCGGGCGGGCCCCCGCCCGGGCTCGGCGGCAGGGGCTCGGGCGTGGCCTCGTTTGGGGCTGGGCCCGGGGGCGCGGCTGGGTTCGTGCGGTGAGGGCGGGGGGCGGCGGCGGGTTCGTGGGGGCGCGGGCCGAGGGGGAGGTCGCCGGGGTGGTCAGCCGGGTGGTGGCCGCGGTGCTGGACAGTCTGGTGCTCTCCGGGAGCGCGCTGCTCCTCCAGGCGGTGGCGGGGTATGTGCGGATGGTGGTCGACGGCCCGCCGTTCCGGGCGCCCGAGTTGCCCGGCTGGGTGGCCGGACTCGGTGGCTGGGCGGTCGCCGTGGGCTATCTCGGCGGGTGCTGGGCCGGGGCCGGGTACTCGGTGGGAGGGCGGTTCATGGGCCTGCGGGTCACCGGCAGGCGGGGGGAGCGGCTGCCCGTGCTGCGCGCCCTGCTTCGCGCCGGGCTGTGCGTGTCGTTCCCGATGGGCCTGCTGTGGAGTCCGTTCAGCCGCCGCCGGGCCTCGTTGCAGGACCTCCTGGTCCGCAGTGAGGTGCGCTACGACCGCCGCTGACGGCCCCGGCCCGCGCCCACCCCGCCCCCGGGTCAGCTGCGCTGCCCCGGGTGGCCCCGTGGCAGCCGGGACGCGGCGACCAGACCGCCGAGGCCGATCGCTCCGAGGACGACCAGCGCCACCCCGTACGGCCCGATCGCCGGATCGGCCACCAGGATGGTCCCCGCGATCGCCGTACCCACCGAGGAGCCCAGGTTGGAGACGCTGCGCGAGAGCCCGGAGATCTCCCCCTGGAGCTCCTCGCCGAAGCTGGACTGCACCACGTTCACCGCCGGGGTGAGCATCACCCCGATGCCCAGGCCGATCAGCAGCAGACCGGGCACGAAGCTCCACACGCTCGGCGAGGCGTGGGCGAAGCCGATCAGGATCGCCAGGCCGCCGACGGTGGTGGCGAAGCCGGCCATGATCAGCGTCCGCGGCGAGCGCCGCTCGGCGAAGCGCCGTGCGCCCAGCGAGGTGACCAGCAGCCCGAAGGTGGACGCGCTGAAGATCACCCCGGTCTTGATGGCGTCGTAGTGCCGCACCACCTGGAGGTACGCCGCCACCACGAAGGACAGCCCCATCAGCACGAGCCACTGGACGTGCTGGGTGATCAGCCCGAGGTTGGACGTCCGGTTGCGGAACAGCGAGGTGGTCAGCAGCGGCCGGGCGCCGGAGCGCTCCCGGGCGCGCACCCAGGCGAAGAACCAGACCAGTACCAGCACGCCGGCGACCAGCAGTGCCAGCATCAGCCACAGGTTGTTGTCGGCCGCCAGGATGCCCAGCACCACCAGTGTGAGCCCGCAGGCGGAGAGGACCGCGCCCACCGTGTCGAACTCCTGCTCGGGGTCGGCCGGCAGCGGGTCCACCAGCTGCCGGCTGAGCAGCACGATCGCCAGGACGACCAGGGCCTGGAAGACGAAGGCCGCCCGCCAGCTGAGCGCCGAGGTGATCAGCCCGCCCAGCAGCGGGCCGGCGGCGGCCCCGATGCCGCCCATCGCCATGATCGCCCCGAAGGCCCGGGCGCGGTCGGTGACCTCGGTGAAGAGGAGGGTGGTGAGGATGTAGACCGGCGGGATGAGGAGGGCGGTGCCGATGCCCTCCAGGATCGAGTTGCCCAGGATCAGGACGCCGAGCCCGGGCGCCGCGGCGCTCAGCAGCGCGCCGACGCCGTACACCGACAGGCCGGCGACCAGGCAGCGCTTCCGCCCGTAGCGGTCGCTCAGGATGCCGCCCGGGATCATCAGTGCCGCCATCACCAGCAGGAACACGGTGATGGCGGTCTGCACCCCCTGCACGGTGGTGTGGAGGTCCTTGCTGATGTCGTCGATCATCACGTTCATGTTGGAGCCGGCGAAGCTGCAGATGAACTGGGCGAGGGCGAGGGGCAGCAGCACCCGCCGCCGATGCGGGACGCCGCCGTGCCGCGCGTCTCCTCCGGCCGGAGTGGACGGTGGGGTCATCGCTTCGCCTCCGATCGACGGCCTGGGCGAGAACAGCCTTCCGACCGGCGCCGCCACCGGCGTCACCCTAGGAGGGTGACGACCGCACCCCTCCCCGCCGGACCAGACTCAGCTACGCGGTGGTGCAACGGCACCCCGACCGAGCTAGGAGGTCCTGTCATGATCTCTACCGGTGGCCGCTCGGAAGGCGCCCAGACGGCAGCCGTCGGCCTGACGCTCTTCGCGGCGATCATGCTCTTCATCTCTGGAACCTTGGACTTCTTCCGGGGCCTGATGGGGATTCTCGAGGACAAGGTCTTCCTGACCACGCGCGGCTATGCGTTCGAGTTCGACCTGACCGCGTGGGGCTGGATCCATCTGATCCTGGGGGTGATCGGGGTCGTGGTCGGCGCCGGCCTGCTGGCCGGGATGAAGTGGGCGCGGATCCTGGCGATCATCATCGCCGGGCTGCTGATCATCGCCAACTTCCTGTCGATCCCGTACTACCCGTTCTGGTCGATCACCGTGATCGCCCTGGACGCCTTGATCATCTGGGGCCTGTGCGTGGTCCGTCGGGATGACATGCCCTAGCCGCCGCGGTGACTGACGGCGCGCGGACGGCGGACGAGGCGGCGGGCCCGGAGCACGGTGGCCGCCGACTCGCCCGCCCGCGCGTGGCGGCGGTGCTCCGCTTCCTCCCCGGTCTGCGGAGGCTGCGCGACTACCGGCGCTCCTGGCTCGCCAAGGACCTGATCGCCGGCTTCGTGCTGAGCACCCTCCTGGTGCCGCAGGGCATGGCCTACGCGGAACTGGCCGGGCTGCCGGCCATCACCGGGCTCTACACCTCGGTGCTGTGCCTCCTCGCCTATGCCGTCTTCGGGCCGTCCCGGTATCTGGTGCTGGGGCCCGACTCCTCGCTCGGGCCGATGATCGCGGCCACCATCCTGCCGCTGGCCGGGGCGGGCGGCGACCCCGAGCGGGCGGTCGCGCTGGCGTCCATGCTGGCTTTGCTGGTCGGGGCGATCACCCTGCTGGCCGGCGTGGCCCGGCTCGGCTTCATCGCCGATCTGATCTCCAAGCCCACCATGATCGGCTATCTCAACGGCCTCGCCCTGACCATCCTCGTCGGCCAACTGCCCAAGCTCTTCGGCTTCTCCACCGAGGCCAGCGGCCTGATCCAGGAGACCGAGGCGTTCGTCAAGGGGCTGGCCGACGGGAAGACCGTCCCGGCCGCCCTCGGGGTCGGCCTCGGGTGCATCGCGCTGATCCTCCTGCTGCAGGCCTTCCTGCCGAAGGTGCCGGCCGTCCTGATCATGGTGGTGCTGGCGATCACCGTCTCCTCGGTCTTCCACCTCGACCAGCACGGCGTCAAGACGGTGGGCACCCTGCCCCGCGGGTTCCCCCCGCTCACCCTGCCGCAGGTGGAGCTGAAGGACTTCGGGCCGCTGATCGCCGGGGCCCTGGGCATCGCCGTCGTCTCGCTGGCCGACAGCATCTCGAACGCCACCGCCTTCGCCGCCCGGACCGGCGACCAGGTGCGGGGGAACGAGGAGATGATCGCGATCGGCGCGGCCGGCCTGGCCGCCGGGCTCTTCCAGGGGTTCCCGATGAGCACCAGCGGGACCCGGACCGCGGTGGCCGAGCGGGCCGGCGCCAAGTCCCAGCTCACCGGGGTGGTGGGGGCGGTGCTGATCGTGCTGATGCTGGTGCTGCTGCCGGGCCTGTTCCGCTCGCTGCCGCAGCCGGCACTGGCCGCGGTGGTCGTCACCGCGGCCTTCTCGCTGGCCGATCCGGTGGGCGCGGCACGGCTGTGGCGCCGGCGGAGGGCCGAGTTCGTCCTCACCATGACCGCCTTCGTCGGCGTGGCCGTCCTCGGGGTGCTGCCCGGGATCGCGGTGGCCGTGGGGCTGTCCATCCTCAACGTCTTCCGCCGCGCCTGGTGGCCGTACAGCACGGTGCTCGGGCGGGTTCCGGGGGTGCAGGGTTACCACGACGTGCGGATCCACCCGAACGCGGAGCGGCTGCCGGGCCTGGTGCTGCTGCGCTTCGACGCCCCGCTCTTCTTCGCCAACGCCAAGTCCTTCCGCGGCGAGGTGCTGCGCAGCACCCGGACCGGGCCGGCGGCCCGGCGGGTGGTGATCGCCGCCGAGCCGGTCACGGACATCGACACCACCGCCGCCGACGTCCTCCAGGACCTGGACGAGGAACTCGCCGCCCAGGGCGTGCGGTTGGAGTTCGCGGAGCTCAAGCACCTGGTTCGGGAGAAGATCGAGCACTACGGGATGACCCGCCGCCTTCCCCCGGACCGGTTCCATCCGACCGTCGAGGCCGCGGTCGCGGCCTACCGGGCGGAGACCGGTGCCCGGTGGGAGCCGCCGCCCGACCGCCCGCCCGCGGAGGGGGAGGGCGGCCGGCCGGACCGGGCGCCGGGCTGACCGGCCGTTCCGTTCAGACGCTGATCTCCGGTGCCGGCACCTGGAGTTGGGTGATCTGGAGGAAGCCGGTCGAGGTGTCCGGCGCCGGGCTGGTCATGTCCAGCCGGATCGCCGTGGTGCTGACCGGCCGGAAGGTGACGGTGGTCGGCTGGTTGGACCGGGTCGCCCAGGCCACCTGCTGTCCGGCGGCCGCGGTCCAGCGCGTCCCGTCCCAGTACGAGACGGTCAGCGTCTTGGGCAGCACCCGCGCGGAGCCGATGGTGAAGTAGGCGACCACGGTGTCCACCCGCTGGCCGTCCGGCCAGCTCACCGAGACCCACTCGGAGGCGTGCGCCTTGCTCACCGCCGGGAGGACGTTGGTGGCCGACTTGTCGTAGTAGTTCGACCAGCCGCCGGAGCCGGTGTCGCCGTCCAGCATCCCGGCCGGCACCTCGTCCGGGCCGCCGGAGTAGCCGGCGTCCGCGGTCGGCTTGGCCGGGCTGGTGGCCAGGGCGATGTTCCGGTTCGGGGTGAACGCGTCGGTGACCCGGACGGTGGCCGTGACCGCCTGCCCGGCGGCCGTGCCCCGGACGGTGAACGTCCCGGCCGAGGCGTAGCGGCTCGCGGGGAAGGACTCCCAGCTCACGGGTTCGAGGCGGGTCACCCCGTCCGTGTCGTGGACGGTGGCCACGGCGGGGAGATACGGCGGGGCGCCGGTCGGGGTCACCGTCGCGAAGGGCTCGGCGCCCGCCGCGGTGTAGCCGCTGACGGTGGCCACCGCGGTGACCGAGGTGCCGGGCACGCTGCCGCTGACCGTGCGGCTGCCGGTGCCGGCGGCCCCCGCCCGCCCCCAGCGGACGGCCAGCTCCTTGGTCGAGCCGTCCGCGTAGACGCCGGTCACCGTCGAGGGCAGGGCGGGCCGCTGTCCGGCGGGGGTGCGGAGGTACACCGGCTGCGCCCCCACCAGCCCGCGGGCCGAGGCGTCGACGGCGAAGACGGCGGTGGCCCCGGGGGCGAGACCGGGGGCGGTCGCGGTGATGCGGATCGGCCCGCCGGCCGAGCCGGCCTGGACGATGGCCACCGCCTTGCCGTTGAAGGCGCTGTGGGTGGCGGACTGGTAGCCTTCGCCGTCGTCCTCCTTGCCGTTGTCGGCCCCGGCGAACCGTCCGGCGCCGGAGACCCGGAAGGTGATCGCGTCGGCGGCGTCCGGTACGACCACGCCGTTCCGGTCGACCATCTCCACGGTGACGTAGCACAGCGCCCTGCCGTCCGCGGCCAGCAGCGGCCGGTCGGGGGTGAGCCGCAGCGCGTGCGGCTGCCCGGCGGTGCTGATCCGGTCCCGTGCCACCACCCGGCCGCTGCCGTCCCGGGCGATCGCCACCAGGGTGCCCGGCTCGAACGGCACGTTCCAGGTCAGATGGAGCTTGCCGGTGCTGCCGTTCGGGCTGGTGTAGCTGCCGGAGGGGAAGTTCTTGTCGTCCCCGGTCGGCTCGGTGGTCTCCAGATAGCGGGTGCCGTCGGTGCCGACCTTGACGTCGTACCGCTTGACGCCCAACGAGCGGCCGTTGAGCTGCAGTTCGACGCTGCGGACGTTGGAGTACGCCCAGACCTGGACCTCCTCGCCGCTGCGGTGGCCGGTCCACTTCATCGGCACCAGGTGGACCATCGGCGGCGAGGTCCACTGGGACTGGAAGGCGTAGTAGGCGTCCTTGGCGAAGCCGGCCGTGTCCACGAAGCCGAAGGCCGAGGTCTTCACCGGGAACTGCCCGTACGGGGTGGGCTCGCCGATGTAGTCGGTGCCGGTCCAGACGAACTGCCCCAGGCTGTAGCGCCGGTCGCGCTCCAGCTTCAGCACGTACTCGTGGCTCATCGTCCACGAGGAGAGGTTGTTGTCGTAGGCGGAGGGGAGCCGCTTGCCCGGGGTGTAGTTCTCGCCGGTGTTGACATACGTCGGGTCCTGGTAGACCCCGCGGGCGGAGGTGCAGGAGGAGGACTCCGACTGGTAGAAGACCATCGAGGGATACCGCTGGTGGAAGGTGTCCATCACGGTCGCCGGCTCGTAGCTGAAGCCCATCAGGTCCAGGTTGAGCATCATCTGCTCGGCCGCCGAGCCGGCCGCGGGCGGGGTCCGGTACTGGTCGCAGTTGGCGGTGATCGGCCGGGTGGTGTCGATCCGCCTGATGTCGTCCATCAGCCGCTTCTCGATCGGCAGGCTGGAGGCGTCGGTGAAGTACGGGATCTCGTTGCCGATCGACCACATGACGACCGCGGGGGAGTTCTTCGCGGAGTGCACCATCTCGGCGATGTCGGAGTCCGACCACTCGTCGAAGTACAGGTGGTAGTCGTACGGGTTCTTGCCGATCCGCCAGCAGTCGAAGGCCTCGACCATCATCACGATGCCGAGCCGCTGGCAGACGTCGATCATCTCCGGCGAGGGCGGGTTGTGCGAGGTGCGCAGCGCGTTGACGCCGGCGGCCCGGAGGGTGCTCATCTGCCGCCACAGCGCGTCGTAGTTGTTCACCGAGCCCAGGGCGCCCTGGTCGTTGTGGAGGCAGACACCCTGGAGCTTCAGCCGGGAGCCGTTGAGGGCGAACCCGGCGTTCGCGTCGAAGTCCAGCCAGCGGATGCCGAAGACCGTCCGGTAGCTGTCGACCACCTGTCCGCCGACCACCACCTCACTGCGCAGGGTGTAGAGGTAGGGGTCGTCGGTCGACCACAGACGCGGGTCGGCGACCCGCAGGTCCACACTGGTCCCGTGGCCGTCGGCCACCGTCCGGCCGGAGGCGTCCAGCACGGTGGAGACCACGTCGGCGGCGCTGCTCCCGGGGCCCTCCACCGCGGTCTCCACATGGACGGCGGCATAGCCCCTCTTCACCGTGGCGGCCAGGTCCGGCGTGGTCACGAAGGTGCCCCAGCGGGCGATCCGCACCTGGTCCGTCACGGTCAGATGGACGTTGCGGGTGATCCCGGTGCCGGAGTACCAGCGGCTGCTGGGCGTCCGGTTCTGCACCACCACTGCCAGCACGTTGGGAGTGCTGCCGTCGGTGTGCGCCCTGCCGCTGATGTCGAAGGAGAACCCGATGTATCCGTACGGGTGGTTTCCGAGCAGTTCCCCGTTGAGGTACACGTACGAGTTCATGTACACCCCGTCGAAGTCGACGGTGATGTGCTTGCCGGCCATCGAGGCCGGCAGGGTGAACGTCTTGCGGTACCAGCCGAGGCCGCCGGGGAAGTAGCCCGTCCCGTTCTTCTCGGTGGGATCCGGCTGCTGCTCGATGCTCCAGTCGTGCGGCAGCGCGAGCTGCCGCCAGCCCGAGTCGTCGAAGCCGGGGGCGGCGGCCTTGGGGTCGTCGGAGTTCCCGTACACGCCGGACGGATCGGTGGTGTCCTTGAGGTTCACCAGATGGAACCGCCAGCCGTGGTTGAACTCCACGGTCCGGTCCCCCTGGTTGAGTACCCCGTCGGCCGGGCCGGCGCCGAGCGGCCCCTCGGCGCCGGTCGCGGCGGACGCGCTGGGCTGGCCGAGTCCCCAGGTGAGAGCGGATCCGACGGCGACGGCACCGGTGCCGGCCACGAACGTCCTGCGACTGATCTCCATCACGGCCTCGCAGCGGGAGTTGGCTGAATGAGTGGGGCCTGTGCGCATGCATGGGGTGCGTGATGGAGTGAGAACGTATACGACCTCCAACAGAAGCGGAAGGGCGCCAACAGATACGCCCAAGTCCGGTCTCGGCCAACCGTGTTCGGGCGGCCCCGCCCCTGCCCGCCAGTCGGTGACGTTGCCCCCGATCGACTTCGTGGCGCACAGCGGCTGCCCGCACCGGCGGCCGCGCTCAGCGTTGCCCACCCAGGATGATCTTCCAGACCCGCGTGGCCACCTGCAGATTGAGTCGGGTGTCCACATCCGCCAGGTCGCGGTCGCTGATCTCACGAATGCGCTGCAGTCGGTAGCGCAGGGTGCTGCGGTGGACCGTCAGCGCGGCGGCCGCGTCGTCGTAGTTGCCCCCGCAGTCGAAGTAGCGCGCGAGCGTCTCCACCAACTCTGTGCTGTGCCTTGCGTCGTAGTCGATCAGCTGGCCGAGCCATTCTCGCACGAAGCCTTCGAGCTCCTGGAGATCGTTGCCGGGCCCCAGGATCCGGTAGAGCCCCAGATCGTCGAAGAAGGTCGTCCCGCTGCGCCGGCGGGAGTTCTGACGGACCTCCAGGGCCCGCAGTGCTTCCAGATAGCAGCGGGGAATGTCGCTCGGTGAGACGTATCGGGTGCTCACCCCGATCGCTCCGTCGGGCGTCCCCAGTTCATGGGCCAGCGCCGCATGCACGGCAGCGTGGTGCGGCCTCTCCTCGGTCAGCACGACCACGCGGTCGCGGCGACGGGTGATCAGCGGACGGACCGCTGCGGTGGCCATCACTCGCTCGACGGCGCGGGTGAAAGAGTCGTCTACGGCGTTGCTCGGCCAGTGCACCACGGCCACGTAATGGGGGCGCCGCAGGTCATGGCCGAGGGCTTCGGCCCGGGTGTAGACGCCCGTATCGTCAGCGCCTTCCAGCAGGTCGTCCATCAGCTGACGGCGCAGCCGCATCTCGACCTCGGTGAGTTCACGCACATGCAGGAGTTCCAGGGCGAGCAACCGCTGGGCGTGATCCAAGGCGAACATCATGTGCTTGTCGGCAGTCGCTTCCGGGTCCTCGAGGGCGAGTACACCGAGGAGGTCGCCTCGCGGCTGGGCCAGGACGACCACCCGGTCCTTGACTCTGACCGGACCCGCTCCGCGCACGACCCGCCGGAGCATCTCCTCCTGCTCGCGCGGGGAGCGTACCGGATAGGGGTCGGGCCGGCCGGGACCGGCCCAGGACCTCAGGTTGCCGAACCGGTCCTCGATGAGCGACGGCAGCCCGGTGAGTTCGTACAGCGCTTGGGTGATGGCGTCCTCGCCACCGCCCAGGGCAGCGACGTGGGCGAGGGACTCGTCCACGGTCATCTGCAGGTGCAGCTCGGAGCGCACTGTGTCCAACTGCCGCAGTGCGGTGTCCCGTTCGGTGCGCAGCCGGCTCAGTTCGCCGACCGAATCGCGGTGGGCGTGGGAGGCCGCCAGCGACATGGCCGCCGCGGTGAGCTCCACCAGGGCGGAGAGGAGGAAGCACCCCTGTTCATCGGGGTCGGAGTGGGAGGAGACCACGATGCAGCCGAGCCGGCCGCCGACCCCGTGCAGACCGAACGCCCAGTTCCAGGACCGCCCGGGAAGAGACGTGGGGCCGTCGGTCTCACCCGCCTGGTCCATCCGTGGGTCGTCGACCGTGGGCGCTCCCGCGTCGTGGACGGGGACGCGGGACAAACCGTCGCCCGTCCCGAGGTATCCGGCCTCTGCGCGGTAGGGGCCGAGGGCGCTGACGTGACGCATGGCCAGCCGCACGATCTCACTCTGCTCCGCGCAGGTGAACAGTGCGTGGCACAGCGCCAGCAGCCCGTGGGGGTCCAGCGCCGCGAGTGGACGGGGGTCGTGCCGCTCGGCGCCCGCAGTGTTGCCCGCCTCGCGAGCCGCTTCCTGACCGGAACCGTGAGCGGGCCGCCCTCGCGACGGGCGGGAGGCCATAGATCACTCCGTTCTCCTCCGGTAAACGGAGGCGACCGAGGGATCGCGCTCCATGCCGACCCAGTTTAGGGAAAATCATCCGGCTTGTCCGATTCTGCGGCTTGCTCTCGCGGGCCGATCGACCGTGGTGCTTTCTGACCTGACGGGTGTAGGCGGAGGGCGCCGCTCTCGTGCCAGTCTGAGTTCGTCAGCGATGGTCGGGCGCGCCGGCGGCCGCTGGAGGACCGTCCCGATCAGGGGCCTCGTAGTGCGGACGGCCGGCATCGGGCGTGGTGCGACCTCGGGCTGCTGAACCGCGCGCGACTCCAAGGGCGAACGGGGCCGCCCCTCGCGGAAGGAGTTCCTCATGGCCAAGGCAGTAGGCATCGACCTGGGCACCACGAACTCGGTGATCGCCGTATGGGAGGGCGGCGAGCCGACGGTTGTCCCCAACAGCGAGGGCAACCGCACGACACCGTCCGTGGTGGCCTTCACCGACGCCGGCGAGCGCCTGGTGGGCCAGCTGGCCCGCCGCCAGGCGATCCTCAACCCCAAGGGCACCATCTACTCGGCCAAGCGGTTCATCGGCCGGCACTTCGACGAGATCTCCGAAGAGGCCAAGGCCGTCGCGTACGACGTGGTCGAGGGAGACGGCGGCGCCGCCCGCTTCAAGGTGCGCGACAAGCTCTACGCGCCCGAGGAGATCAGCGCGCAGGTGCTGCGCAAGCTCGCCGACGACGCCTCCAAGCAGCTGGGGGAGCGGGTCACGGAGGCGGTCATCACGGTGCCCGCCTACTTCAACGACGCCCAGCGCACCGCGACCAAGGACGCGGGACGGATCGCCGGCCTGGAAGTGCTGCGGATCATCAACGAGCCGACCGCGGCCGCCCTCGCCTACGGCATGGACAAGAAGGAGCACGAGACCGTTCTCGTCTTCGACCTGGGCGGTGGCACCTTCGACGTCAGCATCCTCGACGTGGGAGACGGCGTGGTGGAGGTGCGGTCCACAGCGGGCGACAGCCATCTGGGCGGCGACGACTTCGACCGACGGCTGGTCGACCAGCTCGCCGACAGCTTCCAGAAGGAGAACGGGATCGACCTGCGCAAGGATCCACAGGCCCTCCAACGACTCTTCGAGGCCGCCGAGAAGGCCAAGACCGAGCTCAGCTCGGTGACCCAGACCCAGGTCAGCCTGCCGTTCATCACGGCCGACGCCTCCGGCCCCAAGCATCTGACCACGACGATCATGCGGTCCACGTTCGAGCAGATCACCGGAGACCTGGTGGAGCGCTGCCTGGGCCCGGTGCGGCAGGCCATGGACGACGCCAAGGTCAGTGACAACGACATCGACGAGGTCATCCTCGTCGGCGGCTCCACCCGCATCCCCGCCGTCCAGGCTCTGGTGCGGAGGCTGACGGGCGGCAAGGAACCCAACATGAGCGTCAACCCCGACGAGGTCGTGGCGATGGGCGCCGCGATCCAGGCCGGGGTCCTCAAGGGCGAGGTCAAGGATGTCCTGCTGCTCGACGTCACCCCGCTGTCGCTGGGCGTGGAGACACGCGGCGGCGTGATGACGAAGATCATCGAGCGGAACACCACGATCCCGGTGCGCCGCTCCGAGACCTTCTCCACCGCCGAGGACAACCAGCCCGCCGTCGACGTCGTCGTCCTGCAGGGCGAGCGGGAGAGGGCCGCCGACAACCGGGTCCTGGGTCGCTTCCAGCTCACGGACATCCGCCCCGCACCGCGCGGTGAGCCGCAGATCGAGGTCGTCTTCGACATCGACGCCAACGGCATCCTCAACGTCACCGCGCGTGACAAGGACACCGGGAAGGAGCAGGGCATCACCATCAGCGAGAGCTCCAACCTCGACCGCGGCGAGGTCGAGCGGATGGTCCAGGAGGCCGAACGCAACCAGGGCGAGGACCAGGCCCTGCGCGAGGCGGTCGACGCCCGCAACGAACTGGATGCCATCGCCTACCAGGTCGAGAAACGCCTGGGAGAGCTCGGCGACGCCGCCCCCGCTCACGAGAAGGCCCGCGCCGAGATGCTGGTGGCCGAGGCCCGCGAGGCGGTCAAGAACGAGGCAGCGGTGGACAAGGTCCGGCCGCTGACCTCCGAACTCCAGCAGATCTTCGCGGGGCTCGCGGCCCACCAGGCGAGTGCCGCCGGAGGCGGTCCGGCGGGCCCGGGCGCCCCGGACGGATCCGGTCCCGGCGCGCCCGAGCCGGGCGGTGCCGGGGGCGACGACGACGTGATCGACGCCGAGTTCGACAAGGGCTGAGGTGCCCGCCATGCCCATCCCACCCCGGGGCCGAGAGCCCGAGCCTCCGCCAGAAGGCGCCGTACAGCCGCCGCGCGGGGACCTGACGCAGCCTTCCCCGCCGACCGAGGAGGCCGAGCCGGGGCCCGACGCCGCAGCCGGCACCGCCACACCCGAGGACGAGTACGCGGTCGCGCTGCGAGAAGCCGAGGACCGCTGGCGTCGCGCCCTTGCCGACCTCGACAACCTGCGCAAACGCCATGCCAAGGAGCTGCAGCGGGAGGGCGCGGCCGAACGCGCCCGTACAGCTGCGTCCTTCCTGCCCGTCATCGACAACCTGGAACTCGCCCTCAGCCACGCGGCCGCCGACCCAGGTGCGATCGTCGAAGGTGTCCGAGCCGTGCGCGACCAGGCCGTGAACGTGCTGGAGCGGCTGGGGTACCCGCGCCACGCGGAGAGGGGAGTGCCGTTCGACCCGGCACGGCACGAGGTCGTCGGCGTGGTCCAGGATCCCGACGCCGATCCGAACACCGTGGTCGAGGTGCTGCGACCCGGTTACGGGGAGGCCGAGCGGCAACTGCGGCCTGCCGCCGTGACCGTGGCCAAGCGGGAGTGACCCTCCATGGCACGCGACTTCTACGAGGTGCTGGGCGTTCCACGGACCGCCGACCGGGACGAGATTCAGCGGGCCTACCGCACCCTGGCCCGCAGGTACCACCCCGACGTCAACAAGGACCCCCAGGCGGAGGAGCGGTTCAAGGAGATCAACGAGGCCTTCAGCGTCCTGTCCGACCCAGAGCAGCGAGCCCGGTACGACCGCTTCGGCGAGGACTTCCGCAAGATCCCGGAGGACTGGGACGAGCGGGTCGCCGCCGGAGCCGGAGCCGGAGCCGGCAGCGGCTTCCGGTGGAACGCCGCCGGCGGACCCCGGGCGCGCTACGCCACGGCAGGCTTCGGGGGCGAGCGGGTCGACATCGACGATCTGTTCGGCTCGCTGTTCGGCGGTGCCGGGCGCGTGCCCGGCGCCGACCAGGAGGCCGAACTGCCGCTCACCGTCGAGGAGGCGTACCGGGGCGGCCGCCGGTCGGTCACCCTCGCCGGGCCGGCCGGGCAGCGGCGCTACCAGGTCGACGTGCCGCCCGGCACCATCGACGGGCAGCGCATCCGGCTGGCCGGCGAGGGCGGCCGCGGGAGCGGCAGCGAGGCTCCCGCCGGGGACCTGTACCTGAGGGTGCGGATCCAGCCGCACCCCGAGTTCCGCCTCGACGGCCGGGACGTCCACGTGAGGCTCCCGGTCACCCCCTGGGAGGCGGCGCTGGGCGCGACGGTGCCGGTGCCCACACCTGGCGGCGGCACGGCGAAGGTGACCGTGCCCGCCGGATCCTCCAGCGGACGGCGCCTTCGGCTGCGCGGCGAGGGCATGCCGAACCCGCGCGGCGCGAACGGAGACCTGTACGCGGAGCTGCGGATCATGGTGCCGCCCCGGTTGAGCGACCGGGAGCGCGAGCTGCTGGAGGAACTTGCCGCCGTCTCCTCGTTCGACCCCAGGAGAAGCTGATGAGCGACCGACCGGCCGGGCCCCGCCCGCCGCACGCACGCACGACCGAGATGGGCGTGCGGTACGCGATCGTGCCCATGCCCGGACTCTCCCTGGAGACCGTGGCCCGCCACTCAGGCCTCCATCCCGACCTGATCCGTCGGTTCGTCGCCCTCGGACTGGTGGACGCCGGCCGTGACGCCTCCGGACGGCTGGAGTTCGCGCCGACGGCCCCGGCCGTCCTGGCCCGGGTCCAGCGGCTGCGTACCGGGCTGTGCCTGAACTACGCGTCCCTCGGTCTGGTACTCGACCTGCTCGACCGCATCAGCCTGCTCGAAGCCGCGCTGCGGCGTGGAGGCATGAGGAGTGATCTACCACCATGGACATGAACCGCCTGACCCAGAAGTCACAGGAAGCCCTGCAGGAGGCCCAGAGCGCCGCAGGCCGCCTGGGCCACACCGAGGTCGACGGCGAACATCTGCTGCTCGCCCTCCTCGATCAGGAGGAGGGCCTGATCCCGCGGCTGCTGCAGCAGGCGGGCACCGAGCCCGAGGAGTTGCGCGCGGCCGTACGCGAGGACCTCTCCCGCCGGCCCAAGGTGAGCGGCCCGGGAGCGGCGCCGGGTCAGGTCTTCGTCACCCAGCGCCTGGCCCGGCTGCTGGACGCGGCCGAGCAGGAGGCCAAGCGCCTCAAGGACGAGTACGTGTCCGTGGAACACCTGCTGCTGGCGCTGGCCGAGGAGGGCTCGGCGACCGCCGCCGGGCGGCTGCTGAAGGAGCACGGCGTGACCCGGGATTCCTTCCTCGGCGCGCTCACCCAGGTCCGGGGCAACCAGCGGGTGACCTCCGCCAACCCCGAGGTGGCCTACGAGGCCCTGGAGAAGTACGGCCGCGATCTCGTCGCCGAGGCCAGGGCCGGGCGGCTGGACCCCGTGATCGGGCGGGACGCCGAGATCCGCCGTGTCACCCAGATCCTCAGCCGCAAGAGCAAGAACAACCCCGTCCTGATCGGCGATCCCGGCGTCGGCAAGACCGCCATCGTCGAGGGCCTCGCCCAGCGCGTCGTCCGCGGCGACGTGCCCGAAGGACTCCGCGACAAGATCGTGTTCGCCCTGGACATGGGCTCCCTGGTCGCCGGCGCCAAGTACCGCGGTGAGTTCGAAGAACGGCTCAAGGCGGTACTGAGCGAGGTCAAGGCCGCCCAGGGGGGCATCCTGCTCTTCGTCGACGAACTGCACACCGTCGTCGGCGCCGGCGCGGCCGAAGGGGCGATGGACGCGGGCAACATGCTCAAGCCCATGCTCGCCCGCGGCGAACTCCACATGATCGGCGCCACCACTCTCGACGAGTACCGCAAGCACATCGAGAAGGACGCCGCGCTCGAGCGCCGCTTCCAGCAGGTCCTGGTCGACGAACCCAGCGTGGAGGACACCATCTCCATCCTGCGCGGTCTGCGCGAACGTCTCGAGGTCTTCCACGGCGTGAAGATCCAGGACACCTCGCTGGTCGCGGCGGCGACACTCTCCCACCGCTACATCACCGACCGCTTCCTGCCCGACAAGGCCATCGACCTCGTCGACGAGGCGTGTGCCCGGCTGCGTACCGAGATCGACTCCATGCCCGCCGAACTCGACGAGATCACCCGCCGCGTCACCCGCCTGGAGATCGAGGAGGCGGCGCTGTCGAAGGAGACCGACCCCGCCAGCAAGGCCCGCCTGGAGGAACTGCGCAGGGAACTGGCCGACCTGCGCAGCGAGGCCGACGCCAAACACGCCCAGTGGGAGGCCGAACGGCAGGCGATCCGCAGGGTGCAGGAGCTGCGCCAGGAGCTGGAGCAGGTCCGCCACGAAGCCGAGGAGGCGGAGCGAGCCTACGACCTCAACCGCGCCGCGGAACTCCGCTACGGCCGCCTCCAGGACCTGGAGCGCCGACTCGCCGCCGAGGAGGAGCAACTGGCCGCCAAACAAGGGCAGAACCGGCTGCTGCGCGAGGTCGTCACCGAGGAGGAGATCGCCGAGATCGTCGCCGCCTGGACCGGCATCCCCGTCGCCCGCCTCCAGGAGGGCGAACGCGAGAAGCTGCTGCGTCTGGACGAGATCCTGCGCGAGCGCGTCATCGGCCAGGACGAGGCCGTCAAGCTCGTCGCCGACGCCGTCATCCGCGCCCGCTCCGGGATCCGCGACCCGCGCCGGCCCATCGGCTCGTTCATCTTCCTCGGCCCCACCGGCGTCGGGAAGACAGAGCTGGCCAAGACCCTCGCCCGGGCCCTGTTCGACTCCGAGGAGAACATGGTCCGCCTGGACATGAGCGAGTACCAGGAGCGGCACACCGTCAGCCGCCTCATGGGGGCCCCGCCCGGATACGTCGGCTACGAGGAAGGCGGCCAGCTCACCGAGGCCGTACGCCGCAAGCCCTACTCGGTCGTGCTGTTCGACGAGATCGAGAAGGCGCACACCGACGTCTTCAACACCCTGCTGCAGATCCTCGACGACGGCCGCATCACCGATGCCCAGGGCCGAACCGTCGACTTCCGCAACACCGTGGTCATCATGACCTCCAACATCGGCTCCGAGCACCTCCTCGACGGCGCCACCGCCGAGGGCGAGATCAAGCCGGACGCCCGCGCCCTGGTCATGGGCGAGCTGCGCGGGCACTTCCGCCCGGAGTTCCTCAACCGCGTCGACGACATCGTGCTGTTCAAGCCGCTCGGCGAGCGGCAGATCGAGCGGATCGTGGAGCTGCAGTTCGACGAGCTGCGCCGCCGCCTCGCCGAACGGCGGATCGCCGTTGAACTCACCGATGCCGCACGTCGGCTGATCGCCCATCAAGGGTACGACCCGGTGTACGGGGCCCGGCCGCTGCGGCGTTACATCTCCCACGAGGTCGAGACACTCGTCGGGCGCGCCCTGCTGCGCGGCGACGTGCAGGACGGCGCGAAGGTGCGGGTCGACGCCGAGCACGGGGAACTGGTGGTCACCTACGAGCAGCCCGAGGACGCGAAGGGGGCGAGGGAGGCATGAGCACCGTGGAGGCCACCAAGGTCACCTGTCCGCACTGCGGGCGCACCAACCGGGTGCCGGCGGCCGCCGAGGGCCGCCCCACCTGCGGCAACTGCAAGCAGCCGCTGCCCTGGATAGCCGACGCGGGCGACGACGACTTCACCGAGGTCGTCGAGCAGGCCACTGTGCCCGTCGTAGTCGACCTGTGGGCCACCTGGTGCGGCCCCTGCCGCATGGTGAGCCCCGCGCTGGAGAAGGTCGCCACCGAGCTCGCGGGAACGATCAAACTGGCCAAGGTCGACATCGACAAGAACCCGCGCCTGGCGCGGCGGTTCGAGGTCCAGGCGGTACCGACGCTGCTGGTCCTCGACAAAGGACAGACCCTCGCCCGGCAATCAGGCGCCGCACCTGCCGCTGCCCTGCGGCGGTGGGTGGAGCAGTCGATCACAGCCCGGGAAGGATGATTCCGATGACCCTCCACGCAGACCCGCACCTCGCCCTTGTCCGACCGGTCCAGCCGCTGACCCCGGAAGGGTGTCAGGAGTGTCTGCTGCTGGGCTCCCCATGGGTCCACCTCCGGCTCTGCCTGACCTGCGGCCATGTCGGCTGCTGCGATTCCTCACCCAACCGGCACGCCCGCCGGCACGCCGCCGCCGACGGTCATCCGATCGTGGCGTCCCTGGAGCCCGGCGAGGACTGGCGCTGGTGCTACGTCCATGAGGCGTTCGTGTGATGCCCGGCGAGGAGACACGGCCGGGCGCAGCGCCTGTGCCGGCCGAGGCCGAGGAGAGCGTCCCCTTCGAGACCCCCGACGTCTACGGCGCCTATCCCCGCCTGTCGGACGACCAGATGGCCCGCCTCGGGCAGCATGGCCGGCGGCGCGCGGTCGACGCCGGTGACGTGCTGATCCGGGAGGGGGAGCGCTGCGAGACGTTCTACGTCGTCCTGAGCGGCTCGATCGCCATCGTCGAGGGCCACGGCACGCCCGATGAACACCTGCTGCGCGTGCACGGCCCTGGCCGCTTCGTCGGCGAACTCGGCCTCCTGAACGGACAGGTGGCCTTCTACACCGCCGTGGTCAGGGACCCCGGCGAGATCCTCGCCCTGTCCATCGACCAGCTGCGTGAGCTGGTGACCCGGGACTCCGCCCTTGGTGACGTGGTGTTGCGTGCCTGCCTGGGCCGCCGTGCTCTGCTCGTCGGACAGGGCGCCGGTTTCCGCATCATCGGCTCGCGGTACTCGCCCGACACCCGGCGGCTGCGCGAGTTCGCCGCCCGCAACCGGCTGCCGCACCGCTGGATCGACCTGGAGACGGATGAGGAGGCCGAAGCGCTGCTGCGGCGCTTCGCGGTCGATCCGGAGGAGACGCCGCTGGTGATCTGGCGGGACACGACGCTGCTGCGCAATCCGAGCAACGCCGAACTCGCCCGGTTCATCGGCTTGCCGCCCCTGGAGGCAGGCGGTCACCGCGGCGATCTCCTGATCGTCGGCTCCGGTCCGGCAGGTCTCGCCGCCGCGGTGAACGCCGCCTCGGAGGGACTCGGCACGACCGTGGTCGAGACGCTGGCCACCGGCGGCCAGGCCGGGACGTCCTCCCGTATCGAGAACTGCTTCGGCTTCCCTTCCGGCATCTCCGGCGCCGAACTCACCGAGCGCGCTGTGCTCCAGGCGGACAAGTTCGGCGCCCGGATCAGCGTCCCTGCGGAGGCGGCCCGGCTCGAACGGCGCGATGGCCACTACGCCGTCGGGTTCACCGACGGCAGTGAGATCACCGCCCGTACCGTCGTCCTGGCCACCGGCGCCCGCTATCGCCGCCTCCAGGTACCCGGCATCGAGCCGTTGGAGGGCGCGAGTGTCCACTACTCGGCGACGGTCTACGAGGCCCAGCAGTGCCGTACCGATCCGGTGGCGGTGGTCGGCGGCGGCAACTCCGCAGGCCAGGCCGTGCTCTTCCTGGCCGGGTACGCACCGCGGGCGTATTTGCTCGTCCGTGGGCCAAGCCTGGAGGAGCACATGTCCCGCTACCTGATCGATCAGATCGAGCGCCACCCCCGAGTGCAGGTACTGCTGCACACCGAGGTGACCGAGGCACTCGGCGACAAGGCACTTGAGGCGCTCACCGTGGTCGACCACCGTACGGGCGAGCAGCGCCATCTCGCGGTGCAGGCCCTGTTCGTCTTCACCGGCGCCGACCCCCACACCGACTGGCTGGCCGGCGCGCTCGCGCTGGACGCGCGCGGCTATGTGCTCACCGGCACTGAGGCGCAGGCCTGTTCCGCCCCCGATGTGTGGCAGAGTCAGGGCCGCGACTGCCTGACGCTGGAGACCAGCATGCCCGGCGTCTTCGCCGCCGGCGATGTCCGCAGCGGCTCGGTGAAGCGCGTGGCCTCCGCGGTCGGCGAAGGCGCGATGAGCATCCACTTCGTCCACCGCTACCTGGGCCACACGGCCGCGCCCGGCGGCACCGACAGCTCTCCGCACACCCGACCGAAGGAGTCCGCTTGGCTTGCCTGAGCCGTGGGCCCAGCCGCGCGCGGGCGGCGAATTGTCGAGGCCGGCTTCGCCACTCAGAGGAGGAGGTCGAAGACGGCTCGGGCCTCGTCCCAATGCTGGGGCTGGGGATTCTTCAGCTCGGGGTGGAGGATTTTGAAGCTCTGAGCAAGGGCCAGGCTGAGTCCGCCGATGATGTCCGGGTAGGCCGCCTCGGTCTCCTCGTCGGGTGTGCGGTCCAGCGCGGGGTGGGTGGCGAGCTGTTCCAGGATCGGCTTGAGCTCTACTTCGTGGTCGAGCCGCTGGAAACGGTGGATGCTCTCCTGCAGGCCTTTCGTGATCGGCAGGTCGCGGGTCCGGATGATGTCGCGCTCGTTGGCCTTGGCAGCGGCCTGGGCGACGACCAGCAGATCGTAGAGCTTGGCGTCCACGAAGTCGCTGTAGCGCTTGAGATCGTTCTTGTCGACGTTCAGCCCCGCGGCGGCGCGGAAGAACCTTTCGAACCTGGCGATGGACATCACAGTCATGACGGCAACCTCCGACTGCGGGCGCCTCGGTGGCTCCCGGCCCTGGGTTTCGAGTTCAGCCTGGCCGACGGGGGCGCGCGAATGCATGCGCATGCCGAGCCCAATTAGCCTCCCCGTGTTGCCCTGCCAGGCCGGGGTGACCTGCGTCGCGCGGCGAAGGCGACCAGCAGGACGTTCCGGCTAGGCTCACCTCCGTGACGTGGCTGCGGGGCTTCCGGGAGGTCGTGCGATCCGGACTCACGATCGAGGAGACGCGGCTGGAGCCCCTGCTCGCGCTGCGCACGGCTGCCGGGGTGGCGATCGTCGTCGGACCGGCGCTGTGGCTGTTCTCTCCTGCACACGCCGCGTCCGCCGCCCTCGGTGCCTACTCCGCGGGCGGGGCCACTTTTCAGCGCACCTGGCGTCCACGCAAGGTGATCGCGCTCGGCGCGGGCGCGGGCCTGGCGCTCAGCACCTTCGTGGGCTACCTGGCGGCGGGGCGACTCGTGACCTTCCTCCCACTGCTGGCCGTATGGGCCTTCGCCGCAGGGATGGCGTGGGCCGTCGGATCGACCGCTGGGATCGTCGCAGCGACGACGGTCGGCAGCATGCTGGTGACCGTCACCCTGCCGACGAGCATCGGGCAAGCCCTGGAACACGCGGGGGTCATCGCGCTCGGAGGCCTGGCACAGGCCCTGCTGATCTTGCTGTTCCCGATCCGCCGTTGGGGGGCGCATCGTGACGCCCTCGCTGACGCGCTCGCCGCCGTGGCGGACTACGCCCGCAGGCTGCGGCAGGACCCGACCGCCCCGTTCGACCCGGAGCCGTTGATGACGGCCCGGGACGCGGCCGCCGTGACGCCATCACAGGCCCGAAGCCGTCCCCCCGTCCTCCACGGCCCCCGAGGCCTCGCCGAGCGCATCCGGCCGGTCGTCACCGCGCTCGCCGACCCGGAGGTCGGCGCCCCGCCGGAGGGGCCCGGGAGGGACCGGGCACGGGAGTTGCTCAACGCGACCGCCGACGTCCTGGACGCGGCCGCCCGTTCGGTCCGCCGGGGCACCCCCGTCGGTGTACCGCCCGGGAGCGCGGACGTCCTCCGCGTCGACGCGGAGCACGAGGTGCTGGAGGGACCGGCCCGGCAGGCCGCCGAGCGGCTCGTGGAACTGCTCGGCGAGGCATGGGAGATCGCCGGGAGCGGCGGCGCCTCCAGGAAGACGCCCCCGCCGCCCGGTCCCTCAAGCGACGCCCCGCTCCTGGTGCGCCCGACAATGTTCCGGCTTCTCCCGATCGTCGTCCGGGCGATCCGCCGTGAGCTCCGCCGGGACTCGCCCGTGTTCCGGCACGCGGTTCGCCTGGCGGCGGTGGCCCCGCTCGGCTATCTGATCGCCGCCCGGCTACCCGTCGCCCACGGCTACTGGGCGCCCCTCACCTCGGTGATGGTGATGCGGCCGGACTTCCACCGGACGTACGCGCGCGCGGTGGCCCGTTTCGCCGGGACCCTCGCAGGAGTCGCGCTCGCCACCGGGATGGTGCGGGCGTTGGGCCCGGACGCCCATGTGTTCGACGCACTGGCGGTGGTCTCGGCGGGCCTGTCCTACACGCTGATCCGGACCGGCTACGCCTACTCCCAGTGCTTCACTGCCGCGTACGTCGTCTTCCTGCTCGGCATGGGCGGCCAGGGCTGGGAGCAGACGGTCCCGGAGCGGGTGGTGCTCACCCTCCTCGGCGGGGCCTTGGCCATGCTGGCATACGTGGTGTTTCCGGCATGGGAGACGCCGCGGCTGCGGGGCCGGCTCGCAGACTGGCTCGCCGCCGACGGCCGCTATGCGGCCGCGGTGCTCCGCAGCCACGCCGAGCCGTCTCCGGAGCATCGCGCCGACATGCGCAGGGCCCTGCTGGCGAGCAGGGAGGCGGGCGCTGCCTGGCAGGAGGCCTACCACCGCGCAAGACAGGAACCGGTCCGCCCCCGAGGGCTGACGTCGCGCGAGGCGCAGGAGGCGCAGGAGGCGGTCAAGCGCTTCGGCCGGGCGGCGATGCTGATGGAGAGCCATGTCCCGCGAGCCGACAGCCCTGTCACGCCAGAGGCGGAGCGGTACGCCGAGGCCCTGGAGGCGGACACCGCGCAGGCGGCCGCCGACATCCGCGAGCACAGGAACCCGGACTGGGGGCGTGTGGAGGACGCGCTCCACGCCTGGGAGGGCTCCGCCGCCAGGGACCGGAGCCCGGCGCTGCGGCGCGGGGCGGAACTGCAGAAACGGGCCTTGGAGGACCTCGCGACGGCCGTGAACCGCACACCCCTGGAACGGGACGTCGACTCCGCTCGCGAGGAGCAGCGGGTCCAGGCGGCTGCGGCGGCGGAGGATGACGGATCGGGAGCCCTGCCCCGGGGTGGGTGAACGCGATCGTGCACGCGGCGATGCGCGGGCCTGGCCGGGAGGTGGCCGGCCGAGCCGGTCGTACGGGCGGCGTGCCGCCGTGTGTACCGGATCGTTACGAGCGGGCTGTGCGAAGGCTTATCCATCTCTCAGAATCCACCCCTAGCGTGGCCGCCCATGGACACGAACAAGGACGACAAGAGCACCCGCGAGACCGTCGCACTCAAGGAGCGCGCGGAGAGCGAAGAGGCGGGCACCCAGGAAGGCGCCGAGAAGACCGTGGACGCGAACGCGCAAGAGCCGGCCGAGGCCGCTGCGGAGCCTGCATCGGTGCCCGAGCAGCAGGCGGGGTCGCAGCAGGAGACTGAGCCGGCCGAGGCCCCGGTGGAAGCCCCGGTGGAGGGCAACGAGGACGGCGCGGGGGCGGAAGCCGAGGCGGAGACCGGCGCCGAGGCGGAGACCGACGCAGAGGCAGGGGCTGAGGCCGAGGCCGGGCAGCCGCCGCTCGCCGCCGGCAGCGGGGTGCTGCCGGGCGCCGGGGCGGTGGTCGCCGCCGGGCTCGGCGTGGCCTCGCTGGGCGGTACCTGGCTGGGCACCATGCTCTCCGATCGGGCCCAGCTCGTCGGACAGATCTATGCCCAGGCCAACTCCGGCAAGATGACCTCCGCCGAGCAGATCTCCAAGCTCTACGGCACCCCCTGGCACACCGTGGCCGCCGTCAACGGGATCTTCGCGCTGGTCGCCCTGGTGCTCGCCGGGCTGGTGCTGGTGCTCACCGGCAAGCGGGCGGCGACCTTCCAGCACCCCGGCTGGGTGCGGGCGGTCTCCTGGGGCGCCGGGGTGCTCGGGGTGGTCGGTCTGCTGATCGCGATCGCGATGTACACCGACCTGTTCGCCGCCCTGCCGGCGGTGGCCGGCACCTCCGCCGGCTGATCCCCGGCGGCAGGAGGACGACCGCCTGCCCCTCGACCGCGTAACCGTGTGACTGTGTGACCGGCGGTGTGCCGTGCCTTCGCGGAGGCCGGCCGCCGTCTTCGCGCGCGGGCCCTCAGGAGGCGCCCGTGGTGGTGTGCCCGGTGCCCGTCCCGGCGCCCGGCGGCTGGGCCGAGGTGCCGGTGTTGGAGCCGGTGCCTGAGCCGCCGGTCTGGTTCCCGGTGCCCCCCTGGTCGCCGGAGTCGCGCTCGGCGTGGAGCCCGGGCAGATGGGCGGTGAGGTCCGGCAGCGCGTGGGCGTAGCCGGCCGTCAGCGCGGCGGCCGCGGCCGCCGCGGCCAGCGAGACCCGGCGGGTCCACGTCCCGACCCGCCGAAGCCCCTCGTCCCGGCGGCGGATGCGAACGACGTCCCTGTTCATGGTTCCTGGTCGTCTCCTCTGCTGTTCTCGCGGCGGCCTGGCCGGTCCGGCGGCCAGCCGCCCAGGGTGAGGACGGATCCGTCGACCCGGACCAGCCGGGCCGGCAGGCCCCGGCGGCGCAGCCGCTCGGGTGCGGCGGAGCCGAGGACGACGGCCGCGGTGGCCTCGGTGTTGGCCTCGACGCAGTCCGCCGCCGCGACGCTGACGGTGCGCCAGACCGGCGGCGGAACGTCGCCGGTGGCCGGGTCGACGATGTGGTGGAGTACGCGCCCGCCGCGCCGCCAACTGCGGGCGGCCGTACCGGAGGTGGCCAGTCCGCCGGCGCGGATCGAGACCACCGGCCGGTCCGGGCTCGAGGGCGCCGAGTGGACGTCGGCGACCTCGATCTGCCAGCCGCCCTCGGGCGGTTCGCCGGCCGCCGACAGGTCGCCGCCGAGGCCGACGAGCACCCCGCGGCCGCAGGCCTCGGCCGCGCGCCGGGCGGCGCGGTCCGCGCACAGCGCCTTGGCCGTCGCGCCCAGGTCGAGGGCGACTCCGGCGGCCAGCCGCAGCCGCCGGGTCGCGGGATCCCACCGCACGCCGCGCAGGCCGGCGGGCCGGAGGACGACCGCCGGACGGACGTCCTCCGGGCGGACGGAGGCGAAGGTCCGGTCGTAACCGAGGGCGGAGACCGAGGCCCCGACGGTGGGGTCGACGGCGCCCGCCGTGGCCTCCGCCGCCCGGAAGGCGGTGTCCAGGGCCTCGGCGAAGAGCGGTCCCGCGGTCAGCGGGGGCCGCCCGCCGCGGCGTTGGCCCGGGACAGCTCGGAGTCCTCGCGGAACCGGCTGCAGGCCAGATCGATCGCCGCCAACTCGCCGTCCAGCACCCGCCGGGCGGTGTCGAGCGCAGCCGGCTCCGGCCCGGCGACCAGCAGCACGGCGGTGGTGCCGAGGGCCGGGAAGCGAGCGCTCGCGGGAGCGGCGGCGTTGGTACCCACCCCACCAGTCTCCGACCGAGGACGTCCAGGACCGGTACAGAACTCCTTCGGAAGCGGTAAAGGCGAGTGGGAGGATCCTCGGGAACCGACGAGATCCGGCTCCGGGAGGACCAACCGCCATGCCCACCGTGCTGACCAGCCGTCCGCTGCCCGGCGTCACCGTCCTCACCCTCAACCGGCCCCAGGCGCTGAACGCCCTCACCCACACCCTGGTCGGCGAGCTGGCGGAGGCCCTCGACGACGTCCACCGGGACCGGGACTGCCGCGTCCTGGTGCTCACCGGCGCGGGCCGCGCCTTCTGCGCCGGCCTCGACCTCAACGGCTACGGCGACGCCCGACTCGCCGAGGAGGAGGGGCCGGTGATCCGTGGCCTGGGCCGGCAGCGCGAGATCGCCGCGCTCGCCCAGCGGCTGCACGAGCTGCGGCAACCGGTGATCTCCGCGGTGAACGGCCCGGCCGCGGGCGGCGGGCTGGCCCTGGTCTGCGCCTCGGACATCCGGATCGCCGCCACCCCGGCGGTCTTCGCCGTCTCCTTCATCCGGGCCGGCTTCTCCGCCTGCGACATCGGCGTCTCCTGGCTGCTGCCGCGGATCGTCGGAGCCGGCCGTGCGCACGAACTGATGCTCACCGGGCGGCGGTTCGACGCGGCCGAGGCGCGGGCCATCGGTCTGGTGACGGACGTGTCCGAGCCCGACGAGCTGCTGGCGGAGGCGGTGCGGAAGGCCGAGGAGATCATGCTGAACCCGCCGGTCTCGGTGGAGCTGACCAAGCAGGGGATGTGGCTGGCGCTGGAGACGCCGTCCTTCGACGCGGCCGTCGAGTTCGAGAACCGCCAGCAGCTCTTCACGGCGCTCACCGAGGACCGCGCCGAGGCGACGGCCGCCTTCCTGGAGAAGCGCCCGCCCCACTACCGGCGACGCTGACCGGCTGCCGGGTGCTGAGCCGCCGACCGCCGCCGCCGCAGACCGCCGCCGCCGCAGACCGCCGCTGCCGCCGACCGCCCCCAAGGCGGCTCAGCGCCCGGGCGCAGGCGTCTCCGGTGCGGTCAGCAGGGAGAGATGGGCGAGGTCCCCGGGCGGGGGAGTGGTCACCGACCAGAGCGGTGCCGGTGAGCCGTCGGCGACCGCCGCCGGCGCGTCGGTCAGGTTCATCCGCTTGCGCAGCCGGCCGTAGAAGTCCATCGGCTCCAGGCGCACGGTCCGCAGCCGGCGCGGGGCCGCGTAGACGGCGATCCAGTCGCCGGGGTCGAGGACGCCGCGCAGCTGGCCGTCGATGGTCACCGCGGCCTGCCCGGAGCGCTCCAGGACGCGCAGTCCGACCGGCTCGTCGGGAGCCGTCACCACCGAGCGGTCGAAGGTCATGTGCGGCGCGACCGGCGTGAAGACCAGGGCTTCCGCCCGCGGGGAGACCACCGGCCCGCCGGAGGCGAAGCTGTAGGCGGTGGAACCGGTGGGTGTCGCCACCAGCAGCGCGTCGGCCGAGTACGACGCCAGCAGCCGCCCGCCGATGTACACCCCGACCGACACCTGACGGTCGCGGGCCAGCTTCTCCAGCACCACGTCGTTGAGGGCGGTGACGTCCAGCGGCATCCCCCAGTCGCGGTCCACCTCGCAGTCCGGGCGCACCGGCGGCGGCGGGAGCTGCGGCCGCCGGCCGTAGGCCATCAGCGCCTCCAGCCCGGACGGGACCTCCAGCCGGCGGGAGGCCCGCAGGGCCAGCAGCAGGCGCTGGTCGATCTCGAACCGCCCGGTGCGGACGGCCTCCAGCGCCGAGCGCACCTCGTCGGCCGAGACCTCGGTCAGGAATCCCACCCGGCCCAGGTCGACCCCGAGCACCAGGGCGTCGTTCTTGGCGGCCAGCCGCGCACCGCGCAGAAAGGTGCCGTCCCCGCCCAGTGTGACGACCAGATCAGGGCGGCCGGCGGCGTCCACCTCCTCGCGGGCGCTGCGCCGCACGCCGTCCCGCCAGACGTCGATGTCGCTGCTCCGCACGCCGTGCTCGGCGCACCAGGCCCGGACCTCCGCGGCCGCCCGCACCGCCTCCGGGCGCCCGCCGTGCACCACAAGTCCGAGGTTCTCCACCGTCATCTCCGCCTCCGGCACCGCCTAGGCCGGCGGGCTCCCAGCACGCCGGTCCGCCCGGCCACGGTACGCGCAGGTGTACGGGAAGCGGCGGTACGGTCGCCCGGCGGGACGAGTCGTGTCGCCCTGGCGCCCGGCGGGGCGCCGCCGGCCCGGTGCCGGTCGCGGCAGCGCGCGGTCGACGCCGGCCGCCAGGTCCAGGAACGGATACGGGGACACCAGCCACGGGGAGCTGTGGGAAAGGACTTGTGGGAGCGCTCCCACTCCGGCAGCATGCGGCCATGACGATCTCGGATGCCCACATCCGGCCCTATCGCCCGACCGACCGCGACGCCCTCTTCGACGTCTGTGTCCGCACCGCCGAGAACGGGGGCGACTCCCGCGCGCTCTACCCGGACCCGGAACTGGTGCCCAGCATCTTCGCCGCGCCCTACGCCGAACTGGAGCCGGAACTCGCCTTCGTCCTGGAGGACGGGGGCAGAGCGGTCGGCTACGTCCTCGGGACGGCGGACACGCCGGCCTTCGTCCGCCGGTTCCGCGAGGAGTGGCTGCCGAAGGTCTCCGACCGCTTCCCGCCGCTGCGAACCGCCCCGGCGACGCCGACCGAGACCATGGTCCACCTCCTCCACACCCCCGAGCGGATGATCGTGCCGGAGCTCGCCGGATACCCCGCCCATCTCCACATCGACCTGCTGCCGAGCCATCAGCGGGCGGGCCACGGGCGGGAGTTGATGAACACCTTCCTGGCCGCGCTGGCCCGCCGGGGCGTAGAGCGGGTCCACCTCGGGATGGTCACCGCCAACACCCCGGCCCGGGCCTTCTACGACCGCCTCGGCTTCCGCGTCCTCCCGGTGCCGGACCCCGGCCCCCTCACCTACCTCGGCCGCGAGACCGCGCAGCAGGGGCCCGGGCGGGCGCCGGAGCAGCAGCCGAACCCGGAGCAGCAGCAGGCGCAGCAGCCGGCCTAGCCGCCGTGCGGCACATGCGCGGTGATCTCGGCCGCCGAGGGGAAGGTGACGCCCAGCACGCCCACCTGCTTCCAGACCACCGTCCCCGCCGCGTCCAGAACGAAGACCGAGCGGCGCAGGCCGAGGCCCGGCACGGCGATCCCGTAGCGGCGGGCGGTCTCCCGGCCGGTGTCCGCGAGCAGCGGGAAGGCCAGGCCGTGCTTGCGGGCGAAGGCCTCGTGGCTGTCCAGCCCCTGCGGGCTGATCGCCCAGACCTCGGCCCCGACCTCGGCGAAGCCGGCCAGCTCGCTGGTGTACGAGCACAGCTGCCGGGTGCAGACGGGGGTGTCGTCCCCCGGATAGAAGACCAGTACCAGCGGCCGCCCGCGGTGCTCGGAGAGGGTCAGCTCTCCGCGCTGCGGGCTTCCGTCCGGGCCGCTGAGCAGTACCGAGGGGAGGGTGAAGTCGGGCGCGACGGCGCCGACTTCGGGGGTCTTGGCCATGGCGTGGCGCTCCTTGGGTGCGGTGGTGCGGCGGGTCGGCGCTCTGCTGGTCGCGCCATTGTCCACCAGCGCGCTCACCGCGCCCGGCGGGGTACCTCCCCTGGTCGCGGGCGGAGGGTGGCATGGCATGCTTCGCTCACCGACCATGGGTGATCGACTTCCGCTCGACCCCCGCCCCGTACCGTGAAAGGCCCGCCATGCCGCCGACGCCGCCGCAGCCGACGCCGAGTCCGTCCGCCGGCGACCCGCCCGCCCCGCAGGACGGGAGCGGCGGCGAGGACGCCGCGGTGATCGTGGTCGGCGCCGGTCCCGCCGGATCAGCCGCGGCCTACCACCTCGCCAAGGCCGGGGTGGACGTCCTGGTGCTGGAGAAGTCCGAGTTCCCCCGGGAGAAGGTCTGCGGCGACGGGCTCACCCCGCGGGCCGTCCACCAGCTGATCCGGATGGGCGTCGACATCGACGGCCCCGGCTGGGCCCGCTCGCGCGGCATGCGCTGGGTGGCCGGCGAGCGCCAGGCCCTGATCGAGTGGCCCAAGGTGGGGAAGTACCCCGACTTCGGCCTCTCCCGCAGCCGTTACGACTTCGACGACATCCTGGCCGGCCACGCCACCGGGGCCGGCGCCCGGCTGCGCACCGGCGCCAAGGTGACCGGCCCGCTCACCGACCGGGCCGGGCGGGTGGTCGGGGTGACCGCCGAACTCGGCCCGGAGAAGCGGCCGGTGGAGTTCCGCTCCCGGCTGGTGATCGCCGCCGACGGCGCCTCCGCGCGACTCGCCCTGGCCCTGGGACGGCAGCGCGACGAGCGGGCGCTGATCGCCACCGCGGCCCGCCGCTACTACCGCAGCCCGCAGCGCTCCCAGGAGGAGTACCTGGAGCTCTGGGCGGACCTCCGCGGCCCGGACGGCGACCGCCTGCTGCCCGGATACGGCTGGATCTTCCCGATGGGCGACGGCAGGGTCAACGTCGGCCTGGGCGCCCTTCGCGGCCGGAAGTCCGGACAGGTCGACCTGCGGGCCACGATGGACCGCTGGCTGGCCCGCACCCCGGAGGAGTGGGGCCTGCGGCCGGACGCCGACGGGCACTCCGAGAACGCGGAGGGCAGGGTGCAGAGCGCGGCCCTGCCGCTGGGCTTCAACCGCCATCCCCAGTATGGCCGCGGGCTGCTGCTGGTCGGCGACAGCGGCGGGATGGTCAGCCCCTGGAACGGGGAGGGCATCGCCCAGGCCCTGGAGGCCGGCGAGGTGGCCGCCGAGGCCGTCGCCGCCGCCCTGGCCCGCCCCGAGGGAGCGGGCCACGAGGAGGCCCTCGCCCGGTACCCGGCCGAGATGGCCCGCCGCTGGGGCCGGCACTACCGACTCGGCGTCGCCCTCTCCCGCCACCTGTTCAGCCGCGGCGGCTTCCAACCCCTGCTCAACCGCTGGGTGATGGGCTCCCCGACCCTCCTCGACACCCTCGCCCGCCTGCTGATCGGCCTGACCGACGACCCGCCGGCGGACACCGCGGACCGCGTCCTCCACACCCTCCTCCACCTGGTACCCGAGCAGTCGCCGAGCGTGTAGCCGGGGCGGCCCGGCGACCCGGCGGTCTAGCGGCCGTTGCGGCGCCGCAGGCGGGACTCCGCCCAGGGGACCAGCGCCAGCAGCAGGAGGCTGTAGTACTGCAGGGCGGGTACGGCCAGCGCCAGCGCGAAGGCCAGGATCAGCGCCACCAGGTTGCCGCAGGCGTCGACGTACGCGTCGGCGATCCTGCGGCGAGCCGTGGAGCGCTCGCCGGCCAGGTGCTCGGGGTGGCTCCTGAGCACCCGCAGCATCGCCCACTGGCAGACCATCGCGGCCAGCAGGTTGGCGTAGTAGAGCGCCGCCGCGAACCGCTCGGTGCCGAACGTGCCGACGATCTCGGTCGGCAGGGGGAGCACCACGATGGCGAGGAGCCAGCCCATGTTCCCCACCACCAGCGCCCGGTCGAGCGAGCCGACCGCGGAGAAGACCCGGTGGTGGGAGAGCCAGAACCGGGCCACCACGGCGAAGCTCAGCAGGAAGCTCCAGATCTTGTCGACGTGACCGGTGATGACGTCGACGGCGTGCTCGTGGGCGCCGGCCACCTCGGGGACCAGGTCCACCAGCGGCAGGATCAGCAGGGTGAGGGAGATCGCGGTCACCGCGTCGGTGAACAGCAGCAGCCGCTCGGCCGGCAGCCCGGCCTCCGCTTCGCCGGGCTCGGCGTTCCCGGGGTCGGCGCCCCCGGGCTCGGCGACGCCGGCCGGTCTGCTCGCGTCGGATCCGGCCGGGCCGGCCTCCGCGCCGAAGCCGCTGGGGCTCATCCTCGTACTCCTCCGCAGTGATCACTGGCAGCGGGGGGATCCTACCCGCGGTGCGTCGGCGGCCTGACCGGCGAACAGTGCCGGGAACGGCGAGGCAGCGGGGGCAGGGACAGCAGAGCCGGGGCCCCGCGCGTCAGTCGTAGTGCCGCAGTCGCGGCCAGAGCGCCGTCCAGGGCGCCTTCGGACCGGTGCAGACGTCGATCGGCAGGTCGTTCCAGTCGTTCTGGACCTGGTCGGGCGGGTTGAAGACGGCCAGCCGGCGGCAGTCGGCGAAGTACGGCCTCAGCCGGGCGGCCGCGTCCACGGTCAGCACGGTGCGGTCCGAGGCGGTGCCGGGGCCCCACAGCCAGTAGTTGTTGTGGGCGGAGAGCACCGGCGGCAGCCGGTCCCGCCCGCCGAACAGCTGGAGCGCGCCGGCCTCGGCGTAGCTGCCGGTGAAGACGGCGGTGGGCGCCTCGCCCGAGCGGCGCAGCTCCGCGTCGAGCCTCACCACCTGGGCGGTGAGCTGCGGCCAGCCCACCGTGTCGGTGACGGTGTGCTCCTGCACGCTCCGGTGGAGGCTCGCGACCGGTACCAGCGGCAGGGTGAGGACGTTCACCAGCACCCCGAGGGTGGCGCAGACGGCGACCACCACCCGCTCCCCGCGCGACCGCTGGACCCAGTGCTCGGCCGAGGCGGCCCCCGCGCCGAGGACCAGCGGCAGCAGCCCGTCCGTGTAGTAGACCTTCCCCGGCACCCAGGCCAGCACATAGAGCACCACCAGGGTGACCGCGACCGCGAGGAACCGCAGCTCGGCGGTCCGCCAGAGCCGGCCCACTCCGGCCACGGCCAGCGGCACGCCCAGCACCCCGGCGTAGAGCAGCTGCCCGGGCAGGCCGACGAGGTAGTCGCCGGTGCTGGTGTTCTGCGCGTGGAGGGCGCCCGCCATGGCCAGTTGGGGCCAGCCGTGCCTCGCCTGCCAGACCAGGTTGGGCGCCCAGAGCGCCAGCGCGAGGGCGCCGCCGGCCCAGGGCCACCGGGTGGCCGGCACGGCACGCTGGGCGGGGTCGGTGAGGAGGCCGACCACCAGCGCGCCGACGGCCAGCACCACCAGATACTCGTTCTGCAGCCCGAGGCCGGCCGCCGCCCCCGCCCCGAGCCACCACCGCGGCCGCTCACGGAGCTGCGCCGTGGCCACGCACCAGACCACCACGGCCCAGGCGAGGAGGTCGTAGGGGGTGGTGTTCCCGATGTGGCAGGCGCCGACCAGTACCGGCGCGGTGGCGGTGGCCAGCGCCGCGAGCGTCCGCCCGGTCCGGCCCGCCCCGAACAGCGCCGCCGTCCGGGCCGCGATGACCACGACCGCCCCGCCGGCCAGCGCCGGGAGGATGCGGATCGCCGCCGGATCGACGCCGAGGAGTCCTGTGGTGCGGGTCAGCAGCGGGGCGAGCGGCGGCTGGTCCACGTAGCCGAACGCCGGATGGCGGCCGGCCACCACGAAGTACAACTCGTCCTGCTGGAACCCGTACCGCCCGCTGAACGCCAGCTCCACGGCGACGAAGACGGCGCCGATCACCCACGCCGGCCACGGAACCCGATCGCGGGAGGCCGGCGCCGACCCGACGGCCGCGGCCGTGCGTATGGAGGTCACGCCCCTGGTCTACCAGACGGGCCCGCCCCGGGGGCGCCGGATGAGCACCGGGCACGGCCCGGCCACGCGGAGAGGGCCGGATGTCGCCCCCTCACAGGTCCGTCCCCGGGAACTGTCGACGAACGGCATGGGGCGGGCGGCCCCCGGCACATAGCGTCGTGAGCGGCACAGTGGGAGTTTTGACGTGAGGACATGCCAGTGTTGACCGCCAGTAATCCGGCAGGTATCGAAGAGCCCAGGGCACAGGGGGAGCCGGTGCGCCCCCTCGGGGCGATCGAGAGGCTGCTGTACCGCTACGGCGACCGGAATCTGATCCACCATGCGATCGTCGCGGAGTTCCCGGTCCCCCTCGCCTACCGGCAGGTGCGGCAGGCGGCGCCGGTTCTTCGCCGCGGCGGGACGGCTGCTGGACAACCCGTGGGGGACGGTGGTGAGCGGCGACCTCCGCTTCCCGGAGGCCGAGGGCGAGCGCACGCCCGAGATCGAGCGGGCCGCCGCGTACCTCGCGCGCTACCGGGAGGCCGCGCACCACGACCCGGAACTCGTCACCCGGCTGTTGGCCGCCCGCTGACCGGCGCCGCCGCCGGGCCGCGGGCGTGCGGGTTGGCCCGGTTGTCGGTGGGGGAGGCTACCGTGGTCGTTGTTCTTCGCCGGGACGATCGATGGGGGTGGGGCCGCATGCGGGCTGCCGAGCTGAGCAGTTGGGGTACCGAGGTCCGTCTCGTCGAGCGCCCGGAGCCGGTGCCCGGCGCCGGCGAGGTGCGGGTGGGGATGGAGGCGGCCAACGTCGGCCACCTGGACCTGACGGTGATGTCCGGGACCTTCGCCCACCGCCCGGAACTGCCCTTCACCCCGGGCACCTCCGGAGTGGGCCGGGTGATCGGCACCGCCGAGGGGGAGGAGCGGTGGAAGGGCCGCCGGGTGCTGCTCCGCGGCGGCGGCCTCGGCCTCGAGCGGCCCGGCACCTGGGCCGAGCGGACCGTGGTCAGCGGCGCGGTGCTGCGCGAGATACCGGAGTCGGCCGACGCCGGGCTGGCGGCCACCTGCTACTCGCCGCTGTCCACCGGCTGGGCCTCGGTGGACGCGGTCGGGCGGGTCCAGGCGGGGGAGGTGGTGGTGGTCACCGGCGCCTCCGGAGCGGTCGGTTCGATGTGCGTCCAACTCGCCCACCGCGCCGGCGCCAGGGTGCTCGCGATGGTGAGCGGGCCGGAGCGGACAGGGCTGGTGCCGGCGGGCGCCGAGGAGGTGCTGGCCGGCTGGGACGAGGAGGCGGTGCGCCGGATCGCCGCCGCGGGCGGCGCCGACGTGCTGATCGACCCGGTCGGCGGGGACACCCTGCCCCTGCTGCTGCCCGCGCTGCGCCCCGGCGCCCGGGTGGTCCTGGTCGGCTATGTCCGGGGTAAGGCGCTCAGCGTGGACCTGCCCAACCTCCTCGCGGCCGACGTCAGCCTGCTGCCGGTGAACATGATCCGCCGCGAGGTGCCCGACGAGGTCTTCGACGGTCTCCTCGGCGACCTGATCGAGGGCCGGCTGACTCTCGGCACCGCTGTGCGCCCCCTGTCGGAGATCTCCGAGGCCCTCCGCGTCCTCCAGGCGCCGGGCACGGGCGGCACGGTGGCGGTGACCTGCTGACCTGACCGACGGGCGCGGACGGCGCGGCCGGCCTCAGGTGGAGCGGGCGGCGATCGCTCTGAGCTGGTGCAGCCGGAGCCCGATCTGGAGTTGCAGGTCGTTCTCGTGGCGCCAGTCGAGGCCGAGCACCTTGCTCGCCCGGTCCAGCCGCTTGAGCAGGGTGTTGACGTGGAGGTGGAGTGCCCGGGCGGTGGCCGCCACATTGGCGTGGTGGACGTAGTAGGCGTTGAGGGTCTCCACGAGTTCGGTGCCGCGTCGGCGGTCGTAGTCGAGGAGGGGGCCGAGGGAGTCGGCGATGAAGCGGTCGAGCTCGTGGACCCGTTCGGGGTCGAAGACCAGGGCGTAGAGGGCGTATCGCCCGGTGGTGGCCCCCAGGTCGGTGTGGCCGATCGCCCGCATCACGGCCCCGCAGCGGCTGGCTGTGGTGTAGGCGCGTGACCAGTCGTGGTTGGCCACCCGCTCGCCCACGACGTGGACCGGTTCGCCGAGGGCGCGACGCAGCCGCCGGTGCACCTCGACCACGATTCGGTCGTGGTCGTGGTCCTGGTCCTGCTGGTCGTGCTCGTGGTCCTGGGCGCAGGGGAGGACCATCGTGGCCCTGCCCAGATGCTCCCCGGCCAGGCCGGCGTGGTCCCGCGCGATGTCGTGGAGATGGCGGGTGATCTCGGTGGCCGACACCGCGTCGGAGTCGGCGACGAGGACCAGGTCCAGCCGGTCGGCGTCGATGCCGCGGGCCCGGGTGCGGGCCCGCTGCGCCGGGCTGATCCCGGGGCTGCCGACCATCAGCTCGGTGAGGAGCTCTCCGCTCATCCGCTCGCTGGCCTCGGCGACGGCCCGCTCCTTGAGGATGAGCAGCCCCATGATGTGGCTGGCCCGCTCCAGGGTCCGCAGATCCATCTCGCCCGCGGCACCGTCCCCGGAGCCCGCCTCCCGGCTCCACACCAGCGCGCCCAGCCGGCTGTCGCCCGCCCGGATCGAGGCCACGCTCCGGGCGGTTCCGGTGGCGTCCACCGAGGTCGTGCAGCGGCCCGACCGGGGCGCCCGCCCGACGGCCTCGGCCAGCTCCGCGTCGGTCGGCGGCCGGCAGGGCCGTGTCGCCGAACCCCGGCGGACCAGCGTGGCGTTGGATCTGTCCAGGAGCGCGACGTTCCCGCCCAGCTGGTCGGCGAGGAGCTGCGCCACCTCGTCGGGTGCGCCGCCCTCCAGCACCGCGTCGGTCAGCGCCTCGTGGATGGCCTGCGCCCGCTCCAGCACCTCCATATGGTCCTCGATCCTGCGGTAGGCGATCCGCAGCTCCCCCAGGGCGTTCCGGCTCGCCTCGTAGAGCCGGGCATTGTCGAGGGCGACCGCGGCGTGATCGGCGAACGCGGTCAGCAGGGCGATCTCGTCGGCCCGGAAGGAGCGCTCGGAGCGGTCCGCCGCGAACAGGGCGCCCACCGCCTCGCCCCGGATGATCAGTGGCACGCCGAGGAGGGCGACGAGGGCCTCGGTGTCGACCAGCCGGTCGAAGTCCGCATCGTGGTCGAAGAGGGTGCTGGCGGCGTAGTCGCTCACCCAGTGCGGGCTCCGGGAGGCCAGCACCCGGCCGCCGAGCCCCGCCTGCGCCGGGATGCCGGCCGCCAGGAAGGTGGCGGAGATGGTGCCCTCCGAGGCCCTGGCCGTCAGCCGGCCGTCCTCGCCGACCAGGGAGAGATAGGTGAAGTCGGTGCCGATCAGGTCGTGGGCGTGGCGGACGATCGACCGCAGCACCTCGTCGAGTTCGCCCAGCGCGGTGAGCGACTTGGCGGTCGCGTACAAGGAGGAGAGTTCCCGCTGCCGGCGCGCGAGCGCATACGGCTCCGCCTCGTCGTCGGGGTCGCCGGCCACGCTGCCATCCCTCCTCGGCTTCGGGTGGGTGAATGGCCCACCGAATCGGTGCGAGGTGTGGATGATGTACACCTCAATCACGGAGTAACGGCGCCTTAATATAACCGCCATCACCTGCCTGCGCTATCGACGAAGGCGGCATTCATGGCAACCCCCCTCACCCAACCCGAAGGACAGTCCGGCCGCCTCGCCGCCGGTCTGCCCGCGCCCCGTTCCCGGGGCTTCCGCAGACTCCTGGCCGCGGGGCTGATCGGAAGCTCGATCGAGTGGTACGACTTCTTCCTCTACGGCACCGCGGCCGCACTGGTCTTCCCGCATGTGTTCTTCCCCCACTCCTCGGCACTGACGGGCACCCTCCTCGCCTTAAGCACGTTCTGGGCCGGCTTCGTGGCACGTCCGATCGGCGGGGTGCTCGCCGGCCACCTCGGGGACAGATACGGGCGCAAGCCCGTGGTCGTCGGCTGCCTGGCCCTGATGGGGGCCGCCACCTTCCTGATCGGCTGCCTGCCCAGCGCGGGCGCCGTCGGCGCGCTGGCCCCGACACTGCTGGTGGTGCTGCGCTTCGTGCAGGGGCTCGCCACCGGCGGCCAGTGGGGCGGCATCGTCCTCCTCCTCACCGAGTCCGCCGGCCCCAAACGCCGGGGATTCGCCGGGACCTTCGGTCAGACCAGCGTCCCGGTGGCAGTGATCATCTCCAACCTGGTCTTCATGGCCGCCAGCGGTCTGATGTCCGACCACTCGTTCCTCGCCTGGGGCTGGCGCATCCCCTTCCTGTTCAGTGCCGTGATCTTCTCGGTGGTCCTCTACATCCAGGCCAGGGTGGAGGACACCCCCGAGTTCCGCGAGCTGCGGCGCACCGCGGGCCGGCCGGAACGCGCGGTGGTGCGGGCTCCGCTGGCGCAGGTCATCCGCAGCAGGTGGGGGACCGTCCTGCTCGGCTGCGGTCTCCTCTCGGCCACCAACAGCCTCTTCTACGTCAGCATCTCGGGCCTCCTCAGCTACGCCACCGACTCCCTCGGGGTGAAGCGCGACCCCCTCCTCGCGATCGTCCTCCTCAGCTCGGTGGCGATGCTGGTGACCATCCCGTGGTCGGGGCACATCTCGGACCGGGTGGGGCGCAGGCCGCTGATCCTGATCGGCGGACTGGGCGTCGCCGTCTGGGCCTTCCCCTACTTCTGGCTCGTCGGCACCGCGTCACTGCCGCTGATCTTCGTGGCCGTGGTGGTGGGCTTCGTGTTCCAGTGCCTGACCTACGGGCCCATCGCCAGCTTCCTCGGGGAGCTCTTCGCCCCCGGCATCCGGTACTCGGGCGCCTCGATGGCCTACCAGCTCTCCGCCGTGGTGGTCAGTGGCGGCACACCGTTCCTGATGACCGCGCTCATCGCGGGGACCGGCAGCACCATGCCGGTGGCGGCCTACATCCTGCTGATGGGGCTGATCACCTTCGCCAGCGCCTGGTTCCTGCCCGAGACCAACCCGGCAGAGGTCCGCAGCGACCCGCAGATGATCCCTGGTACGCAGCTCTACGGCTGAGCGGTCCGCACCCACGAGATTCGGAGAAGAGGCCAGCATGGACAGAACATCGGCCCGATACGCCGGGACGCGTCGGCTCGCCGTGCTGGCGACCGTGCTGCTGCTGGCGGGGGCACCGGGCGCGCTGGGCGGCACCCGGGCGTCCGCGGCGTCCGCGGCGACCGCGGCGACCGCGCCCGCCGCCGGCGCCGCGGCACCGGCCGCGGACTGCGGCGACCTGAACGGCCTGGAGATCCCGGCCTCGGTGATGAGCCTGCCGACCAGCGGCGGCCGCGTCGAGTCGGCCTCGGCCGTGACCGGCGTCGTCAGCGGCAGGACGATCCGGTACTGCCAGATCGACGCCGCCCTCCTCCCCGTCGACCGGTCCGCGCCCGACATCAGGATGCGAGTCGACGTGCCCGACGCCTGGAACGGCAAGGCGCTGATGTTCGGCGGCGGTGGCTTCGACGGAACCGTCCCCGACCTGACGGAGAACGTGCCGTTCGGCCCCACCGACGAGCCGGCGCCGCTGGCCCGGGGGTACGCCACCTTCGCGAGCGACTCCGGCCATCAGCAGAGCCCGACCGCGCCCCCGTCCCTGGACGGGTCGTTCGGGGCGAACGACGAGGCGCTGATGAACTTCGCGGCCGGGGACGCGCTCAAGAAGACCCGCGACGCGAGCCTCTTCCTCATCCGGCGCGCCTACGGCAGGCAGCCCACCGAGGTCTACTTCGCGGGCGGCTCGACGGGCGGGCGGGAGGCCCTCGTGGTCGCCCAGCGGTGGCCCACCGCCTTCAACGGCGTGATCGCCGCCTACCCGGCCTGGAACAACCTCAGCGAGGTGCTGGACCTGGGGCATCTGGCGCAGGTCCTGTCCCGCCCGGACGCCTTCCCCGGACCGCAGAAGCAGACGCTCCTCTACGACAGCGTCATCAAGGCCTGCGACGGCCTCGACGGCATCCGGGACGGGGTGGTCTCGAACCCGGGCGGCTGCCGTTTCGACCCCCGCACCCTTCGCTGCCCGGGCGGCACCGACGCCGGGCCGACCTGCCTGTCGGACCCTCAGATCGCGGCGGTCACCGCGATGTCCACCCCGTTCCGCTGGCCCTACCGGATCGCCAGCGGTGAGACCGGGTACCCGGGCTTCCCTTTCCTCTCGGGCGCCGACATGCGGACCCCGTTCCTCGGCTTCGGCACCACCGCGCCGGCCGATCCGATGCCCGTGACCAGCGGCTACGGGATGCAGTACTGGGACCAGTGGGTGAAGTACTTCCTCACCCGCGACCCCGGCCAGGACTCGCTGCTGGTGGACCCCGCCCACCCCGGGAAGTGGCTCGACCGGATCAGCCGCCTGTCCACCATCGAGGACCGCAACGAGGCCGATCTCGCCCCCTTCGCCCGCGCGGGGGGCAAGCTGATCCTGCTGCACGGCGCCGCCGACGAACTGGTCTCGCCGTACTCCACGAGCGACTACTACAACCGGGTGCGCGGCCTCCTGGGTCCCTCGGCGACCCGCGGGTTCCTGCGGTACTACCTGGTGCCCGGGGCGAACCACGCGGACTACGGCACGCCCGCGTTCGCGGCGAGCTGGGACTCGCTCTCGGCGCTCGAGCGCTGGGTGGAGCAGGGGCAGCCGCCCGCCGACCCGGTGGTGGCCGACTCCGCCCACCACCGCACCCGTCCGCTCTGCGCCTACCCGGACTGGCCCCGGTACCGGGCCGGCGACCCGGACAGCGCCGCCAGCTTCCGGTGCGCCCGCTGACCTACGGGACCCGTCCGACCTCCTTGTCCACGCTGTTCCCGCCGGCGGGCCCGCCGGCACATCCGAGAGAGTAGGTGCCCCCCGGGTGCTGGGCTTGATGCAAGACCGTCCGCTGTCCCTGCCGCACGTCTTCCGCCGGGCCGAACGCTACTTCGGGCACAAGTCCGTGGTGTCCGGCCGCCTCGACGGGGAGGTGACGATGACCTGGGCCGAGGTGTGCGCGCGGGTACGGCGGCTGGCCGCCGCCCTCGACGAGCTGGGCGTACCGGCCGGGGCCCGGGTGGGGACCTTCGCGTGGAACAGCCACCGCCATGTCGAGCTGTATCTGGCGGTGCCCTGCACCGGGCGGGTGCTCCACACCGTCAACCACCGGCTCTTCGGCGAGCAGATCAGCTATATCGTCAACGACGCCGAGGACGACGTCCTGTTCGTCGACCGCACCATCCTGCCCGTGGTCTGGCCCCTGATCGGCACCTTCGCCACCGTGCGCGCCGTGGTGGTGATGGACGACGGGGGCGAGGCCGAAGTCCCCGAGGACGACCGGATCGTCGACTACGAGGACCTCATCGCCCGGGCCGGGGAGGCCGGGGACACCGGGCGGGAGTTCGCGGTCGACGACGAGAACACCGCGGCGGCCCTCTGCTACACCTCCGGCACCACGGGGGACCCGAAGGGCGTCCTCTACAGCCACCGGGCCGTGGTGCTGCACGCCGCCCTGCTGCTGATGGTCGACACCTTCGGCATCGGCGAACGCGATGTGATCATGCCGATCGTGCCCATGTTCCACGTCAACGCCTGGGGCCTGCCCTATGCCGCCATGCTCTGCGGGGCCGACCTGGTGCTCCCCGGGCCGGGGACGGCGCCGGCCCGGCTGGCCGCTCTGCTCTCCCGCCACCGGGTCACCTTCGGGGCCGCGGTGGCCACCGTCTGGCGTGCGCTGCTGCCCCACCTCGACCGGCACGACCTGTCCGCCGTACGGCAGATCGTGTCCGGCGGAGGCGCGGTCGACGAGGCGCTCACCCGTGCCTACCAGGACGCCATCGGGGTGCCGCTGACCAACGCGTGGGGGATGACCGAGACCAGCCCGGTGGTCACCACCTCGCGGATCGGCACGGCGCAGGACGGCCGCACCCGCGAGGAGCAGCGGGCCCTCCTCGGCACGCCGGGCCCGGCGGTGCCGCTCACCGAGGTCCGGATCGTCGGGGAGGACGGGCGCGAGGCCCCCTGGGACGGCAGGGCCCGCGGGGAGCTGGAGGTCAGCGGCCCGACCATCGCCGCCCGGTACTTCGGCGGGCGTCCCGCGGCGGAGGCCTTCACCGCGGACGGATGGCTGCGCACCGGCGATGTGGCGACGATCGACCGGTACGGCTACCTGCGCATCGTGGACCGCTCCAAGGACCTGGTGAAGTCGGGGGGCGAATGGATCTCCTCGGTCGAGTTGGAGAACGCCATCATGGACCACCCCGATGTCGCCGAGGCCGCCGTGATCGGGGTCGCCGACGCCCGATGGGGCGAGCGGCCGGTGGCCTGCGTCGTCCTCCGCCCGGGGGCGGAGCTCACCGCCGAGGCGGTCCGCGGTCACCTCCGCTCCCGGGTGGCCTCCTGGTGGCTGCCGGACCGGGTGGACTTCCTGGACGAGATCCCCAAGACCGCCACCGGGAAGTTCTCCAAGCAGCGGCTCCGGTCCCGGTACGCGGCCGACGGTCCTGCCGGCAGCTGACGGCAGGCTTCCCGGGCCCGCCTTAGTGCTGTCCGCCCGTGGAGTGGATCACCTGGCCGGTGATCCAGCTGCCGCGCGGGCCGGCCAGGAAGGAGACCGCGTCGGCGACGTCCTGCGGCCGGCCGACTCTCCGACTTCTCGGGGGAGCCCACGCCCCCGTGTACCGGGAGGTCTCCGACCTCTCCCCGAGCACGGTCGCTGCCGTCTGGCCCTCCTCGGCGCTGGAGCGGGCGGTGGCCGCCTCCGTCCCGTCCGCGGTCGGCTGAGCGGCGTCTCGGCGGGCCATTGAACAGTCCAGGCTAATAAACCTATTATTAGTAGCCGTGGTGGTAGAGAACACGGCAAGCAGCGGCCGCCTCGGCGGCGTGGACGGGCAGGACGGCGGGGGGACCCGGCGGCTCGCCGCCGACCTGCGGCTGGCGGTCGGCCGGGTGACCCGGCGGTTGCGTCAGAGGCACGCGGTCGGCGACCTCTCGCTCTCCGAGGTCTCGGTGCTGGCCCGGCTGGCCGCCGACGGCCCGGATTCCCCCAGCACCCTCGCCGAGCGGGAGCGGGTCCGGCCGCAGGCGATGACCGGCACCCTGGGCGGACTGGAACAGCGCGGCCTCGTCAGCCGAGGTCCGGACGCCGCCGACGGCCGCCGCAGCATCGTGGCGATCACCGCGGAGGGGCGGGCGATCCTCGCCGAACGCCGCTCGGAGTCGGAGGACCGGCTGGCGGCCGTCCTCCAGGAGTTCAGCCCGCAGGAGCGCGCCGCCCTGGGCGCGGCGCTGCCACTGCTCGACCGATTGGCGGCCCGGCTGTGAGCACCGGCATCACCGGATCCGGAGGGTCCGCGCACGGCGGCGGCCTGGGCGCGCGCCTCGCGCTGCGCTCGGCCCGCCACCGGGGCACGCCCCCCGGCCCGAACTACAAGTGGGTGGCACTGTCCAACACCACCCTGGGTGTCCTGATCGCCACGATGGACGCCTCCATCGTGATCATCTCGCTGCCGGCGATCTTCCGCGGGATCGGGCTCGACCCGCTGGCCCCCGGCAACATCGGCTATCTGCTGTGGATGATTTTGGGCTATCTGCTGGTCTCGGCCGTGCTGGTGGTGGTCCTCGGCCGGCTCGGCGACATGTTCGGCCGGGTCAGGATCTACAACCTGGGCTTCTTCATCTTCGCCTGCGCCTCGGTGGCCCTCTCCCTGGACCCGCTGAAGGCCGGCGCGGGGGCGCTGTGGCTGATCCTCTGGCGGATCGTGCAGGCCTTCGGCGGCTCCATGCTGACCGCCAACTCGGCCGCCATCCTCACCGACGCCTTCCCGGCCCGGCAGCGCGGAATGGCCCTCGGTATCAACCAGATCACCGCGCTGGCCGGGCAGTTCCTCGGCCTGCTGGCCGGCGGGCTGCTGGCCGCGGTGGACTGGCGTGCGGTCTTCTGGGTGAGCGTTCCGGTCAGCGTCACCGGCACCGTCTGGTCCTATCTCAGCCTGCGGGAGACGGCCGCGGGCCGCCGCGGCCGGATCGACTGGATGGGCAACCTCACCTTCGCCGCCGGCGCCGGCATCCTGCTGGCCGGCATCACCTACGGCATCCAGCCGTACGGCGGCAGCGCCACCGGCTGGGGCAACCCCAAGGTGCTGACCGGGCTGTTCGGCGGCATCGCGCTGCTGCTGCTGTTCTGCTTCATCGAGACCCGGCGGGCCGAGCCCATGTTCCACCTCGGCCTCTTCAGGATCCGGGCCTTCGCCGCGGGCAACCTCGCCGCGCTCCTCACCGCGATCGCCCGGGGCGGGCTGCAGTTCATGCTGATCATCTGGCTGCAGGGGATCTGGCTGCCGCTGCACGGCTACGCGTTCGAGGACACCCCGCTGTGGGCGGGGATCTTCATGCTGCCGCTCACCGCGGGCTTCCTGGTCGCCGGCCCGGTCTCCGGCTACCTCTCCGACCGGTTCGGCGCCCGGCTGTTCTCCACCACCGGACTGATCGTGGTGGCCGCCTCCTTCCTCGGACTCCTCACGCTGCCGGTCGACTTCTCCTACGGGGTCTTCGCGCTTCTGCTGCTGCTCAACGGCATCGGGCAGGGGATGTTCTCCTCGCCCAACACCTCCTCGATCATGGGCAGCGTGCCGGCCGAGTACCGGGGCGTCGCCTCCGGCATGCGCTCGACGTTCCAGAACTCCGGTACCGCGCTGTCCATCGGGGTCTTCTTCTCGCTGATGGTCTCCGGACTCGCGTCCTCCCTGCCGAAGGCGCTGAGCAGCGGGCTCACCGCGCACGGCGTCCCGCCCGCGGCCGCCGCCCACGCCGCCTCGCTGCCGCCGGTGAGCACCCTGTTCGCCACCTTCCTCGGCAACAACCCGATCGAGCACCTCCTCTCCTCCGGCGGGACGCTGGACCGGCTGACGCAGGCCCAGCGCTCGGCGCTGACCGGGCACCGGTTCTTCCCCGAGCTGGTCTCCGGGCCCTTCCACCACGGCCTGACCATCGTCTTCTCGGTGGCCGCCGGGATGGCGCTGGTCTCCGCCGTCGCCTCGGCGCTGCGTGGTACCCACCGGCCCGCCGAGCCGTCACCCAGCCCCCCGAACCGTCCGCGGCCGGTCGCCGAGCAGAGGGAGGCGACCCGGCGCGGCGACGGAGTGTAAGGCTCCGCCCGGTGCCGCTGACACCTCGTCCTCTGGTCCGGCGGCGGCATCCGCGCGAGGCTTGCGCCTCGAACGCGGAACACCGCCGCGCGGATCACGAGAGAGGTGGACCCGCCCATGACGGCCGACCCCCTGCCCGCCACGACCACCGAGCCGCCCGCGCCCGGCCGCGGACTCAAGCGCGGCACCCTCGGCCTCGGGGCGCGGTGGTGATGTCGGCCGCGCTGATGGGGCCGGCGGTCTCGGTCTACTTCAATCCCCAACTGGTCGCCGCCCAGGCGGGATCGGCCACGCCGTTCGTCTTCGTCCTCTCCATGGCGGCCGCGCTGATCGTGGCCAACGGGATCATGGAGATGGCCCGTGAACTGCCCAGCGCCGGCGCGTTCTACACCTATGTCACGCGCGGGGTGGGCGCCAGGACCGGGTTCGTCACCGGCGGGCTGATGTTCCTCGCCTACGCGCTCCTGGTCCCCGCCGAGCTGGCACTGATCGGGAGTTACACCCACGACCTGCTGGCACAGCACGGGATCCGGGTCCCCTGGGTGGTGATATCCCTGGTCGCGGCGGCGCTGATGACGCTGCTCTCGGCCCGGGGGATCGGCGGGTCGATCAAGGTCGCGCTGGTCATGTTCTCCTGCGAGGTGGCGGTGATCCTGCTGCTCAGCGTGATCATCGTGGCCAAGGGCGGAGCCCACGGGCTGTCCGCGACCCCGCTGCTGCCCACCAGCTCCACCAAGGGCCTGAGCGGCATCGCCCTCGGCATGGTCTACGGCGTCCTGTCCTTCGTCGGCTTCGAGGCGGCGGCCACCCTGGGGGAGGAGACCCGCAACCCGCGGCGGAACATCCCGCGCGGGCTGGTCTACGCGGTCGTCCTGGTCGGCGCCATCTACCTGTTCTGCACCTACGCCGAGACCGTCGGCTTCGGGACCTCCGACGGCGCCATGGCGCAGCTGGCGGCGGACGCGGCCCCCTTCACCACCCTCGGCCACGCCTACGCGCCCTGGATGGACCTCCTCATCGGCCTGGCCGGGGTCTCCAGCATCTTCGCCGTCACCGTCAACTCCAACAACGGCATCGTCCGGATCCTCTACGCGATGGGCCGGGAGGGGATGCTGCCCCGCCGACTCGCCGTGGTCAGCCCCCGGTTGGGCACCCCCGCGTTCGCGGTGTACGTGCAGGCCGCCTTCGCCGTGCTGGTGACCGTGGCCATGGGCTTCTGGGTGGGGCCCTTCACCACCTACGCCTACCTCGGCGCCGTGCTGACCTTCGCCATCATCCCGGTCTACTGGCTGACCAACGTCGCCTGCATGCGGTTCTTCCGCAAGCAGCACCCCGAGCAGTTCAGGCCGCTGCGGCACGTCGTCCTGCCGGTGCTGGCGATCGTGCTGATGGTGATCCCCGTCTACGGCAGCGTCTGGCCGGTGCCGGCCGCCCCGTACGACTGGTTCCCGTACGCGGTGCTGGGCTGCATCGCGCTGCTGGCCGCCGTCGCCGCGGGACTCGGCCGGCGGCGCCCCGAACTGCTCCGCCGGGCGGGCGAGGTGCTGGCCGGGGTGGACGAGAGCGCCTGAGCCGAGCGGAACGTCGTCTACGACTTCTGGTGATCGGCGAGAGTTCGGAACCGAACCATTCCTCTCGATGTCCTGGCAACTGTGAGCTCCCTGTGGGGGGTGTGAGCTCGGAAGTGCCGAGCGAGAGAGAAGAGAGACAGAGAGTGGGAAACAACATGCGTGCACTGTCTGCCCGTCGGCTGCTGGCCACCGGGGCGGTCCTCGCTGTCGCGGGGTCGGGGGCGCTGCTGGCGGCGGTTCCGGCCGGTGCGGCGACCCCGGCGGCGGCGCCTGTGGCGGCGCACTCCGCGCCCGCCGCCACGCCGAAGGCGGCCGCCCAGCCGAAGGGCAAGGTGGTGTCCAAGGTGGCACTGTCGGTCAGGTCCGGGGCCTCCACCAGCACCAAGCGGCTGGGCACCGTCGCGCCCGGGGCGGTCATCGCCCTGCAGTGCAAGGTGGTCGGGCAGAACGTGGACGGCAACCGGCTCTGGTACCGCCTGGGCGCCGGAAAGGCCGGGTACGTCAGCGCCCGGTACGTGCAGAACCTCTCCACGGTGCCGTACTGCAAGTGACGCCGGCCGGGACACCGTGAGATGAGTGCCGGTGCCGGGGCGGAACCCCCCGGGGAGTTCCGCCCCGGCACCGACCTCGATCAGTGGCGGGCCCAGGGGGATGATGCCGTCATGGATCTCCACGATCAGTACGGGCTGACCCGGGTCGTCAACGCCAGGGGGCCGTTCACACCGCTCGGGGTCTCGCGCACCGACCCGGAGGTCGCCGCCGCCACGGCGGAGGCGCTCGGCGGGTTCTTCGTCATGGACGAGCTGCAGGCGCTGGCGAGCCGCGAGCTGGCCGCCGCCACCGGAGCGGAGGCCGGCACCGTCGTCCACTGCACGGCCTCGGCGATCACCCTGGCGGTCGCCGCGAGCATGGCCGGCGAGTCCCCGGAGCGGGTGGCCGCCCTGCCGGACACCGCCGGGATGCCCGCCCGGGCGGTGCTGCCGGCCGGGCACGCGGTGGACTACGGCCAGCCCATCGTGCAGGCCGTCCGCCTCTCCGGCGCCACGGCCGTCCTCGCCGGCAGCGGTACGGAGTGCACCGCGGAGGACCTCGCGCGGGCCCTCGACCACCCCGGAACCGCGTGTCTGCTGCTGGTCTCCTCCCGGCTGACCCGCGGCGCCGTCCCCTTCGCGGACGCGGTGGCGGCGGCACATCGCCTCGGCGTCCCGGTGGTGGTGGACGGCGCGGCCCAGGTGCTGCGGGTCCGCGAACTCCTGGCTACCGGGGCCGATCTGGTACTGGTCAGCGGACAGAAGTACCTGGGCGCTCCGACCGCGGGCCTGGTCCTCGGCCGGGCCGGGCTGATCGCCGCGGTGCGGGCCCAGGAGAAGGGCATCGGCCGGGGGATGAAGGCGACCAAGGAGGCGATTCTGGGCGTCCTCGCCGCGCTTCGGCTCAGCCGGGAGGGCAGCGCCGACGATCCGGGAGCCTGGCGGAAGCAGGCCGAGCGGGTGGCCCGGTTCGCCCAGCGGGCCGCCGAGCTGCCGGGGATCGAGGCGGCCGCCGCCCCCGACCCCACCGGCCTGCCGTTTCCGCGCGTCGGCCTGCGGGTCGACGCCTCCCGGGCCGGGATGGACGCGAAGGCCCTGGCGGCCGCGCTGAGGAGCGGATCCCCGCAGATCTGGGTGATCGACCAGGACGCGGACCGCGGCCGCCTGCTGCTTGAGCTCGTGCCCCTGACGGACGCCGAGGTGGAGCTGGTCCTCGCCCGGCTGGCGCTGCTGATCGCGGGCTGACCGCCCGGGACCTCAGGCGTCCGGGCTGCTGCTTGCGTAGGTCCGCAGGCGCTCCACCACCGCCAGCACGACCGCCTGGTCCTCGGGTCGGGTGATCCCGAGGGCGAGGAGCGCCTGACCGGGGGTGATCTCCGAGGCGGTGCCCCCGGCGGGCAGTCCGTCCTCGCCGCCGCCCGCCCGGCGGGCCATCTCGTCGGCGGTCACCCCCAGGTAGGGCGCCAGCTTCAGCATGCTCTTGTAGCTGGGGGCGGCCTGGCCGTTGTAGAAGCGGCTGAGTTGGCCGGCGTCCACGCCGGAGATCCGGGCGAGTTCCGCGGTGGCACCGCGCCGCTCGGGGTCGCGGCCGGCCGCGGCGGCCGTCTCCCGCAGCCAGGTGGCGAAGTCGGTCAGCTCGTCTGCCATGCCCGGAGACTATCGCGGGCCGGCTCGGCCCACCCGGGACGGGGCGGCGGCGCGGGCCGTGATGCCGGACGGGTATCCGGGGGTCCGGCGGCGTGGCTCATGGCCGCCCCGGTGCGCGGGCAGCAGGCTGGGGGGACGCCCGTGACGGAGGAGGAGCGGCGAGGGATGCGAAAGCCGTGGTGCGGAGAGGGACGGCGAGCCGGCGGTCGGGCGGTGGCCGCCGGTCGGGGCCGGCCGCCGGTCGGGCGGTGGCCGTGGCGTTGGCGGTGCTGCTGGCCGGGCCGCTGGCCGCGTCCTGCTCCTCGACCGCCGGGCCGTCCCGTCCGGCGGCCTCGCCCCGCTCGCGGCCGCCCTCGCCTACGCCGTCACCCTCGCCCCCGAGCGCCAGCCGCGGGCTGACGCCGGCGCAGCTGGTGGGCCAGCATCTGGTGTACTCCTATCCCGGCGACACGCCCCCGCAGGCGCTGCTGCAGCGGATCCGCGCCGGCGAGGTCGCCGGAGTGATCTTCTTCAAGGAGAACGTGGCCAGCGCCGCCGGACTGCGCTCGGCGGTGGACCAGCTGCGCCGGGCCCAGCAGGCGAGTCCGGTCCACCGGCCGCTGCTGCTGATGACGGATCAGGAAGGCGGCCAGGTCCGCCGGGTGCCCGGGGCGCCCGCGTCCTCCGCCAGGATGATCGGGGCCACCGGCAGCACGGCCGCCGCCGCGGCGGCGGGCCGGGACGCCGGACGGAATCTGCGCTCCCTCGGGCTCACCGTCAACCTCGCTCCGGTGCTCGACGTCTACCGCAGTCCCGGCGACCTCACGGACCAGGCGCAGCGCTCGTTCAGCCAGGACCCCGCGGCGGTCGGCGCCATGGGCACCGCGTTCGCCGTCGCTCAGCAGGCCGCCGGGGTCGCCTCGACCGCCAAGCACTTCCCGGGCCTGGGCGCGGCCGCCGCGGCGGAGAACACCGATCTGCGGCCGGTCACCCTCGACCTGCCCCTGGCGCAGCTGCGGGAGCGGGACGAGGCCCCCTACCGGCAGGCGATCACGGCCGGTGTGAAGCTGGTGATGCTGAGCTGGGCACGCTATCCGGCGCTGGACGCGGCGCACCCGGCCGGCCTGTCGCCCACCGTGGTCCGCACCGAGCTGCGCGGTCGGCTCGGCTTCACCGGGGTCACCATCACCGACGCACTGGAGGCCAAGGCCCTGGACCCGGTGGGGCCCACCGGCACCCGGGCGGTCGCCGCGGCGGGCGCGGGGATGGACCTCCTCCTCTGCTCGGCCCGCGCCGTGGGGCAGGGGGACGCCGCCGCCCAGGCGCTCGGCGCCGCCCTGCGGGACCACCGGCTCGACCCCGCGGCGTTCCGCGCCTCGGCGGACCGGATCCTGGCGCTGCGGGCGACCCTGGCGGGTTGAGCGCGGGGCGAGCGGCCCGCGGCCCGTGGGCGTCCCCGGCCGGAGCGGGTCGGCCGGAGGCCGCCCGCCCCGGCCGGGGGGGGCGTACATGGCGCTGAGCGGTCAGCCCAGGGACCACTGCTGGTTGGTCTGCCCGTTGCAGGTCCACAGCTCGACGCCGGCGCCGTCGGCCGTGGAGGCACCGGTGACGTCGAGGCACAGGCCGGACTGGACGCCGGTCACCGTGCCGTCGGCGTTCACCGACCACTGCTGGTTGGTCTGGCCGTTGCACGTCCAGGTCTCGACCTTGGTGCCCGGGGCCGTCTGGTTGTCGTAGGCGTCCAGGCACAGCCGGCTGCCGGCGAGGTCGACCGTCAGCTGTCCCGAGGAGGTGCGTGTCCAGATCTGGTTCGAGCCGCCGTTGCAGTCCCAGACGTCCACCTGGGTGCCGGGCGTGGCGGAGCCTCCCGGCACGTCCAGGCACTTGCCCGCCCCGACCGCGTGGAGTTCACCGCTGCCGGCCGTGGTGCCGCCGCTGCCTCCGGAGACCCGGAACATGACCGTCCCGTGGGCCGGGACGGACGCGCTGATGGTCCCGGTGGTGGTGCTCACCGCTCCCGTCCACAGGTTGGTCAGCGAGTAGTCGGCGGCGCCGCTCTTCCCGACGGCGGCGGCGGTGGTGGAGATGGTGGCGGGGGAGCCGTTCTCGTTGAACAGCGCCACCGACACGTCCCCGTTGGCCAGCGGCTTGGCCAGGACGTCGAGTCCACCGGAGGAGGAGACCTCGGTGCCCTGCTTCCCCAGGGGGTCCTGGTCGACCGCGATCACCCGGGAGTTGGTCAGGATGCCGAGGGTGGTGGAGCTCGCGTTGGCGAGGTCGGTGCCGGAGATCAGCGGCGCCGCCATCTCGGCCCAGAGGCTGAACTCGCTCTGGTCCTCGGTCGCGGACATGCCGTTGCCGACCTCCAGCATGTCGGGGTCGTTCCAGCCGCCGGGCCCGGCATAGGCGGCCAGGGCGACGTTGCTGTGGAAGTTGGACAGCATGCTGGCGTAGCTCGCGTTGATGTCCCCCGTGGTGCGCCAGCTGTTGCCGACGCCGGCGCCCCAGGTCCACACGTTCTCCTGGCCCCAGTCGCACAGGCTGAACAGGATCGGCCGGCCGGTGGCGGCGATCGCGTCCCGCATCGTGGTGTAGCGGGTCTGGGCGCTGATGCCCTGGTTGTTGCAGTTGTCGTACTTGAGGTAGTCGACCCCCCAGGAGGCGAAGCTGGCCGCGTCGGTCGTCTCGTGGCCGAGACTGCCCGGGTAGCCGGCGCAGGTCGCGGTGCCCGCGTCCTCGTAGATGCCGAGCTTCAGGCCCAGCGAGTGGACGTAGGCGGCGGTGCCGGCGATGCCGTCGGGGAACTTGGCCGGATCGGGGACGAGTTGGCCGGAGGCGTTGCGGCTCTTGGTCATCCAGCAGTCGTCGATGTTGACGTACTGGTACCCGGCGGCCTGCATGCCGTCGGTGTGGATGGCCAGCGCAGTCGCCTTGATCAGGGATTCGGAGACGTTGCAGCCGTAGGCGTTCCAGTCGTTGAACCCCATCTGCGGGGTGCGGGCCAGGCCGTTGCCGAGGGCCTGGGCGGGGGTGGCGGCCGTCAGCTGGGCGAACGGCAGCACCACCAGGCAGGCGAGGAACGCCAGGACCGAGAGGAGGAGGCCGCCGGCGCGGACGCGCCGGCCTCGGAGGGAACGGACGAGTGGAGTCATCCTCGGACTCCGCTCCGCCGGTGGGGGGCCATCAGCCGAGGGTCCATTGCTGGTTGGACTGGCCGCTGCAGGTCCACAACTGGACCAGGGCCGCGTTCGCGGTGGAGGCCCCGGACACATCCAGGCACAGCCCGGACTGCACCCCGGTCACCGTCCCGTTGGAATTGAGCTTCCACTGCTGGTTGGCCTGACCGTTGCACGGCCACACCACCACCTTGGTCCCCGCCGTGGTGCCCTGACCGTTGGCGTCCAGACACATCTGCGAACTGCCGCTGTAGACCGTCAGCGCACCACCCGAGGTATGCGTCCAGGTCTGGTTCGACCCACCCCAGCAGTCATAGATCTGCACCTGGGTCCCCGCCGTCGTCGACCCGTTCGGCACATCCAGACACTTCCCCGCCCCCACCGCATGCAACTCACCCGTGGTGGCGGTGCCCCCGCCGCCGGAGGTGGAGCCGCCGAGGGCGGAAAGGGCCGCGTAGTAGGAGGGCTTGGGCTGGTCGTTGTCGTCGTACATGGTGGCCGACCCGTAGCCGGAGAAGGTGCCGGGGATCCAGGAGTGGGCGTCGTCCACGCCCCACTGGCTCACGCCGACGCAGCGGGAGACGGCCAGGCAGTCCCGGACCACGTTGCCGTAGTCGGTGGCCTGCTGCTGGAGGTTGGCGCTGCTGGCGGGGAGCTGGATGCGGTCGTCGAGCTCGGTCACCGCGACGTCCAGGCCCAGGTTGGCGAACCGCTGGAGGTTCGCCTGCATGTCGGAGGGGACCTGGCCGAGGACGAAGTGGCTCTCGAAGCCGATGCCGTTCAGCGGCACGCCCTGGGAGAGGAGGGACTGGGCCAGGCTGTAGAGGGCGTTGCTCTTGGCGTTCTCACCCTCGATGCCGTAGTCGTTGATGTAGAGCTTGGCGTTCGGGTCGGCGGCGTGCGCGGTGCGCAGCGCGTCGGCGATGTAGCCGGAGCCCATGGCCCGGTAGAACGGGTCCTGGACGAGGGAGCCGTCGCCGTTCATCGGCTCGTTCACCACGTCCCAGGAGTACACCTTCCCCTTGTAGTGGGTCGCCTCGGTGGTGATGTGCGACTCCATGGCGGACTGGACCTGGCTCAGCGGCAGGTTGGAGACCCAGGAGGGCAGCTGGTTCTGCCAGACCAGGTTGTGGCCGCGCACCCGCATGCCGTGCGCCTGGGCGAACTGCACGATCTGGTCGCCGGGGCCGAAGTTGTACGAGCCGTTGGAGGGCTCGGTGGTGTCCCACTTCATCTCATTGCCGGGGGTCACCATGTCGAACTGCGCCTCCGCGACCGAGGTCTCGCCGCTCACGCTGAGGTCGCCGTCGGTCAGGGCGGTGCCGAAGTACCGGCCGTCCGCCTCGGCCGCGGCCTTCAGCGTGCTGCCGGCCGCGGCGGCCCGCGAGGCCGGGAGCAGTGCGCCGACCGCGAGGGCCAGCACCGCGACCACCCCCACGATCCAGGAGCGGCGTAATCCGAGCAGGGTTCTTCCGAGGGGCATGTCGACCTCCAGGGGTCGTCGCGGCGGGGAGCGCGCACGCCCGGCAGCACCAGGGCAGCGCCTGGGTTGTCTTGCGCGGTGCGTGGCCGTCTGCAGGCGCACAGGCGCACAGGCACACAGACGCAGGCCGGGATCACGGGCAGCCGCCATCGGTTCAGGGGTTCGGAGCGCCTCGCGGCGGCCGTCCGGCAACGGCTCGCGGCGGGATGTGCTCCCGGGGCTAGAGAACTCGGAACGGAAGGAAGCGTCAATACGCTAGAAAAGTTTCGTCGTTGTTTCGGACAGGCTGCGGCGGCCGCGCACCTGTGAGCTGGGGAGGCACAGGATCGCCATGACTCCGCCTCCGATGGGCCAACCCGCATGCGAGCGCTAACACTTGACATGTCCTCAGTCCCGCTGCACCGTCTTCACCTAGCGCATCCCCATCCCCGACGGACCGGCATCCTCAGGGACATGAGTGTTAGCGCTAACAATCCATCCAGGTTGCGCAACGAAAGGAGTTCAGATGAGACATCTACGACCATGGCGCAGACTCCGGCGGTCAGTGGGAGCCAAGGCTCTCGCCCGCGGGAGCGCCGCAGCGCTGCTCGTCATCGGGGGACTGGCCGCCGCGGGGATCACGACCGGCTCGGCCCAGGCCGCCTCGCAGGGCCCGTGCGACATCTACGCCTCCGGCGGCACGCCGTGTGTGGCGGCGCACTCCACCACCCGGGCGCTGTACGGGTCCTACAGCGGCTCGCTGTACCAGGTGCGCCGCTCCTCCGACGGCGCCACCAAGAACATCGGCGTGCTGAGCGCGGGCGGCTACGCCGACGCCGCGTCCCAGGACTCCTTCTGCGCCGGCACGACCTGCGTCATCACCGTCATCTACGACCAGTCCGGCCGCGGCAACAACCTCACCCAGGCCCCTGGCGGAGGGGCCGCCTCCGGTCCGGACAACCTCGCCAACGCCACCGCGGCGCCGATCACCCTGGGCGGCCACGAGGCCTACGGGGTCTATGTCGCCCCCGGCACCGGCTACCGCGACGACAACACCTCGGGCATCGCCACCGGCGACCAGCCGGAGGGGGAGTACGCCATCCTCGACGGCACCCACTACAACGGCGGCTGCTGCTTCGACTACGGCAACGCCGAGACCAGCAACAACGACACCGGCAACGGCCACATGGAGGCCATCTACTTCGGCAACATCAAGGTCTGGGGCTATGGCGCGGGCAGTGGCCCCTGGGTGATGGCCGATATGGAGAACGGCCTGTACTCCGGGGTGAACGCGGGCTACAACGCCAACGACCCCAGCGTCAACCACCGGTTCCTCACCGCAATGCTCAAGGGCGAACCGAACCAGTGGTCGATCCGGGGAGGCGACGCGCAGTCCGGCGGACTGTCGACCTTCTACAGCGGTCCGCGCCCGAACGTCTCCGGCTACAACCCGATGCACAAGGAGGGCGCCATCATCCTCGGCATCGGCGGCGACAACAGCAAGGGCGCCGCGGGCACCTTCTACGAGGGCGTGATGACCTCCGGCTACCCCTCCGACTCCACCGAGAACGCCGTCCAGTCCAACATCACCGCGGCCGGTTACGGAGCCGGCGCCACCAGTGGCGGGACCACGGGTGAGTTGCATGCGGTGGGGGCGGGGAAGTGTCTGGATGTGCCGAACGGGTCAACGACGGCGGGGACCCAGGTGCAGATCTATGACTGCTGGGGTGGGTCGAACCAGACCTGGACGCATACCTCGGGTGGTGCGCTGACGGTCTACAGCGGCAGTTCGCAGATGTGTCTGGACGCCAACGGTCAGGGCACGACGGCGGGGACCAAGGTGGTGGTGTGGCCGTGCAACGGGCAGGCCAACCAGCAGTGGAAGCTCAATTCCAACGGGACGGTGACCGGGGTGCAGTCCGGGCTGTGCCTGGATGTGTCCGGGGCCTCCACCGCCAACGCGGCCCTGGTCCAGCTGTGGACCTGCAGCGGCCAGTCCAACCAGCAATGGACCCTCGGCTAGGACGCGGCTGACGGCCTCGGCTGAGGGCCCCGGCTGACGGCCCCGGCCCCCGGGTACCGGGCGAGGCGCCCCTCGCCGTGGAGACGATCTCGGTGCGGCAGCCCCGAGCGCTCCCGCGGCGAGGGGCAATCCGCGCCCGGGTCATCTCTTCGGGTCGTGGCCCCAGTTCATCAGGGAGTACCGCCATGTCGTGTCGGTGACGTCGCCCTTCGGCCGCTGGGCCAGGTGGCGGTGGACATAGCCGGTGACCTTGCGCATATGGGCGAGGTCGTCCTGGTCCAGGTCGCCCTTGCGGGTGCGCAGCAGTGCGACGATGCGCCGCCCGGAGGCGTGCCCGACACTCTCGCCTCCGTCGCCGTGCCGGCCCGCGCCACGCGAGCGGTCGGTGCCGAGCCAGTCCTCCAGTTCGCCCGGCGTCATGTTCACCGCCTCGTGGAAGGCCCGCAGCACCTCCTCCTGGTCCTCATCGCCGCCCGTCACGAGTGACCGTCCTCTCTGTGCAGCGCCTCCGGCTTGTGGACGGCCCGACGGCCGGACTTCTCGCTGCGCACCTCGTACTGCGGCTCCTGCGGCGAGGCGTCGACGGTTCGGCCGGCCGCCCGGGTGCGGCCGGTGATCCTGCGTGTCACGCGGCCCACGGCACTGCTGCCGTGGCTGCGCCAGGACACCCGGTCGCCCTTCCGCGGCTTCTGCCTGGACATGGCGCTCTCCTTCCCGAGGAAGCCCTTGGCACGCGGCTACCCGTTCTGTCGTGTTCACCCGCTCTGGGGCGTTATGCCGCCACCCGAGGCCGACTGACGCGCCCAGCCGGGGCCGATCCGGTGCAGCGCCAGCGCGTCCCATCGGCGCACCTCGGCATCGGACGGCGCGCACACCAGGTGATCCACCCGCGGCGCGCGGCCCGGCCGCGGCCGCTCACCGCCCGGCACGGCTCCGACGAAGTCGGTGGCCAAGGAGATCCAGCTCAACATGTGGGTCCGGTTCTGCCTGGCCGCCGTCGCGACCTCGGGCGGACGGCTGGTGGACGGGGTGCACATCTCCACCCGCCGGCTGGAGGTGCCGGGCGAAGGGGAGCCGTGAGAAGGCGCGGCCGCCGCCCTCTCGAGGACCGGGTCGTCGTGGTGACCGGAGCCGCGCGCGGGCTGGGCGCCGCCCTGGCGGGCGAGTTGGCCCGGCGCGGTGCCCGGCCGGCGCTCCTCGGCCACGACCGGCCCGGCCTGGAGGCGGTCGCGGCCGCCCTCCCCACCCCGGCGCTGGCCGTCGAGGTGGACGTCACCGATGCCCAGGCGCTGGAGGACGCCGCCCGGGAGGTCCGCGGCCGGCTCGGCCGGCCGTCCGCGGTCGTGGCGAACGCGGGAATCGCGGAGGGCGGAACGTTCGCCACCTCGGACCCCGCCGCATGGCGCCAGGTGGTCGAGGTGAACCTGACCGGGAGCGCCCACACGGCCCGGGCGTTCCTGCCCGACCTCATCGCCACCAGGGGCTACTTCCTGCAGGTCGCCTCGCTGGCCGCGCTCGGCGCCACGCCCATGTTGAGCGCCTACTGCGCCTCCAAGGCGGGCGTGGAGGCGTTCGCCCACTCCCTGCGAGCGGAGGTGGCGCACCAGCGGGTCGCGGTCGGCATCGCCTATCCCACCTGGACGGACACCGACATGATCCGCGACGCGGAACGGTATGCGGCCGTCCACGGCCTGCGGGCCCGGATGCCTCCTCCGCTGCGTGCCGTCCACCCGGTGGAGGCGGTCGCCGACCGCCTGGCGCGCGCGGTCGAGCGCCGCCGCCCCGCGGTCTGCGTGCCGGGGTCGCTGCGGCTGCTCCAGATCACCCGGCCGGCCGTGCCCCCGGTCGTACTGCGGGTCTCCCGCCGGCTGCTGCCCCGCCTGGACGCCGGAGAGCCGCTGCCCGGCACGGGTCGGCTGGGCGCCGGCGGAGGCTCCGCCGGCAGGCGGGAAGCGGGGGGCTGATCACCGGTCGCCGCGCGGCTCAGCCGTCGAGGACCGGCAGCGTCCGCAGGCCGCGGATGAGCCTGGTCGAACGCCAGACGAGTCGGTCGGCGGGCACGGCGAGGCGGAGGCGGGGGAAGCGGGCGAGCACCGCCCGCAGGGCGATGGCGGCCTCGGCCCTGGCGAGTGGCGCTCCGACGCAGCGGTGGATGCCGTATCCGAAGGTCAGATGGCCGGCGGCAGCCCGGTCCAGGTCCAGCCGATCGGGTGAGGGGTAGCGGTCCGGGTCGCGGTTGGCGGCGCCGAGGGCGAGGAGCACCGGGGAGCCGGCCGGGACCTGCCGGCCGGCCAGAGTGACCGGCTCCTCGGCGTATCGGAAGGTCGCGGTGGTGAACGGGGAGCAGTACCGCAGCAGTTCCTCCAGCGCGGCCGGCAGGGAGTCGGGGTCGGCGCGGAGGCGGTCGAGCTCGGCCGGGTGCTGGAGGAGGGCGAGGACGGCGTTGCCGAGGAAGGCGGTCGTGGTCTCGTGCCCGGCGACGAGCAGCAGGACGGCCAGGGAGAGGAGTTCCTCCTCGGTCAGCCGGTCTTCTCCGTCCCGGGCCGCGATGAGCCGGTCCAGCAGCGACGCCGAAGGGGAGGCCCGCCGGGCGGCGATGAGCTGTGCCAGGTACGAGGCCAGGGAGTGGGAGGCCGCGTCGACGCGCTCCGGCGCCCCTGCCGCGAAGAGCTCGGCGGACCAGTGGCGGACGCTGGGGCGGTCGTCCTTCGGCACCCCGAGGAGTTCGCAGATGACGATGACCGGAAGCGGCATGGCCAGGGCGGCCACGAGGTCGAAGGCGACCCCGGGCTCGCCGGGGCACCGGTCCAGCAGCGCCTGGGTGGTCTTGGCGATGAAGGGCCGGAGCGCTGCCACCGCTCCCGTGGTGAACGCCGTGGTCACCAGCTTCCGCAGCCGGGTGTGCCGCGGTGGGTCGGTGGCCGACATGCTCTGCGAGACGGCGGGATGGAGGTCGCGGGTGGAGGGCTTGCCGGCGAAGAAGCGCGCGGTGTCCTTGGAGACCTGAGGGCAGGTCAGCGCTTCGCGGGCGGCCTGGTAGCCGGTGACGAGGTAACCCGGTGGCCGCTCGGGGTGGCGGGTGTCGGGCAGCGGGTGGACCGGGTCGCTCGCCCGCAGTCGGGCGAAGTAGGGGTACGGGTCCTCGGCGGGGTCCTGCGGTGGGTGGCTCATACCTGCCGGCGCTGACGGGTCGAGGGGTCGACGGTTCTTCGGACGAGGAGGCGGGTGGGCGGGGAGGTCCGGAAGACCGAGGGTAGCCCGTCGGATGCCGCTCCAGAACCCGGATCGGAGAAAGCGGCGAGTAGGTCCGAAATTTTCGATGAAGTCCCTGCTCCCCGGCCCCACGAGTGCGCGGCTCTCCAGGCAGTCCCGGCGGACCGCATCTGAAGGAGAGCGGCAACACGTCTTTGAACTGGGATTTCTCCTCTGGTTTGGTTGATTCGAAGAACAGAAAGCTTTCGAAACTCTTACCGAAGGTATTGACACCCGTCGGCCGCCGTCCAAACTGTTCGTCATCGCCGATGCCTGCCGAGGGCAGTTCAGGCCGCATGCCGATCCCGCCTCTGGGCTCGGCTCCCTGCGGTCAGGTCTGTCATGCCCCTGTCAGTTCATCGCTCCTCGACCGGGAACGGCCCGGCGTCCGGCGCAGAGCAGTCCGTCACCACCGCACAGGGAGGGAAAAACCCCATGAGTACGCTGACCCACGAGGTCCACCGCAGACGCGGTCTCGTGGCTGCCGTCCGATGGCTTCTCGCCATGGCACTGGCGGCGGCCGTGGTCGCCCTCGCGCTGCCCGGCTCGGCGCATGCCGACACCACCATCACCTCCAACAGCACCGGCACCAACAACGGGTACTTCTACTCGTTCTGGGAGCAGTCCAGCGGCGCCACCATGACCCTGGGGTCGGGCAGCAACTACAGCCTGAACTGGAACACCGGCTCGCAGAACGTCGTCGCCGGCACCGGCTGGAACCCGGGCAACAGCAACACGGTGTCCTACTCCGGCTCGTGGAACTGCAACGGCAACTGCTACCTGTCGCTGTACGGCTGGACCACCAACCCGCTGATCGAGTGGTACATCGTCGACAACTACGGCAGCTACAACCCGAGCACCGGCGCCACCAAGCTGGGCTCTGTCAACAGCGACGGCAGCACGTACGACCTGTACGAGACGACCCGCACCAACGCGCCCTCCATCCAGGGCACCGCGACCTTCCACCAGTACTGGGCGGTCCGCGAGGCGAAGCGCACCGGCGGGACCATCACCGTCTCGAACATCTTCAACGCCTGGAAGAACCTCGGCCTGAACCTCGGCACCCCGAACTACGAGATCCTGGCCACCGAGGGCTACCAGAGCAGTGGCAGCTCCAACATCACCGTCACCTCCGGAGGCACCAGCAGCGGTGGCGGCGGCGGCAGCACTCCGCCGCCCAGTGGCGGCGGCAGCGGCAGCTGCACCGCGACGCTGTCGGCCGGCCAGCAGTGGAGCGACCGCTACAACCTCAACGTCTCGGTCACCGGCTCCAACAACTGGAAGGTGACGGTCAACGTGCCGTCGCCGGAGCAGATCAGCGCCACCTGGAACGTCAACGCCAGCTATCCGAGCAGCCAAGTCCTGGTGGCCACCCCCAACGGAAGCGGCAACAACTGGGGGATGACGATCATGACGAACGGCACCTGGACCTGGCCCACGGTGTCGTGCGCGGTCACCTCGTGATCCGCGTCCCCTGAGCACCACCCGCCCAGCAGCACGCTGCGGCGCGGCGGCCCCCGGGCCGCGGCGCCGCAGCGCCTCCGTCAGCTCACTCCGGGCCGAGGCCGAAGAGCCGGCCGCCGTCCCACCACTCCGGCGTCTCGTCGACCACCGGGGTGAGTTCGAGCAGCGTCACCTCGTTGCGGCCGAGGACGAGGTCCACCTCGGCGCGCCCGCCGGAGACCGGAACGCCGTCGTGCGAGCGTGCGGGCTCGGCGGCCTCGCGCAGGGCGTCGAGCTGGCGGTCGTTCGGCGCCGGCGGCCGTCCCATCTCGGACCAGGCCGCCCAGGAGTTGCCGGCCTCCTCGCTCACGGAGCGCCGCAGAGCGAAGGCGGAACCGTGCGACTCGGGGGCGCCCACGGGCAGGGACAGCCGGACGGTGTGGCCGTCGAGGGGCTCGCCGCCGGCCGGGTCGGCCGGGGCCCAGGCGAGCACCGTGACCCGGCCGTCGCCGTGCCGGGTGACCAGGTGGTCCTCGCCGCGGGCCAGCAGCTGGTCGCCCATCCGGGCCATGAAGGCGTACAGGTGGTAGGTGGGCTTCTTGATCTGACGGTGGGTCAGCAGGCCGAAGCCGCCGTGGAACAGCGCGGTGGGGATGCCCACCTCCTCGAACACGTCGCTGAACGTCCAGTACGAGAAGGAGTCCGCCAGGTCGCCGCCGTTCGCCAGCACCGGCGCCAGGTAGGCCGCGTGGAAGGCCGTGTCGTGGATCGGGTTGTCGGGCCGGTACGAGGAGTTGAACTCCGTGATGTGCAGCGGCAGATCCGCCAGCCCGGTGCCGGCGAGCTGCCGGCGCGGGGCCGCGAACTGCTCCAGGAGGGCACTGGCCGGCATCAGCGTCTGGTGCGTCCCGAACGGCACGATCTGCTCGGGGCCGGAGCTGTAGGCGTGCCGGCTGACGAAGTCGATCGGCAGGTCGCGGGAGTCGACGAACTCCGCGAACCGCTGAATCCAACCCTCCTCGTAGCCCGGGGCCAGCGAGGGGCCGCCCACCTGGAGTCCGGCGTCCACCTCCTTGACCGCAAGTGCGGTCACCTCGTAGAGGCGGTGGTAGGCGTCCTGGTCCGCGGCCCAGAACCCGCGCAGATTCGGCTCGTTCCAGACCTCCACGGGCCAGCTTCGGACCTGCTCCAGGCCGTAGCGGTCGACCAGGTGGCCGAGGACCGCGCGGACCAGCTCCGCCCACTCCCGCTCGTCGTGTGGGGGAGTGACGTTGCCGTTCCACCAGAAGACGGTGTCCTCGCCGGAGGCCAGCCCCGAGGGCATGAAGCCGAGTTCGAGGAAGGGCGCGATCCCCGACTCCAGATAGGAGTCCACCACCTGGTCGAGGTAGGTGAAGGCGTGCCGCACCCGCCGCCGCCCGGCGTGGTCGTAGGGCCGGTGGATGCCCATCCCGTCGCTCAGCAGCCCGTGCCCGCGGATGTGCCGGAAGCCGATCTCCTGCTGCACCAGCCTGAGCGACTCCTGATAGTCGCGCCGCAGCGCGAGGTCGAGCCGGCCTGTGCCCACGCAATGGCGCCAGGCGTCGGGCAGTTGGGCTGTCGACTGACGTGGGACGACGATCCGCATGGTGATCCCTTTGCTGCGGGAGGGGTGGGGTGGAGGTGGGCGGCGGTCGTGGCCGGCCGGCCGGGTTTCCGCTCGACGCGCTGCCGCACCATAGGGAGACCGGGAAAACGGCGTCAAGCATCGATACCACCAGGTCTGCGCCCCGGTGGCGTGCTCCGAGTACGGGAGCCGGGGGTCCGCACGGCCCTGACCCCCGGCTCCCCGCCGTCCCGCTTCGCCCCGCAACCTTCGATAACGATTGCGCAACTTGCGAAAACTTGAGTGTTGCCGCCCTCCCAACTGAGGCGGTACACATGGCTGCGGCTTCGCGAATGGCCGATTAATTTGCGCAAAGTATTCGCATCATCATGTCGTGACGACAGAGCAGGGAGTTCCACGATGGCGAGGAAAACCCACACCGCGACGGCCGTCGCGATCGGCCTGGGCATCGCACTGGCCGCCACCGGCTGTGCCGGAGGCGGCAGCGCCGGCGGCAGCGGCGGCGGTGCCTCCGGCGGGAAGGTCACGCTGACCGTCTGGGAGAACGCCACGCCCGGGCCCGGGGCGGAGTACTGGCGGCAGGCCGCGAAGGAGTACCACGCCCTCCACCCGAACGTCACGATCAAGATCCAGTTGGTCCAGAACGAGGACTTCGACGGCAAGCTGCAGACCGCACTCAACTCGAACTCCGCGCCGGACATCTTCATGCAGCGCGGCGGCGGCAAGATGCAGGCCATGGTCGACGCCGGCCAGATCCAGCCGCTGGACCTCACCGCCACCGACCGGGCCAACGCGGGTGCGGCAGCCCTCGCGGGCAACTCGATCGACGGCAAGGTCTACGCGATGCCGACCGACACCCAGCCCGAGGGCGTCTACTACAGCAAGGACCTCTTCAAGAAGGCCGGCATCGCCTCGACACCGACGTCCATGGACGCGCTGGAGGCGGATGTCGCCAAGCTGAAGGCGATCAATGTGGCGCCGATCGCGGTCGGGGCAAAGGACGCCTGGCCGGCCGCCCACTGGTACTTCAACCTCGCCCTGCGCGAGTGCAGCCGGGACACCATGCAGCAGACCGCCAAGTCGCTCAAGTTCACCGATCCGTGCTGGACCAAGGCCGGCGAGGACCTGGCATCCTTCCTGAAGACCAGCCCCTTCCAGAAGGGCTTCCTGACCACCTCCTCGCAGCAGGGCGCCGGGTCGTCGGCGGGCATGCTCGCGAACCACCGGGCGGCGATGGAGCTCATGGGCAACTGGGACCCCGGGGTGATCGCCAGCCTCACCCCGAACCAGAAGCCGCTTCCCGACCTGGGCTGGTTCCCCTTCCCCGCGGTGCCCGGCGGCCAGGGCGACCCGACCGCCATCATGGGCGGCGGCGGCGGATACTCGCTGTCCAAGAACGCGCCGAAGGAGGCCTTCGGCTTCCTCGAGTTCCTGGTGACCAAGGGTCAGCAGGAGGCGTACGCCAAGGACTTCTACACGATCCCGGTGAACAAGGACGCGCAGGCGGTCGTCACCGACTCCTACAACATCTCGGCACTGCAGGCCTTCAACAAGGCCGCGTACACCATGCAGTTCCTTGACACCGAGTACGGGCAGAACGCCGGCAACGCCATGAACACCGCCGTCGTCAACCTGATGGCCGGCAAGGGCACCGCTGCCGACATCGTCAAGGACACCAACGCCGCTGCCGCGAAGGGCTGAGTGCGCAGACGATGAGCGACACCCTGGGTACCCAGGCGGCCACCGGCCGCCGGTCGCAGGGCACGCACCGGGTCGGGGGCGCGGCCGAGTCCGCGCCCCCGACCCCGCCGCGAGCGGCCGGACGCCGCCGTGGCCGTGCCAGGATGCGACTCGAGATCGCGGTCATGTCCGGACCCGCGATCCTGATGTTCCTGGCGTTCGTGATCTTCCCGGTCGCGCTCGCCGCCTACTACGGCTTCTACCGGTGGCACGGCTACGGCCCGCCCACCGACTGGACCGGCCTCAACAACTACCGGCTGATCCTCACCGACCCCGCGTTCCAGCAGGTGCTGGAGCACAACGCGCTGATCCTGGTGCTCTCGCTGGTCATCCAGGGGCCGGTGGCGATCGTCCTCGCGCTGCTGCTCAACCAGAAGATCCGCGGCCGCTCGCTGATCCGCGTCCTGATCTTCGTGCCCTACATCATCTCCGAGGTCATCGTCGGCACCGGCTGGAGTCTGATCCTGCAGCGCGGCGGCGCGTTCAACGACCTCCTCCAGCACATCGGCCTGGGCTCCCTGCAGGCCGACTGGCTGGCCGACTCGAAGCTGGCCCTCTGGACCCTGATGGCCCTCATCTCGTGGAAGTACATCGGCTTCGCGGTGATCCTGATGCTCGCCGGGCTCCAGTCGATCCCCGACGAGCTCTTCGAGGCCGCCCAGCTCGACGGTGCCTCCTACTGGCAGATCCAGCGGCGGATCACCCTGCCGCTGCTGGGCCCGACCATCCGGATCTGGGCGTTCCTGTCGATCATCGGCTCGCTGCAGCTGTTCGACCTCGTCTACATCATCTGGGGCCAGTACGTCTCGGGCACCGCGGGCACCTCGACGATGGCGATCTACATGGTCTCCCAGGGCCGCGACGCCGGGAACTACGGCTACGGCAGCGCGGTCGCCGTGGTGATGTTCCTGATCTCGCTCGTCGTCGCGCTCCTCTACCAGCGCTTCGTCCTGCGCCGCGACCTCCGGGGCGCCGTCACCGAAGGAGCCGCCCGATGAGCGCGACGAGTGCCGATTCCTGGTTCTCCCCCTCCGCCGAGGCGGGGGCGCCTAGCGGGGGCCGCGCGGGCCGCGGCAGGCCGGAGCGGTGGGGGAGCCCCCTCACCTACTTCGTGGCCCTCCTCTTCATCGCGGTCTGCGTCGCACCGGTGCTCTACATCGTGCTGGGCGGCTTCCGCACCAACTCCCAGATCACCACCCGGCCGGCCGCCCTCCCGCACCCCTGGGTCCTCGGCAACTACGCCGGCGTCCTCAGGTCGACGACGTTCTGGGGCGAATTCGCCAACTCCGTCATCGTCGCCCTGGCGAGCACGCTCGGTATCGTCGTCCTCGGCCTGATGGTGAGCTTCGTCATCGCGCGCTACGACTTCAGGCTCAAGGGGGCGATGTACTCGCTGTTCGCGGCCGGTCTGATGTTCCCCATGGTCATCGCGATCACCCCGCTGTACATCGTGGTCAAGGACCTCGGCCTGGTCGACAACCTCCTCGGCGTGATCATCCCGCAGATCGCCTTCGGGCTGCCGACGACCGTGATCATCCTGGTGCCGTTCCTCAGGGCCATCCCGAACGAGATCGAGGAGGCCGCCGCCATCGACGGGGCGAGCCGGCTCGGCTTCTTCTTCCGCATGGGGGTGCCGCTGTCGCTGCCCGGTGTGGCGACCGTCGGCATCCTGTCGTTCATCGGCAGCTGGAACAACTACGTGCTGCCCCTGTACATGCTCAACTCGCAGGCGAACTACACGCTGCCGCTCGGCGTCCAGGCGTTCTCCTCGCAGTACTCCTCGGACACCGCGAAGGTCCTCGCCTTCACCTCCCTCGCCATGCTGCCCGCGCTGCTCTTCTTCTCGATCTTCCAAAAGCGGATCGTCGGCGGGCTGACCGGCGCCGTCAAGGGCTGAACCGACCCACAGAGAAGGACCACCGAATTGCCCCGCGCCCATATCGAGCTCGACCGGCAGGCCGTCATCGCCCCCGTCCGACGCCGTACCTTCGGCTCCTTCGTCGAGCACCTCGGCCGCTGCGTGTACACCGGCCTCTACGAGCCGGAGCACCCGAGCGCGAACGAGGAGGGGTTCCGCATGGACGTCGTGGAACTCGTCAGGGAGCTCGGCAGCACCACCGTCCGCTACCCGGGCGGCAACTTCGTCTCCGGCTTCCGCTGGGAGGACTCGGTCGGCCCACGCGAGAAGCGCCCGGTGCGCCGCGACCTCGCCTGGCACTCGCTGGAGTCCAACCAGGTCGGCCTCGACGAGTTCGCCCGGTGGCTCAAGCTCACCGACTCGGAACTGATGCTGGCGGTCAACGTCGCCACCCGGGGGATCCTGCCGGCCCTGGACCTCCTCGAGTACGCCAACCACCCCTCGGGGACGGCCCTGTCGGACCTGCGGATCGCCAACGGCACCCCCGACCCGCACAACGTGCGGATGTGGTGCCTGGGCAACGAGATGGACGGCCCCTGGCAGACCGGATACATGGCCGCGGACGACTACGGCAAGACGGCCGCCCGCACCGCCGCGGCGATGAAGGCGGCCGACAAGGACCTCGAACTGGTCGTCTGCGGCTCCTCCGGGTCCGGCATGCCGACCTTCGGCGACTGGGAGCGGACGGTGCTCGAGCACGCCTACGAGCACGTGGACTACGTCTCCTGCCACGCGTACTACCAGGAGCACGACGGCGACCTCGGCTCGTTCCTCGCCTCGGCGCTCGACATGGACCACTTCATCGACGCCGTCGTCACCACCGCCGACCACGTCGGGCACAAGAAGCACTCCCGGAAGAGGATCAACGTCTCCTTCGACGAGTGGAACGTCTGGTATCTGACGGAGCATCAGAAATCCGCCGAGGTCAACGACGAGTGGCGGCACGCCCCCCGTCAGCTGGAGGACGTCTACTCGGTGGCGGACGCCGTGGTCGTCGGCAACCTGCTGATGACGCTCCTCAAGCACAGCGACCGCCTCACCTCGGCATCGCTCGCCCAACTCGTCAACGTGATCGCGCCGATCATGACCGAGCCCGGCGGGCCGGCCTGGCGCCAGACGACCTTCTACCCGTTCTCGATCACCAGCCGGCTCGCGGCCGGCGAGGTGATCCGCCCGGTGATCGAGGCGCCGGTCTACCGGACGGCGCGGCACGGCGAGGCGCCCGTGGTGGACGCCGTCGCCACGGTGGACGAGGACCGGGCCGCGGTCTTCCTCGTCAACCGCGACCTGGGCGAGGTCGCCCGGGTCACGGTCGACGTGCGCGGCCTCGGCTCCTCGCGCGTCGCCGAGGCGGTCACCCTCGCCGACGCCGACGTGTACGCCAGGAACACCCTCGCTGAGCAGCACCGGGTGACCCCGACCGCGAACAAGAGCGCGACTCTCGCCGACGGCCTGCTGAGCATCGAGCTGCCGCCGGTCTCCTGGACGGCGATCGCCCTGCGGTGAGCGGCGGCCCGACAGCTGCCGGGGCCGCTTCATCGGCGGCGGGCCGTCTCGTCGGCGGCGGGCCGTCTCATCGGCGTCGGCGCGCCTCATCGGTGGCGGCCCGTCTCACCGGCGCCGGGCCGCGCCCTTCGCGGCGGGCCCGGTGGAGGAGCGGACGACCAGTTCGGTGGCCAGCTCCATGCGGGCGGGCCGCCGAACGCCCTCGTCCTCGCCGCGGGTGAGCTCCCGCAGGAGCTTGACCGCCTCGGCGCCCAACTCGGTGCTCGGCTGCCGGACGGTGGTCAGCCGGGGGCTGACCCAGTCCGCCTCCGGCAGGTCGTCGAAGCCGATCACGCTGACGTCCTCGGGCACCCGCAGCCCTCGGGCGCGCAGCGTGTCGTAGACGCCCACCGCCATGGAGTCCGCGCAGGCGAAGACCGCGGTGATCCCCGGGTCCTTCTCCAGCAGCGTCTGGGTGGCCGCCGCCGCTCGGCCCCGGTTCCAGTCGCCGTAGGCAACGGACACCGTCGCGCCGCCGGCCGACGCGGTTTCGGCCGCCGCGCGGAACCCGTCGACGCGCGCCCGGCTGTAGAGGTGCCGGGCGTGGCCGGCGACGACCCCCAGGCGCTGGTGGCCGAGGGACAGCAGATGCTCGGCGGCGATCCGGCCGCCGTTCCAGTTCGCCACGCCGATGCTCGCCGCGCCGGACGGCGGCGTGCTCATGGGGTCGATCAGCACCATCGGCACGCCCGCCGCGGAGAGCGCGTTGAACTGCCGCGAGGTGGGATCGACCAGCACCCCGATGGCGCCGAGGGCGCGCCTCCGCAGGAGGCGGGACACCCAGTCGCTGTCCGGATCGGCGAGCGTCAGCACGACGTCCAGCCCCGCTGCCGCCGCCTCGCGGCCGACCCCCGCGATCACCAGATTGGCCCACGAGCCCTCGAAGTGGGTGACCACCAGGTCGAGGAGGTTGCGCAGCCCGCCTTCGTCCCCCGGCGCCTCGATCTTGGCCCCGCCGCGGCGGGTGTAGCCGACCTCCCGCACCGCCTCCATGACCTTGGCGCGGGTCTCGGCCGAGACGTCGGTTCCGCCGCGCAGCACCTTGGACACGGTGGGCACGCTGGTACCGGCGGTCTCGGCGACCAGTGACAGAGTCGGGCGCGATCCGGCGGGTCGGGGAGACATGGGGAAAGGTTAACCAGCAAGGGGGCTGTTCAGGGGGCCGGGGCCGGAGCCGGCCGGTAATCGAAGCGGTCGAATGCCACCGTGCCCTCGGTGGCGTACATGCCGATGACGCGTCCGGTGAAGCCGCAGGCGACCTCGGTGGAGAGGTACCGGCCGTCGAGCTCGGCCAGCAGCCGGGCCTCCGGGGCGTCCGGATCGCCCAGCCAGAAGGCGAGGGTGTCCGGTCCTGTGGTCCCGCCGTCGGTCAGTTCGGGGGAGGCGGGGACGAGGTCGGAGGTCCGGATCGCCACGGTCAGGGTCAGCGGGCCGGACGGGACCGGGAGGGTGGCCACGGTCTGCCGCAGCGGGCCGATCCGCGCCACCACGGCGACCGCGCCGTTCCCCGCCTCCAGTGCGTAGTGGTGGGCCTCGTCCAGGCGGACGGCCAGGCCGCCGCGTCCGGTGCCGGGGTCGATCAGCACCGCGGCCCGGCAGTCGTGGTGCTGCTGGCGGCGGCCGACGAAGGTGTAACCGGGACGGTCGAGGGTGGGCCCGGTGGCGGTGAGGGTCAACCAGCCGGGGCGCTCGCCGAGCGACCAGGAGCCGGCGGGCCGGGCGAACGGCGAGATCCAGTGCGGCGCGAGCTCCGGCGCGTCGAAGTCGTCCCGGGGCGCCGGCTGTTCGACGGGGTGCCAGGCTCCGCCCGGTGCCGGATGGGTCTCGGGCACGGGCGCGACGACGGGCCAGCCGTCCGGGTCCCACTCGACGGGGGTCAGGAAGGTCTCGCGGCCGAGGACGTGGACGTCCGGGGTGAATCCGCGGGGACGGACGCCGAGCAGCACCATCCACCAGCCGCCGTCCGGCGCCTCCACCAGGTCGCCGTGGCCGGTGTTCTGGATGGACCGGGCGGTACCGCTGTGCGACAGCAGGGGGTTGGCCGGCGCCCCCTCCCAGGGGCCGCGCGGCGAGCGGCTGCGGGCGATGGAGACGCTGTGCCCGCGCTCGGTGCCGCCCTCGGCGATCAGCAGGTACCACCAGTCGCCTATCCGGTAGAGGTGCGGGGCCTCGGGGTACTTCAGCCCGCTGCCGGACCAGGTGGCGAAGGGTCCCTCCAGCACCTCGCCCTCGACCGGGTCGATCCTGGCCAGGTTGATACCGCCCGCGGGCCCGGAGAAGGCGCACCAGCAGGTGCCGTCCTCCTCCCAGGCCAGATCCGGGTCGATGCCCTCCAGGTCGATCCAGACCGGGTCGCTCCACGGCCCCTCGGGCCGCTCGGCCGTGACCACGAAGTTGCCGCCGCCGTCGATGTTGGTGTTGATCACCCAGTAACGGCCGTCGTGGTGGCGGATCGTGGGCGCGTAGAGCCCCCCGGACGCCTTGGCGCCGGGGAAGGGCAGCGGCAGCTGCTCCTGCCGGTCGAGCACGTTGCCGATCTGCTCCCAGTGGACGAGGTCCTTGCTGTGGAAGATCGGCAGACCGGGGAAGTACTCGAAGCTGGAGCACACGAGGTAGTAGTCGTCCCCCACCCGGCACACGCTCGGGTCGGGGTGGAACCCGCCGATCACCGGGTTCTGGTACCTGTACACGGATGCACTTCCTCTGCTGGTCGCGGACGGACGAACGGACGAGGTGACGGGCGGTTCTCCGGAGCCGGACGGCGCCCGGGGACATCGTTCCAGCCCGCGCGGCGGAGGGGACGCTCTCCTCACAAGTTGTCATGTCCGTGGTAAGAAGGGACGGTTCGAGCGCAGACAACCAAGGAGGCGCATCAGCCTTATGAGCAATCGCCTAGCCGCCGCCGCGGCACTGGTTCCGGTCGTGCTGGCGGCCACTCTCGGAGTCGCCTCGGCGGACTCCGCGCAGGCCGCCGCGCGGCCGGGGGCCGCCGTGGTCACCCTGACCTACGACGACAGTCAGGCCGGAGCCACCTGGGAGAGCGCGATCGACCAGGCCGTGGCCAACTGGAACGCCGCGGTCCACAACGTCCACCTGCAGAAGGCCGCTTCGCCCGGTTCGGCCGACTACACCTATGTGGCCACCGACGGCTGGCCGCAGACCACCCTCGGGCCGATCGTCCCCGGCGGCGCCAAGGGCGAGGTCGACCTCGGAAGCCAGGCCCTGGACCAGGGCTACGACGCCACCCGCGTCACCGCCCACGAGACCGGGCACATCTTCGGCCTCCCGGACGACTACAGCGGGCCCTGCTCCGAGCTGATGTCCGGTCACGGTCCGGGCCCCTCCTGTACGAACGCCGTCCCCTCGGCCGCGGAGGCCGCCCAGGTGGACGAGAACTACGCGGGCGGCGCCGGCGCCCTCCGGGCCGGCCCCACCCCGTCGTCACCGACGTCTGGGCCGCCTCCCCGGCCACTGCCGGGACCGCTGCCGGGTCCGCTGACCGGGCCGCTGCCGGGTCCGCTGACCGGGCCGCTGCCGGGTCCGCTGCCCGGTAGACCACCCGCGGCGCCGCCTGACGCGCGGTGGTCGATGTCCCGCTAAGCCCCGTCGGCGGGCGCGGGGCCGGTGCTCTCCCGGACGATCAGCCGGGTGGCCAGCTCCATGCTGACCGCCTCGTGGGCATGGCCGTCGAGTTGGCGCATCAGCATCGTGACGGCGGTCCTGCCCATCTCCAGCAGGGGCTGGCGGACCGTCGTCAGGCGGGGGGAGGCGGCCCGGCTGACGTCGATGTCGTCGAAGCCGGTCACCGACAGGTCCTCGGGGACCCGCAGCCCGCGCTCCCTGGCCGCCTCCAGCACGCCGACGGCGACCTTGTCGTTGTAGCAGACCACCGCCGTCGGCCGCGGACCGAGGTCGAGCAGTTCGCCACCCGCCCGCAGCCCGGTCTCCGTCGCGGGCTCGCCATGGCGCAGCAGCCCGGGATCGCCGAGCAGACCGGCCTCCGAGAGCGCCGCGAGGTGGCCGCCCACCCGGTCGTCCCGGGAGTGCCAGGCGGCCGGCCCGGTGATCAGGCCGATCCGGCGATGGCCGAGCTCCACCAGGAGGCGGGTGACGGCGCGGGCGCCGGAGAAGTGCGCCGCCGAGACCGACATCGTGCCGCGCGGCACGGTGACCCGCGGATCGATCACCACGAACGGGTAGCCGCGCGCGGCCAGCGCCTCCAGATCGGCGCGCGGCTCGGGCGGCAGGATCAGCACCGCGCCGCGGACGTCCCGCCGGCCGGGCAGCTCGCGGAGCGCCGTCGAGCCGACCACCGCGTCCCCCGCGTCGAGCAGCATGGCCCGGCCGCGCAGGGCCAGCGTCTCGGCGACCGAGGTCACGATGTGCCCGAAGTAGTCGGTCAGCAGGTAGGGGCAGCGGACGAAGACCGGCAGCCGCGACTCCGGCCCGCGGGCCCGCGGCCGCGGCTCCGGCGCGCGCCCGCCGAGCCGGTCCACCACCTGCCGTACCCGCTCGCGGGTGGCGGGCGCGACGCCGTCCGCGCCGTTCAGCACCCGGGAGACGGTCGCGATGGACAGCCCGGTCTGCGCGGCGATCGCGCGCACCGTGACCCGGCCGCCCGCCTCGTCGCCCTTCGAAACAGAGCTCTGTTTCATCACTTCCCCGTAACGATGCATTTTGGTCTGTACCAGTCATCCGCAGCCCGTTGACGCCATTCGAGCGCACTGCTGCAATCGCTGGCACCCCTGTTTCTGAAGTTGTTTCAGAAACGATGCGACCGAAGGGATCCCCCACATGCGTCCCACGAAGTCGGCGCGCCGGGTCCGAGTACCCGGCGCCGCGCTGGCCGCCGTCCTGGCCGGCCTCGGCCTCGGTTTCACCGGCTCGACGCCGGCCGCCGCGGCGGGCGGCGCCTTCCCCGCCCACTACGCCGCGCCGTACCTGCAGATCTCCTCCTCCGACGCCGGCGACATGGCCGCGGACCAGTCCGCGACCGGCTTGAAGGACTACACCCTGGCCTTCCTCATCCCCAAGTCCGGCTGCACGCCGGAGTGGGAGGACGACGGCTCCGGAGTCGGCGCGTTCTCGTCGCAGATCAGCTCGCTCCAGTCGTCCGGCGGCAACGTCATCGTCTCCTTCGGCGGCGCCTCCGGCGGAGAGCTCGCGCAGACCTGCACCAGCGTCTCCTCGCTCACCGCCGCGTACAAGAACGTGGTCGACACCTACGGCGTGACGCGGCTCGACTTCGACATCGAGGGCGGCGTCCTCTCCGACACCGCCGCCACCACCCGGCGCGACCAGGCACTGGCCGCTCTGCAGGCCGAGGACCCGTCCGTACAGGTGGACTTCACCCTGGCAGTGGCCCCGGACGGACTGCCCACCGGCAGTGGCTCCGAGTACGCGCTGCTGCAGGACGCGCGCTCGCAGGGGGTGAAGGTCACCACCGTCAACCTGATGACCATGGACTTCGGCGACGGCCAGAACGCCCTCGCGGACGCCGAGTCGGCCGCCCAGGCCTCTGCCTCGCAGCTGGCCGGCCTGTACGGGATCTCGACCTCCGCCGCCTACGGGATGATGGGCCTGACCCCGATCGCCGGGCAGAACGACGACAACGAGTACTTCTCCACCTCGGACGCCGCCACGCTGGAGAGCTTCGCCGCCGCCAAGGGCGTCGGCGAGCTGTCCTTCTGGGAGGTGGACGGCTACGACAAGCCGACCGGCTACCAGTACTCGTCCCTCTTCAACGCGATCACCGGCAGCAGCAGCAGCGGCGGTGGCGGCGGCACCGGGACGGGCACCGGGCAGATCACCGGCTACCAGGGCCTGTGCCTGGACGACCAGTCGGCGAGCACCGCCGACTACAACCCGATCCAGGTCTACACCTGCAACGGGACCGGCGCCCAGCAGTGGACCGCCGGCTCGGACGGCACGCTGAGGGTCCTCGGCAAGTGCCTGGACGTGGACGCGGCGGGCACCGCGAACGGCACCAAGGTCGACCTGTACGGCTGCAACGGCACCGCCGCCCAGGTCTGGCAGCACCAGTCCAACGGCGAGCTGGTCAACCCCAACTCCGGCAAGTGCCTGGACGACACCGGGTACGGCGGCTCCGGGACCCAGGTGCAGATCTGGAGCTGCGCCGACACCGCCAACCAGATCTGGACCCTGCCGTGAGCGGCCGTATCGGCGCGCGCGGCGGCGTGCGTATCGGCGCGCGCGCCGGCGCCCGCGCCGGCAGCCGGGCGGGAGCGCGGGCGCGCCTGGCTGCCGTCCTCGCCGTGGCGGCCCTGCTCCTCGCCGCGTTCAACGCCCTGACCCCGCAGCACGCGCAGGCCGCCGCCAGACCCGCCGCAACGCCCAACGCCAAGCCCGGCACCACGCCCAACGCCACTCCCGCCGGCGCGATCGTCGGCTACCAGGGCCTGTGCCTGGACGACCGCTCCGCCTCCACGGCCGACGGCAACCCTGTGCAGGTCTACACCTGCAACGGGACCGCGGCGCAGCAGTGGACCGTGGCCTCGGACGGCACCCTCCGCACCCTCGGCAAGTGCCTGGACGTCGCCGGGGCCGGCACCGCCGACGGCACCGCGGTGGACCTCTACACCTGCAACGGGACGGTCGCCCAGGTCTGGCAGCCGCGGTCGGACGGCGAGCTGGTCAACCCCGACTCCGGTAAGTGCCTGGACGACACCGGGTACGGCGGCTCCGGCACCCAGGCGCAGATCTGGAGCTGCGCCGGCACCGCCAACCAGACCTGGACCCTGCCCACCGCCACCGCGCCCGGCAACACCCCGGCCCTCGGCCCGAACGTCTACGTCTTCGACACCTCCATGTCGACCACCACGATCCAGAACGACATCGACGCCGTCTACGCGACCCAGGAGTCGAACCAGTTCGGTAACCAGCGCTACGAGTTGATGTTCGAGCCGGGGACGTACGACGTGTCGGTCCCGGTCGGCTTCTACACCGAGGTGGTGGGCCTCGGCCAGAACCCCTCGCAGACCGTGATCACCGGGGGCGGCATCCACGCCGACGCGGCCTGGAGCAACGGCAACGCCACCCAGAACTTCTGGCGCGGGGTGGAGAACATCACCATCGACCCGTCCTCCGGTTCCACCGAGTGGGCGGTCTCCCAGGCCTCGCCGATGCGCCGGGTGAACATCGACGGCAACCTGGTGCTGGACGACGACACCTCGGGGAACACCACCAGCAACTGGTCCTCCGGCGGCTTCCTCGGCGACTCGGTGGTCACCGGGCAGGTCGACTCCGGCACCCAGCAGCAGTTCCTCTACCGCAACGACCGGTTCGGCGGCTACACCGGATCCAACTGGAACATGGTCTTCGTCGGCACCGGCGGCGCGCCCGCGCAGAGCTTCCCCAGCCCGCCCGACACCACGGTCGGCCAGACCCCGACCGTGGACGAGAAGCCCTACCCCTACGTCGACGGCTCAGGGAACTGGAACGTCTTCGTCCCCGGTACCCGGACCGGCTCGCAGGGGGTGTCCTGGGCGAACGGCGACACCCCAGGCACCTCGCTGCCGATCGGCGACTTCTACATCGCCACCCCCGGCGACACGGCCGACCAGCTCAACTCGGCGCTCGCCGCGGGCAAGGACCTGCTGTTCACCCCGGGCGTCTACCAGATCGACGGCACCCTCGACGCCACCGACCCGGACACCGTCGTCCTCGGCCTGGGCCTGGCCACGCTGGTCTCCGACAACGGCGACACCGTCCTGAAGACGGCGGACGTGAACGGCGTCCGCATCGGCGGCCTGCTCTTCGACGCGGGCACCACCAACTCCCCGGTGCTGGTGGAGATCGGCCCGAACGGCTCCAGCGCCTCGCACGCCGGCGACCCGACCGTGCTCTCCGACGTCTTCGCCCGGATCGGGGGAGCGACGGTCGGCAGGGCCACCGAGACCCTGGAGGTGAACAGCTCCGACGTGATCGGCGACGACCTGTGGCTGTGGCGCGCCGACCACGGCAACAGCGGCACGGTCGGCTGGAACACCAACACCGCCGCCAACGGACTGGTGGTCAACGGCGCCCGCGTGACCATGTACGGCCTTGCCGTCGAGCACTACCAGGCCGTCCAGACCCAGTGGAACGGCGACGGCGGAGCCGACTACTTCTACCAGAGCGAGATGCCCTACGACCCGCCGGACCAGGCCAGCTGGATGGACGGCTCGTCCGACGGCTACCCCTCGATCGCCCTCGCCGGCTCGGTGACCGGCTTCCAGGGCTACGGGCTCGGCGTCTACTGCTACTTCAGCGCGAACTCCGGCGTGGCCGCAGCCAACGCGTTCACCTCGCCCACCGTTTCCGGGGTGCAGTGGCACGACATGGTCACCGTCTCCCTGGGCGGCGTCGGCACCATCGACCACGTCATCGACGGCACCGGCCCCACGGTCCGCTCAGGCAGCACCGTCGGCTATCTGACCAGCTACAACTGACCGGCGGAGCGCGGAGCGCGGGACACGGCGGCCGGGGCCCCGGAGCACAGTTCCGGGGCCCCGGCCGTGGACCGCCTCGACGTCAGAAGGCCGTGCCGGGGGCGGACCCGCCGCGTACTACTCCGCGACCCCTCCTGGGAGCCGAGTTCCGAGCGACCGTGGACAGCCGGCCTGGCGCGGGTCCAAGCTGCCAGCGGGTCGGTCTCATAAGGGGGAAGCGTGGTCACAGGTGCCGAGGCGGCGAGTGTGGCGAAGCTCGGAGCGAGCATCGCCGAGGTGATCAGGAAGGCCACGCCGCCCGCGCAAGGATGGCCTGGCGCCCGCGAGGCGCTGATGGAGCTCTTCACCGTGCTGGACGAATGGTGTGCCGCCGCTGAGGAGAGCAATCACGCCGTCGAGTACGCCCTCGATGCCCGCTTGACCGGTTCGCCATGGTTCTATCGTGGCGGCCCTCCTCAAATGGCGCCAGACCACCGGATGCGCCTGCATCGGGGGTTCATCGAACGGATCACGGCGGATGCGGACCGGCTCCTCCAGCCGGCCGTTCCGTGGCTGCGGCGGTGGCGTGGATCGCGGAGTCGCGCCGAAGCGCGCCGCACCCTGCGCAGCATGATGCGGATCTACTGCCCGGAGGTCCTCGAGGCGTACGAGACGGCGGTCGCGGGCCGTGCGGCCTGGGTGCTGCAACATCGAGACGAATTCGTCGAGAGCCTGCGCGACCCCGGCATCTCGGCTGAGGAACTGCAGCGCACGCTGGACGAATTGGACGAATCGTTGCGAGACCTTCTGTCCGTCCGCGAGGAGATCGGCCGGCTCATCCGGGATAACTACCCCCTCGGCTCCGGATAGCAGTGGCTGACTCCTGGCGGACCGGTCCGGTCTGCGACATCGTCACCCGAAGATCGCCGTCGACTTCGAGCGCGGCCACTTCGTCGAGTGTCCCGACGACGAGTCAGGACGTGGCGTGGCTCCGGTCCGCGTGGTTTGTCGCCGTCACTCGATCCAACGGGCGGCGGCCTCGTAGGTGGTGGCTGGGCTGCTGTTGAAGGCGATGGCCGCATCGGGTGCGTGGCGCCGAATCAGGTTGATCACTAGCTCGAGGAGCGACCTGATCGTCTGAGTGCCGCAGGCCACCGCCGACGGTGACACACTCCCACCGGTGGGCTCGCAGTGCTTTCCCGACGACCGCTTCCACGTCGTCACTTCCATCGAGGCCGAACAGGCAGGTCTCCGCGCCCACGCCGTGTTCGGCGAACTTGTTCAGCCCCTCCTCGATCGCCTGGGCTGCCGGCTCGGGATCCCACGGCCCGGGCACCCGATACGGATCGAGCCCGATGACGAGGACGCGGGGTGCGGCGTCGGTGTCCATGGGACTCTGCAACGACTGAGTTGGCACACCCGACGGGCTGCTGGAACGGCGTCTCGAAAAGCCGGTCCGGCGCCTTGGCCTCATCAGGAGTGCTGCACTCCCGAGGTGATGGGGGTGTCACGCAGGTTGTATCAACATGCAAGATGTTGTGTCCTGTTATTCGAGATGATTGATACGGTCGCCCGACCAGTCCGAACGACCGGAGGGCGTGCTAGATGCTCAAGACCGTCATCCATGTGTTCCACGACGACGATGACTCGATCGCCACAGGAACCCGCGTAGCCCAGCGCATTCATGAGGTCGCGCCGGACCAGGGCAGCAGCGTCGAGGTCTTCTGCTTCGGGCCGGCCCAGCGCCGTCTCACGGACGGGGATGCCTCCGTGGCAAGCGCCACCTACAACCGTCAGATCGACGAGTTGATCGCCGACGGTGTCCTTGTCGGGGCCTGCGTCAACGCAGCCCGTGCCGAGGGAGTCGAAGCCGAACTCGCACGGCGCGGGCTCAATCTGCGGGTTGCCCGAGACGAGTTCCTGCGCTTCACACTCGAACACGCCACCGTGGTCACCTTCTAGTCTCGGGCATGGTCGTCCGGGCAGCCGAGTCCAGCAGGTGATCACTAAGCGAAAAGCGCCGCTCCCGAGCGAGAACGTCCGCGTGCCGGCCCTCGGCCGCTTGGGGTGAGCGCTGACCGCCCGCACAGCCCTGCGGGCGGAAGGATCGGGTAAACAGAGTGTTCCCCCATCGGCTCCGATGACTGTATGGCAGGCCCTGATGGGGGAACACCATGTTTACCTGAAAGCGTTGACGGGGCCCGTGGGCGCCCTCTAGGTTGAACGGCCATGGGCAGGGAGAGCGCGTCGGGCGACGCGCAGCGCAAGGTGCTGGACGCCGTCGCCGAATTGCTTACGGAGCTCGGCTATCTGGAGCTGACCGTCGACAAGGTCGCCAAGCGGGCCGGGGTGACGCGCAAGACCATCTACCGCCGGTGGCCGCACAAGGCCGCCTTGGTGGGGGAGCTCCTCATCCGGGACGCCCGGATGGACACCGTGCCCGAGCTCGGCGACAGCCGGGCCGAACTGCGCCGCCTGTTCGAGCTGATCCTCCGCGATGTGCAGGAGGAGGGCAGCCGCGTCCTGCCCGCCCTGTGGGCGAACATGGGTGATCCCGCGGTGATGGAGCGCTTCCGCCGCGAGGTGATCGCGCCGCGCCGGCTGGATGCCCGGGCCGTCGTCCAGCGGGCGATCGCACGCGGTGACCTCCCCTCCGACACCGACGTGGATCTGCTGATCGACACATGGTCGGGAGTCGTCCAGTTCCGCAGCGAGGTCCGCCGGGACGTCTTCCTGGCGTCCCAGGCCGATGAGCTGGTGGACCTGGCGCTGCGCGGCGGGGTCCCCCGGCTGCGCTCCTGAGTGGTCTGCGTTTTCATGCCTGCCCCGGCCCCCGCCCCAGAGATCTCCGAGGAGAGCTGCCATGCCCGAAACCATCGACCCGCCCAGAGACGTCTCCTCCGGCCAGAGGGGGCTCGGCGTAGGTCCGATGCTCGGCTCGATGGCCGTCGTCGAGGTCGTCAGCGGCTTCACCCAGCAGTATCTGTATCCGGTGCTGCCGACCGTCGGTTCCCAGCACGGGATCAGTGTCGTCCAGCTGTCCTGGATCTACGTGGTGCAACAGGTCGGGATGACGGTGTTCACCCCCGTGCTGTCCAGGCTGGGCGACAACCACGGCTACCGGAAGGTGCTGAGGCTGTCAGTGGCGATGGTGGCCTTCGGCTCGCTTTTGATGGCGGTGTGGCCGTCGCTGGGCGGCATCGCGCTGGGGGCGCTGCTGCAGGGCGGCGTGGTGGGCTTCATGCCGCTGATGATCGGAATCCTGCGGGACCGCGCGGGCGACGCGGGGGTCCGGCGCGGGATCGGCGCCCTGGCGGGGGTGCTGCTGGCGGCAGTCGGGGTGGCCGGGGTGGCGGCCGGTGCGGTGGCCGCGGTCAGCCCGGTGCTCGGGCTGTGGGCCGGGGCCGTCGTCGGGGTACTGGGTTTCACGGCCTGTCTGCTGATCCCCGCCGAACGCTCGGAACCGGTCGGTCAGGGATTCCCCCTGCTGCCGTGTGCCCTCCTCTCGGTGGGACTGATCGGGATCACCTTGGCGCTGTCCCAGGGCCCCGCTTGGGGCTGGGCGTCCTCCGCCACACTGATCAGTGCCGCGATCGGTGTACTGGCGGCTGCCGCCTGGCCATTCGCAGAGCTGAGAGCCGAGCGGCCGATGGTGGACGTCCGGATGTTCCGCAACCGCCGGGTGGCGCTGCTGTCGGTGGTGACCTTCTGCCTGTCCTTCGGCACCCTCGGCACCCTGGGCGCGAACTCCACCTTTCTGGGCGCCTCCCCGCACACCGCCGGATACGGCTTTGGACTGGGCTCGCTGGCGACCGGCTTCGCCTTGTTGCCCTTGTCGGCGACCGGGATGGCCGCCTCGCTGCTCACGCCGCGGGCTCTGCGGCTGCTGGGCGACCGCGTGACGGTGGCGATCGGCGGGTTGGCGGCGCTGGTGGGCTTCGGCGGACTGGCACTGCTGTACAGGACACTGACGGGCTGGGTAGTGACATCAGCGCTGGTCGGGATCGCCATGGGCGTCTTCGAATCGGCGACCCGGGCCCTTTCGGTGGAGGCCGTGCCCACGTCTGAGACGGCGACCGCGGCAGGGGTGAACGAACTGGTGCTCTCCCTCGGCGGGGCGGTCGGTGCCGCACTGGTGAGCGCCACATTGAGCGCACACGCCGATGCCGCCGACAGGGTGGAGCTCGGCGGCTACAGCACGGCCTGGGTGATCTGCGGCCTGGTCGGCGCGGCCGCCGCGGTGGCGGCCGGCTGGCTGCCCCGAAAGACGAACTGACGAGGAGTCACCCTATGAAGTCCAGTACGGCCGAGCTGCGCCGCCAGGTTGAAGAGCGCGCTCGCGAGCTCAACGGCTCCCTCATCGCGTTGAGTCACCGCCTGCACGCCGAGCCGGAGCTCGCCTTCCAGGAGCACCGATCGGCCGCGGCGATCGCGTCCCTGGCGCAGAAGGCCGGTTTCACGGTGCAGCGCGGGGCCGGGGGACTGCCGACCGCCTTCGACGCGCGCTTCGGAGCCGGCGATCTGGTGATCGCCTTCTGCGCTGAGTACGACGCGCTGCCCGGGCTCGGCCACGCCTGCGGCCACAACGTCAACGCAGCTGCGGCCACCGGCGCGGCGCTGGCGCTGAGCGCCGTGGTCGACGCACTCGATATCACCGTCCGGCTGATAGGCACCCCGGCCGAGGAGGACGGCGGCGGCAAGGCGTACCTGATCGAGGCGGGTGTCTTCGACGGGGTCGGCGCGGCGATGATGGCGCACGCCGACGCCGAGGACCAGGTGCATGGACAGTCGCTGGCCATCGGTTCCTGGAACATCTCCTACACCGGACGGCCGGCGCATGCCGCGGCGGCCCCCTGGGAGGGGGTGAACGCCCTGGACGCCCTCACCGTGGCCCAGACCTCGCTCGGCCTCCTGCGCCAGCAGCTGCCCAGGGACGCGGTGGTCCACGGGATCGTCACCGACGGCGGTCAGGCAGCGAACGTCATCCCCGCGCACACCGCCGCGCTCTACGAGGTCCGTGCCGACTCCCTGGCCCGGCTCCGCGACATCCAAACGCGCGTCCGGGCCTGCTTCGAGGCCGGTGCGGTGGCCACCGGTGCCGAGCTGGAGATCGCCCCCAACGGACGGGACTTCGCCGAGCTCCGCCAGAACGGGGAGCTGAGCGAGCTCTACGCCGCGGCCGCGGAGGAGCTGGGCCGCAACGTCGACCGCACGCCCCACCGCACCGGCTCCACCGATATGGGCAACGTCTCCCAACTCGTCCCGGCCATCCATCCCACGATCGGCTTCGACACGGCCGGCGCCCGCCAGCACACGGCAGAGTTCGCTGCCGCCAGCGCCACGCCCGGCGCCGACCGCGCGGTCTTGGACGGTGCGATCGCGATGGCCTGGACCGGCGTCGAATGCGCGGCCCAGCCGGCCCTGCGCAAGCGTCTGCTGACCGGCGCTCAGGAACGCGACGCCCGGCCCGCGCCCCCGGACCAGGGGCGCCCTCCGCAGTAGTAGCGGGCCGAACTCAGGCGCGCCGCCGCGCGCCGTGCCGCCACAGCCCGTTGGGACCTGCGGAAGGTGCTTTGCGCAACACTCCGCGAGTTCGATCACGGAGCAGCCGTAGCCGGGCCTGCGCGAGGTGGAGACGTGGGGCGTCATCGACGTCGAAGGGTGCTGGAGGCGTTCCCGTCGGTCGTCGCAGCTTCACGCGCAGCTTGCCTGGGGGTGGTGTGCTACCAGCGACTGTCGTGCGACTGATCGGGGAGAATGGAGATCGGGAGCGGGAGTGTCTAGGGTCATGGCGTGGCTCTCCTCATGGTGTGCGAAGACGACGCGACCGTCCGCGGTCTTCTCAAGCGCGCCCTGGAGCGCGACGGCCACAGAGTCTGCGTCGCCGCCACGGCCGGCAGCCTGCTGCGGCAGCTCGAACCCGCACCCCAGCTCGTCGTCCTGGATCTAGGACTCCCGGACGCCGATGGCAGGGACGTCTGCCTGGCGCTTCGGGCACGCGGCGTCGACGCGCCGGTATTGATGCTCACCGCCATGGACGGTCTGCATCACAAAGTAGGCGGCTTCGAAGCGGGTGCCGATGACTACCTGACCAAACCCTTCGACATCCCGGAACTCCTGGTCCGTATCCGCGCGCTACTGCGGCGGGCCGCCGCGCCGCCCGCAGCGGGTGAGGTCATCCTTGACCCGGCCAAGCACGTGGTGACCTACAACTCGGTGAGCGAAGGCCTGACCCCGACTGAGTTCCGGCTCCTGGGCCGCCTCATCGCCGGGCAGGGCGAGGCGGTGCGCCGTCACGCCCTTGTCGCCGCCGGCTGGCCGCTCGGGGCCCAGGTCAGCGACAACACCCTCGACTCCTTTGTGCGACGGCTGCGTACCAAGCTCGGTCTTCTGGGTGTGGCCGAGCGTCTGGCGACGGTTCGCGGCGTGGGCTACCGATGGCAGTGACGGGATTCCGCTCGAGGATTGTCGCGCTCACCGTGCTGATCGCGACCGCCGTGGTGGCGATACTGGTCGTGGTTTCGCACGTGCTCCTGAGCCGGGTGACGGACGCGGACGCGCACAAACTGGCGCGCACCCGCGCCGAGGCCGTCGCGGCGAACGTCACCGCCACCGCGGGCGGCCGAGTCGTGCTGACGGAGAACGGCAGCGAGGCGCTGGACGAGGTTGTCTGGGTGTACGCCGACGGCCGCCTGGTCGACGGCAACGTACCCACGCGCATGATCGGGCCGGTCGAGGCGCTGGCCGGCTCAGAACGAGCACAGACGGCCACAGTCGACCGGTATCTCCTCTATGCGCAGCAGATCCCGATCGATGGCCACCACGTCATGGCGATCGTCCGCGTGGACCTCACGCCCTACGAGACCTCCGAGCAGCACAGTCTGACCTTGTCCCTGATCCTGGGCGGTCTGGCGATCCTCTTCGCCGGCGCCGTCGCCCACCTCGTGGTGCGCCGCGCGCTGCGGATCGTGCACGAGATGGCCGCTCTCGCTGATGACTGGGGTCATCGCGAACCCGGACGCCGCTTCGATCTCGGCGTCCCCCGTGACGAGTTCGGGGAACTGGCACAGACCCTGGACCACTTGCTGGCACGCGTCGACAGCGCGCTGGCGGACGAGCGCCGGCTCACCGACGAGATCGCCCACGAGCTGCGGACACCGCTCACGGTCCTGCGGGCCGAGGCGCAGATGGCGCAGCTGTACGGCGAGCCCGTGGCGCCGGCAGTGGTGCTGGCCGAGGTCGACCGCCTCAACTCGGCGATCACGACGCTTCTGGGCGCCGCTCGGGCGCGGATAGACGCCGGGAACCGGTGCGATCTGCGCGCCGTCGCGTTGAAGGCGATCGCCGGCCGCGCGGTCGAGGTCGACTGCCCCGCGGGAGTCGAGGTCGCCGTTGCGGGTGACGTCGCCGTGTCGCTTCTGTCGCCTCTCCTGGAGAACGGCCTCCGGCATGCGCGGTCGCGCGTGTGGATCACCGCCCGACCCCAGGGCGGGGACGTCGTGGTCGATGTCCGCGACGACGGTCCCGGGTTCGATCCCGGTGAGGTCGACCGGGTCTTCGAGGCGGGCGTGACCGGCGGCGCGGGATACGGGCTCGGGCTGCCGGTGGTCCGGCGAATCGCCGCCTCGGCCGGTGCGGAGGTCCGCGCGTGGGCGGATGGCCACGGCCACGTTCAGGTGACGCTTCCGGCCGCTCAGGCGACTGCCCCGGCCACGTAGTCAGGTTGCGTGCAGGTTCCGAGCGCAAACCTCACTTCATGACAACGACGACCGAAGCCCGCACGCGCCGCGGGCGGCTCATGCTCAACAAGGTCCCTGAGGTCACCGTCTGGTTCTGGGTGATCAAGATCCTGTGCACCACGGTCGGTGAGAGCTTCGCCGACTGGATCAACATGCAGCTGGGCGTCGGCTTGGTGAACACGGCCTGGCTCTTCACTGCGGTCTTCGCGGTGGCCCTCGCCGTCCAGTTGCGCCTGAAGCGGTACGTACCGTTCCCGTACTGGCTGACCGTTGTCGTCGTGAGCGTCACTGGCACCCTGTACACCGACATCCTGACGGATCAGCTGAACGTTCCGCTGTGGATCAGTTCCGCGGTCTTCTCGGTGCTGCTCGCGGTGGTGTTCGGCGTGTGGTGGCTGCGAGAGCGCACCCTGTCGATCCACTCGGTCACCACACCCTCGCGGGAGTCCTTCTACTGGCTCTCCGTCCTCGTCACCTTCGCGCTCGGGACCGCGACCGGCGATTGGACCCTGGAGCTGTCCGGCTGGAGCCCGGGCGTCTCCGTGCTGCTGCCGCTCGCCCTGATCGCGGCGATCACAGCGCTGTGGCGCTTCGGCGCGAACCCGGTGCTGTCCTTCTGGCTCGCCTACATCCTCACCCGCCCCCTGGGCGCCAACATCGGCGACTGGCTCGCATCGCCGAAGGTCGCCCAGAACCCGGGCGATCCCACCGGCCTTGCCTTGGGTACCTTCACCACCAGTCTGATCTTCCTCGGGCTGATCCTGGCGACCGTCGTCTACCTCACGGTGACACGCTCGGACGTGACCGAGACCTATGAGGCGACCCACGCTTCCCAGGCGGCCACCGATCCGCGCAGAGAGCGCGTCGCGCTTGCCGGTTTCGGGCTTCTCGCCGTCGCCACCACGGTCCTGCTCGCCTGGGCCCACGCCCAGCCGCACGTGGGGCCGGCACCCGAGACCGACACCACCTCCACCGTGCAGCTCGCGCCCGGCCAGGCCGTGAAGAAATTCCCCATCGCCAAGGTCCAGGCGCTGCGCTCCCTCGCCACCACCTCCCTCAAGGACACCCGCGCAGGAGACACGTCCGGCGCCCACAAGGCGGCCCAGTCACTACGCGACCTGTGGGACGCCGACCAGTCCTCCCTCCAGCCCCTGGACGGCACCGGCTGGACCTCCATCGACGCCCAGATGGACAAGGTCCTCAAGACCTTCGGCATCGACCACCCGAACCCGCCGATGGCACCGGCGCAGCAACAGATCGAACTCAAAACCCTCCTGGCCGCCCTGGGCTGACGAACGGCTCACGGACCTGCACTAGCCGCTCCCGGGGCCGACCGGCCCACAGGTGCAGTCCGCCGATGCCGCGACACCTCACCTTCGCTCAGACCCGGCTCGGAAGGCGGCTCAGGTCTCCGCGCCCGGCGGTCGAGGTGCCTCGCCCTGCGCCGAGGTCACGGTCGCCGCCGTGCGTGGCGGAACCCTGGTGCTGGCCGTGGCCGGCCTGCTGGAGGGCCGCCCCGCCACCACCCGCCACCTGGACATCGACCTCCTCTTCGCCGCCGGAGCCCACGCCGACCGTCCCGGAAGGAAGAACCGCACCGTGCCCGTCGACGGCCCCTGGGACCTCCTCGACGTCGACCGGCTCACCTGGAAGCAGGCCCTCACCAAGCCCCGCGCCTCAACCTGCAACGGCGCCGGGCTTCGGCCTGCTTGGGAACGCTTGTCGGAGCCGCGGGCCAGTGGCCGCGAGCCCGGACGGCCGGTAGGCGCGGTGCTGTTCGGCTGCTGAGCCGCGGGGCGCGCGACAGCGCCGCTGTGGGGCTCGGGCGGCGGAGTGGGGCTTCCTACGCGCGCCACATCGCGAGGACGGCGTCCGCGGCGGCGTGCAGTGCCTGGGCGGACATCCCGTCGCATGCCTGGGTGGACACACCCAGCAGGAAGGAATGGATCACGGACGCGATGGCGTCCACATCGGTGTCCTCGGGGAGTTCTCCCGCGGCGACGCTGCGGACGACGCAGGCCCGGATGCGCGCCCTGCCCGTCGCGCGCCACCTCTTCATCGTGTCGTGCGCGGCGCCTTCGTCCTTGCCGTGGTTCCCGACGGTGCCCGCCAGCGAGACGAGGCAGCCGCGCGGATGTGCGGGGTCGGTCTGCATGTCGATCGACCGGTGCAGCATCTGGGCGATCGCCTCGCGCGGGCTCAGGGTCTCGTCGTCCACCACCGCGGTGACGCTGCCGGGTCCGGCCATGTAGTGCTCCACGGCCCGCTCGAACAGGCCGTGCTTGGAGCCGAAGGTGCCGTACAGGCTGGCCGAGGACAGGCCAGTGGCCTCGCGGAGCTGGGCCAGCGAGGTGGCTTCGTAGCCGTGTTCCCAGAACAGCAGGGCTGCGGCTTCCAGCACCTTCTCCATGTCGAAGGCGCGGGGACGTCCGACGGCGGACAAACGAGCCTCCCGCATGTCATAGTTTCGGATCGATCGCTCCACTTTAGCACTTGGGTCGGCGTCCGCCGGCGCTGCCGGTCCTTGTGGATCGATCGATCTAATTTGACAGCGGATGCGGCCTGGGATCAGTATCGGATCGATCGATCCATAAAACCAGGAGTCAATCTCATGACTGCCACGAGCGTCACATCCGCTTCGACCCAGCCGGATACGCGGCTTCCCCTCGCCGCCCTGGCCGTGATGGCGAGCACCATCTTCATCGTCATCATGACCGAGACGATGCCGGCCGGACTCCTTCCTCAGATCGCCGGCGGAATCGGGGTCTCGGTCGGCGCGGCCGGCCAACTCGTCAGCGCCTACGCGATCGGAACGGTCCTGGCGGCGATCCCGGCGATCGTCATGACGCGCGGGGTCCGGCGAAAGCCGCTGCTCGTCATCGGGCTGAGCGGCTTCCTCGTCGCGAACACCGTCACCGCCCTGGCGCCCGACCTCGCCGTCGCGCTCGTCGTCCGGTTCATCGCGGGGGCGTTCTCCGGGCTGCTGTGGGGGATGCTTGCCGGGTACGCCATGCGTATCGCGGCGCCGGAGCGTGCCGGGCGCGCCCTGGCCATCGCGATGAGCGGTACCCCGGTCGCGCTCGCCGCCGGAACGCCGCTGGGTACCTGGCTCGGTTCGGTGGCCGGCTGGCGGTGGACCTTCGCCGCGATGTCCGTCCTCATCGCCCTCGTCGCGGTCGCGGCGCTGGCAATCGTCCCGGACGTTCCGGGGCAGGAGGCGCACACCCGCCTGCCCTTCGCGGCCGTCCTGCGGCTTCCGGGCGTGGCGACCATCCTCGCCGTCGTGTTCGTGTGGATGCTCGCCCACAACCTCATGTACGCCTACATCGCCCCGTACCTGCAGCAGTCGCACCTCCACCTGCGGCCCGACGTGGCACTCGTCGTCTTCGGCATCGCCGCGATCGGCGGTATCTGGGTCACTGGGGCGCTGGTGGACCGGATGATGCGGCGTCTCGTTCTGGCCGGCGTGAGCCTGTTCATCGTCGCCGGTGTCCTCCTCCTCGCCACGCAGGGGTCCACTCCACTGGCGATCCTCGCCATCGTCCTGTGGGGTGTCGCCTTCGGCGGCTCGGCGACACAGCTGCAAACCGCCACCGGGGACGCGGCTGGGGAGAATGCGGACGCCGCCATCGCCTTGGTGACCACGGCCTTCAATCTGGCGATCTTCGCGGCGGGTGCAGTCGGAGGGATCCTGGTCGACGGCGTCGGAGCGCGATCACTGCCGGTGGCGATGATCGTCCTCGCGGCCGTTGCGCTGGTCGCTGTCGGCTTCGGTCGACACGCCGCATTCAGGTCCCCCCGCTGACTGACGGCCGCTGGCCGGCTCGGAGTAGGTCGGCGGTGGCAGCGGGAGCTGGTGCGGGTCGAACCCCCGGAACCGCTTTCCCGCTGCTGCCGCAGGCGCCTGCCGTCCCGGCTCTACCGCTGCGGCATCGAAATGCACTATTTGCTCCCAGGTCGCGGCCCGCTCCCCGCTCCCTTGGGCCTCCGCCGCAGATGGGCGCGGGGTGGCGGCGGTTGGTACGCGCAGGCGTGGCCGATCTCGCCCGGGAGAGGCGTTCGGCGCAGAGACGGGGTAGGCGACCCGGGTGGGGAGTGGGAGGGCGTCTCGGGAGCCGATATGACAGACCTGCGCACGCCGGCTCAGCTCATCGAGCTGTTCTTGACCGACACCCACGCCTGGCCGCGGGCGGAGGCCGAGAACGAGACGCGCCTGCGCCTGGCTCGGCTGACCTGGCGTCAGCACAGCTACCTCGCCCCGGCCACCGTACGGGCTCTGACCGCATGGGCCCACGAGCGGGTGAGCACAGCCCCCGCGATGGAAGTGGCCCGCGCCTACCGCGAACACCACACACTGCTGACCTGGCTGGTCAACACCGGCCACCTCCCCACCAGCCAACGACCCAGGTGAACCGGCCGCGACCAGGGCACGGCTAAGCTGCACCCGGGGCACGAAACGGGAGGCAGAAGGCCGTGGCGGACGAGCGGGAGCTGGCCGAGGCCCAGCGGCGGCACTGGCAGGACACCTACACCGCCCATCCCGGCATGTACGGCGAGGAGCCCTCCGCGCCGGCCCTCCACGCCGTCGGCGTGTTCCGTGCTGCCGGGGCCCGGGACGTCCTGGAGCTCGGCGCCGGACACGGCCGCGATGCCCTGTACTTCGCCCGCGAGGGCTTCGCCGTCCAAGCCGCCGACTTCAGCCCCGTCGGGCTGGAACAACTGCGCCGGGCGGCCCAGGCGCAGGGCGTGACGGGACAGGTCACCACCGTGGTCCACGACGTGCGCGAGGCACTGCCGCTGCCGGACGCCTCCGTGGACGCCGTCTTCGCGCACATGCTGCTGTGCATGGCCCTGTCCACCAAGGAGATCCACACGATCGTCGGTGAGATCCGCCGCGTCCTGCGACCTGGCGGCACATTCGTGTACACCGTCCGGCACACGGAAGACGCCCACTACGGCGCCGGCACCTCGCACGGCGACGACATCTACGAGCACGGCGGCTTCGCCGTCCACTTCTTCGACCGCGACCTGGTCGATGCCCTCGCCGACGGCTGGACACTGAACGAGGTCCACCCCTTCGAGGAAGGCGACCTGCCCCGCCGCCTGTGGCGCGTCACCCAGACCTTGCCCCGCTGACGGGCGCGCGCGTCCCCGGCCGCCGACAAAGGGAGTGCGACGGCGCGACCTGGTCCGCGCGGAGCATCGACCGTGGTCAGGCGACGCAGATTCCTGGCACGGCCTGTGCTCTGAACAGATGCGGACTGGCGACCAGGCTTGCCGGGTAGAGCTCGCGTGCCGCAGCGCGGACGGAGTCGTCCAGGCGTGCCGCGCGATAGTGGTCTGTCGACTTGCCATGAGTTCCGCCCGGGGCGGGGGCGCCCCGCCCTGAGGCCGGGAAGCCGGGCGGGGCGCGGTGCCGGAAGGGACGCCGGTCCGCCCGTCCGCTCGGTCAGCTGCGTTGCGATACGGCCCGGCCGGCCTGCCTGGGCCACCGTGCCACTGAAGCCGTGAGCCGGGATCGGATGACCCACTGACACCCACCGACCGCAGAAGGGGCCCGGACCGCTGTGCGGGCCGCGACTATTGTGGGCGTTGGGGCCCGCGGCGCAGAATCCGGACTCCTCATCGCTTCTGCCTCTCGGGAGGTCCAGTGCGGTTCACTCGCCGGCGGAGCTTCGCCCTGCTGCTGAGCCTGTTCGCCCTACTGGTCGTGACGACGGCCGTACCCGCGTCAGCCGACACCCGCCCCGTGACGGTCACCACCGACAAGGGCACCCTCGCGGGAGGCACCGCGGACGGCGTCGACCGCTTCCTCGGCATTCCCTACGCCGCACCGCCGGTCGGCCACCGACGGTGGCAGCCCCCCGCTCCCGCCGCCGCCTGGGCGGGTGTGCGGTCGGCCACCGCCTACGGCCCGCGCTGCCTCCAGGCGGCCAACGGCCAGAGCGCCGGTCCGGGGATGAGCGAGGACTGCCTCTACCTGAACGTCTACACCCCCGCGAAGCGCGGCAACCGCCCGCTGCCGGTGATGTTCTGGATCCACGGTGGCGGCTTCTCCAGCGGCTCGGGAGACATCTACGACGGTTCGCGGATCGCGAAGGCCGACAACGTCGTGGTCGTCTCGATCAACTACCGGCTGGGCGTGTTCGGCTTCCTCGACCTGCCCGGACTGAGCAGCCAGGGCGCCGGCGACTACGGGCTGCTCGACCAGGAGGCGGCGCTGCGTTGGACCCACCGCGACATCGGCGCCTTCGGCGGGGATCCGGATCGCGTGACCATCGCCGGCCAGTCCGCCGGCGGGCACTCCGTCTGCGCCCTGCTCGCCTCGCCACCGGCGCGCGGCCTGTTCTCCGGCGCGATCATCCAGAGCGGCGGATGCCCCAGCCTCACCGTCGCCCAGGCCACCGCCAGGGGCCGGAGTTACGCGGCGGCAGCGGGCTGCGGCGACGTCCCGGCCAGTGTGTCCTGCCTGCGGAACAAGCCGGCCGACCAACTGCTGGCGTCGGACGGCGGCTTCCTCGGGGGCCTCCTGAGCGGCCCCCTGCCGGTGGCCGGTGTCCCCGAACTCCCGCTCGCGCCGGGCACCGCCGTCCGGTCCGGCCGGTACGCGCACGTCCCCCTGCTGATCGGCACCACCCGGGACGAGGTGCGCGAGTGGGCGCTGCCGTTCGCGGGCGCGACCCAGGCGCAGTACGAGCGGGCCGTTCGGCTGGAGTTCGGCGCTCGGGCCGACGCCGTCCTCGCGCACTACCCCTACCGCGCCCGCAGCGGCCCGTATGCCGCGACCTACGCCATCAGTTCGCTGTGGGACGACAGCAGCGTCTTCTACGGCCTGGCGGGCTGTCAGTACCAGAACCTCACGGCCGAGTTCGCGGCCCGGCAACCCCGGACCTACCTCTACGAGTTCGACGACCCGCATCCGCCGACCCCCGGCGCTCCCGCCGACTTCGACGCCGGAGCCCCGCACACCGGCGAGCTGAGCTATCTGTGGCCCTCGGAGACCTCGTCCCTCCTCTCCCCGCCGCAGCAGGAGCTGTCCAGTGAGATGGTGCGGTACTGGGGCTCCTTCGTGGAGCACGCGAACCCCGCCACCCCGGGTCAGGCCCCCTGGCCGGCGTACGGCAGCGGCAGCGGCGGCGACGGCGGCGACGGGTACATGTCGCTGCTGCCCGGTGGCGGCAGCCGGGCCCTGGACGCCGGGGTCTACGCCGCCCGGCACCAGTGCGCGTTCTGGAACTCCATCCGCTACGGCTGGCTGACGACCGACCCCGGCCGACTCGCCGCCGAGGCAGGCGTCCCCACCTCCTGACGACGGCTCCCGGCCCGCGGGGGCATCCTCCCGCGCCGCCCGCGGGCCGCCGCACAGACCCTCACCCTCCGATGCGCGCGCGGTGGCGGAAGGCCGTGGGGGTCTCGCCGGAGCAGCGGCGGAAGAACTTGGTGAAGACCGTGGCCGAGGTGAAGCCCAGCTGCTCGGCGATGCGGGCGGGGGCCAAGTCGGTGTGCACCAGGAGGCGCTTGGCCTCCAGCAGCACGCGGTCGTCCAGGTACTGCTTGGCGGTGCGGCCGGCGGCCGCCAGGCAGGCCCGGGTGAGGGTGCGCACGCTGTAGCCGAGGGCCTGCGCGTACTCGTCGACGGTGTGGCTGACGGTGAAGTCGCGTTCCAGCGCCTCGTGGAACCGGCGGAAGGTGTCGCTGCTCGGCGCCTCGGCGTGCTGCCGGTCGCGGAGGTGGGCCAGGCGCAGGAGGAGCGCGGAGGCCAGGTGCCGGACGAGCTCGATATGCGTGGCGAGGGGCACGGAACCGGTGTCGTAGTAGACCTCGCGCAGCAGGGCGAGGAGCCGGGTCGCCAGCTCCTGCTCGGTCCGGTCCGGGATGATCAGGCCCCGCCGCGGGGACGGGTCCAGACCGACGGCATCGACGGTCGAGGCGTCGAAGAACCCCGGCATGAACATCAGGATGGTCCCGTCCGCCGCCTCGGGGGACTGGTCGAAGCTGTGCACCTGCCCCGGGTGGATCCACAGCCACCTGCCGGGCAGCACGAGGTGTTCGGCCCCGTCCACCCAGTGCCGCAGGCTCCCGGTGCGCACGGTGATCAGGTGATGGAACTCGGCGCGCATCGGACGGCCCAGATCGACGCCGTGGGCCTCGGCTCGCTCCCGAAGCTCGGCGAACTCCCGGATGTCCAGGCCCGGCGGTCCGCCGGGGGAGGGCCGGAAGGGGATCCGCGCGATCGCATGCTGTCCGTTTTGGTTCATGAGCTGTCCCAAGGTTACCGGAGCGGGCCCTGAACCCCTGCTTAGCGTGGTGGGTGACCGGGCTGCCGGTGACCGAAATCTTCCTTCGGCCACCCGGGCGCCCGCGTGACACGAGTACCTGAGGAGCGAGCCGCCCATGCGTCGATTGATCGTAGGCATGACAGGAGCGACCGGTGCGGTCTTCGGCGTCCGGCTCCTGCAGAACCTGGCGGAGCAGCCGGAGGTGGAGACCCATCTGGTGCTCTCGCGTTGGGCGCGGACGACCATCGAGCTGGAGACGGGGATGTCGGTGCGCGAGGTGACCGCCCTCGCCGACGTGGCGCACGCGCCCGAGGACCAGGGCGCGGTGATCTCCTCGGGCTCGTTCCGGACCGACGGCATGGTGATCGCGCCGTGCTCGATGAAGAGTCTGGCCGGCATCCGCGCCGGTTACGCGGACGGCCTGCTGGGCCGGGCGGCGGACGTGGTCCTCAAGGAGCGGCGGAAGCTGGTGCTGGTGCCGCGGGAGACCCCGCTCAGCGAGATCCATCTGGAGAACATGCTGGCGCTGTCCCGGATGGGCGTGCAGCTGGTGCCGCCGATGCCCGCCTTCTACAACCACCCCCGGTCGGTGGACGACATCGTCGACCACGTCACCGCCCGCGTGCTGGACCAGTTCGACCTGCCCGCTCCCGCCGCCCGGCGGTGGGACGGCATGCGCGCAGCCCGAGAGCTGCGGCCCACCGCCGTCTGAGCCCTACGACGATCCTGGAGTTCCCATGGCCTATGACGACCTGCGCAGTTTTCTGGACGCCCTCGACAAGGAGGGCCAGCTTCGGCGCATCACCGAGGAGGTGATGCCGGAGCCGGACATCGCGGCGGCCGCGAACGCGGCTCCCCGCCTCGGGGAGGCCGCCCCCGCACTGTATTTCGACAACGTCTACGGCTTCCAGGACGCGAGGATCGCCGTCAACGTCCACGGCTCATGGGCGAACCACGCGCTGGCCCTCGGCCTCCCCAAGGAGACCGGGACCAAGGAGCAGGTGGACGAGTTCATCCGGCGCTGGGCCGAGTTCCCCGTCGAGCCGGAGTGGCGGGAGAACCCGCTGTGGGCGGAGAACTCCGTGGAGGGCGACGAGGTCGACATCTTCGAGGTCCTCCCGCTGATCCGGCTCAACGACGGCGACGGCGGCTTCTACCTGGACAAGGCGGCGGTGGTCTCCAAGGACCCCGACGACCCGGAGAACAGCGGGAAGCAGAACGTCGGCGTCTACCGCATCGAGGTCAAGGGCAAGCGCAAGCTCGCCCTCCAGCCGGTGCCGATGCACGACATCGCCCAGCACCTGCGCAAGGCCGAGGAGAGGGGCGAGGACCTGCCGATCGCCATCACCCTCGGCAACGACCCGGTCATCTCCATCGTCGCGTCCACCCCCATGGAGTACGACCAGAACGAGTACGAGCTGGCCGGCGCGCTGCGCGGCGCTCCCGCCCCCATCGCCGCCGCCCCGCTCACCGGGCTGCCGGTGCCGTGGGGCTCCGAGGTGGTCATCGAGGGCGTGATCGAGGGCCGCAAGCGCGAGATCGAGGGCCCCTTCGGCGAGTTCACCGGCCACTACTCCGGCGGCCGGAACATGACGGTGATCCGGATCGACCGGATCTCCTACCGCAGCAACCCGGTCTTCGAGCACCTCTACCTCGGCATGCCGTGGACCGAGATCGACTACCTGATGGCCGCCAACACCTGCGTCCCCCTCTACCAGCAGCTCAAGCGGGACTTCCCCGAGGTGCGGGCGGTCAACGCGATGTACACCCACGGCCTGGTGGTGATCGTGTCGACCGGGAAGCGCTACGGCGGCTTCGCCAAGGCGGTCGGCATGCGGGTGCTGACCACCCCGCACGGACTCGGCTACGCGGCCACCGTGATCGTGGTCGACGAGGACGTGGACCCGTTCAACCTGCCGCAGGTGATGTGGGCTCTGTCGACCAAGATGAACCCGCGCGGCGACCTGATCACCGTCCCCAACCTGCCGGTACTCGAACTCGCCCCGCAGGCGGAGACCCCCGGCATCACCGACAAGCTCATCATCGACGCCACCACCCCGGTCGAACCGGACCGCCGGGGCAACTACGGCAACCAGGTCCGCGACCTGCCGGAAATGGGCGCCTGGCTGACGAAGCTTCAGCAGCTCGGCAAGTGAAGGAGAACCAAGCCATGACCACGACCCGCACCCCCGCCACGCCGCCTGCCGAGTGCCCCCGCTGCGCCCACCGCACCCTGGAACTCCTCTTCGTCTCCCCGGTCGCCGGCGCCTGGGAGGTCTACCAGTGCCAGCAGTGCCTGTACTGCTGGCGCACCACGGAACCGGCCCGCCGCACCCAGCGCGAGGCCTACCCGGAGAGCTTCCGGATGACCGTCGAGGACATCCGCAACGCCCCGGAGGTCCCGGCGATCCCGCCGCTGCGCGGCATCTGATCTAGCGGGCTTCGCCCCCCCGCATGCCGGTGCCCGGAGGTCCCAATCGCCGGGCACCGGCTCGTCGTTCCGCTGACCAGTACGTTGTCGCTGAGCCGCCGCTGAGCCGCCGGCAGGGTGACGCTGGCGGGGGGCGTTGGGATGCGCGCCGCTGGACCGCGATACTGGGGATCATGCGCATCGACTTCGATCCCGAGACCACGAGTTCCCCCGACTTCTACCGGCTGCTCACCGCGACGGTCGTGCCGCGGCCGATCGCGTGGGTGTCCACCCTCTCCGCGGACGGCGTCGCCAACGTCGCACCGCACTCCTTCTACACGGTGTCCAGTGCCGCCCCGCCGATCGTGCAGTTCACCTCGGTGGGCACCAAGGACAGCCTGCGGAACGCGGTGGAGACCGGGGAGTTCGTGGTGAACTTCGCCTCGGAGTCGCAGTTCGCGGAGATCAACGACTCGGCGACCGACTTCCCGCCGGAGGAGGGCGAGTTCGCGGCGGTCGGGATCGCTCAGGAGCCCTCGGCGCTGGTGAAGCCGCCGCGGGTGGCGGGCTCGCCCGTGGCGATCGAGTGCCGGCTGCACAGCACCGTCGGCTTCGGCGTCTCGACGGTGGTCTTCGGCAGGGTGCTGCGGATCGCGATCGACGAGGCGGTGCTGGTGGACGGGCACCCGGAGATCACCCGGCTGCGACCGCTGGCCCGGCTCGGCCGCAATGAGTGGGGGACTGTGGGGGACCTCCTCGACCAGGGCCGGATCCGGCACGCCGAGTGGCGAGAGGGCGTCAGGACCCCGAAGGGCGACCGGAGTTGAGGCCGGGCGGAGACAAGGGACGGGGGTGACGGCCGGAACGGGACGCGGGTCTTGCGCAAGCGGTTGCCGCAGCACATCATGTGACTGCCCTGTGCCCGATCCATGTGAAACGGCGTCCCGTCCGCGGTTCTGAAGGAGTCCTGGTGCTGCGCCGCAGAGCCAAACCCGTCGTCATACTGGTCGCCGCACTGCTGGGGCTGACCGCCCTCCAGCAGTCCTCGAGCGCCGCCCCCGCCCGCACTTCGACAACGATGTCAAGTCCCCGGGCCAAAGCGGTGGTCTCCGGCGACGCCCGTTTCGAGGTGCTGTCGCCCACCCTGATCCGCACCGAGTACGCCGGCGACACGCAGTTCCTGGACGCGCCGACCTACAACGCCATCGGCCGGGACGGCTTCTCCGGGGCGCCCTTCACCACCAGCACCTCCAACGGCTGGCTGAGCATCGACACCGGCACGGTGGTCCTCCGGTACAAGACCGGCTCCGGCCCCTTCGGCCCGGACAACCTCCAACTCCGGCTGAAGGCCGGGCGCCAGCAGGTCACCGCCGCCCCCTGGGGCGCGCACTCCTGCGACTTCGGCAAGCTCTGCGAGGCCGAGAGCCTCCAGTTGAACGGCGTGGGGGTGGCCACCGACCACACCGGGTACACCGGCACCGGCTTCGCCGCCGGCTTCCAGAGCAGCGGTTCCTCGATCTCCTTCCAGGTGACCGCGCCCACCGCCGGCACCTACGAGCTCGACGCCCGGTACGCCAACGCGGTCGGCGGCGACGGCCAGGACGTCACCCGCACCCTCACCGTCTCCGCCAACGGCACCGACCACGGCCTCACCCTCCCGACCACGGCGGACTGGAACACCTGGGGGCTCGCCAAGACCCAGGTGACCCTCGCCGCGGGCACCAACACGGTGACCGTCCATCGGAGTGCGAGCGACTCGGGCAACGTCAACATCGACAGCCTGGCCGTGCTCACCCCGGGCGCCGCCTACCCGCCGGCGCCGTCCAACGTGCGGCCCTGCCCGTTCGGCACGGTCTGCGAGGCCGAGGCCGGCACCCTCAACGGCTCCGCCGTGCTGGCCGGCGACCACAGCGACTACTCCGGCGGCGGCTTCGTCGCCGGTCTGGAGTCGGCCGGCGCCTCGGACGTCCTCCACGTCACCGGGGTGCCCAAGGCGGGCCACTACGCCCTCCAACTCCGTTACTCCAACGCCCAGTCGGCGGCTCGCAAGATCACCGTCCAGGTGGGCTCGGAGGCGGCCACCACCGCGTCCCTCGACACCACCAGCAGCTGGGACTCCTGGCGGACGGTCGCCGTCCCGGTCGACCTCGCGGCCGGCGACCAGGACGTGACCCTCGGCTGCACGGCCGACGCGGACAGCTGCCACCTCAACCTGGACACCGCGGCGCTCACCGCGGCCAACGCGCCGCTGCTCGCCCCGCACGCCCCGCTCGGCGGCTACCGCCGCGGTCTGGACGGCGTCAACGGCTCCGCCCCGACCACCCCCGGGCTCCTCTACCAGGACGGCTGGAGCCTGCTGGACGACAGCGGATCGGCGGTCTTCGACGACGCCACCAAGCAGGTCACCCAGCGCGGCGACCACCACGGCAAGCCGTACCAGGACGGCTACCTCTTCGCCTACGGCCACGACTACCAGCGGGCGCTCTCCGAACTGGCCACCCTCACCGGCCCCTCCGAGCTGCTGCCCCGCTGGGCCTACGGCGTCTGGTACTCCGAGTACTACGACCGGAGCGCCGCCGACTACGAGAACACCATCCTGCCCAAGTTCCGCGCCGACGGCGTCCCGCTGGACGTCCTGGTGACCGACACCGACTTCAAGTCGCCCAGCACCTGGGACGGCTGGGAGATGGACCCGGCCAAGTACCCCGACCCCAAGGCGTTCTTCGACTGGGCGGCCTCGATGGGTCTCCACAACACCCTCAACATCCACCCCAGCATCGTCCCGAACGACTCGCAGTACGCCCAGGCCCAGGCCACCGCGGGCAACACCCTGACCAAGGACGGCAGCCAGTACGTCTTCGACTGGGGCCAGCCGGCCCAGCTCAAGGCCTATATGGACCTCCACCAGAGCATGGAGCAGGCCGGCGCCGACTTCTGGTGGCTCGACTGGTGCTGCGACAACTCCTACTCCTCGCTGGGCGGGGTCACCCCTGACGCCTGGATCAACCAGCAGTACGCGAGCGACGCGAACAAGACCGTCGGCCGCGGCTTCGTCCTCTCCCGCGCCTTCGGCTCGCTGCAGGCCGGCGGGTACAGCGGCCCGCAGCCGGTGGCCGGCGGCCCCTGGGCGGACAAGCGCACCACCGTCCACTTCACCGGGGACACCACCTCCACCTGGGCGACGCTGAAGTTCGAGGTCGGCTACACGCCCGGGGAGTCCGCCTCCACCGGCCTCTCCGCGGTCAGCCACGACATCGGCGGCTTCAACAACGACGGCACCCAGGCCAAGGGCGCCGAGCCGGGCAGCACCAAGGACGCCGACGACCTCTACGCCCGCTGGGTGCAGCTCGGCACCTTCCAGCCGATCGACCGCCTCCACGGCAACCACAGCGACCGGCTGCCCTGGCAGTACGGCACGGCGGCCAAGGACTCCGCGGAGAAGTTCCTCAACCTCCGCGAGAACCTGGTGCCCTACACCTACACCCTGGCCCAGCAGGCCTCCCGGACCGGTGTCCCGGTCACCCGGCCGCTCTACCTGCAGTACCCGGACTCGCAGGAGGCGTACGCCCAGGACGGTGCCGAGTACCTCTACGGTCCGGACATGCTGGTCGCTCCGGTGACCACGCCGGGCGAGTCGGCGACCACCTCGGTCTGGTTCCCGCCGGGGAGCAGCTGGACCGACTACTTCACGGGCAAGACCTACGCCGGCGGCACCACCGCGCAGATCACCACCGACCTGTCCACCATGCCGGTCTTCGTCAAGTCCGGCGGCATCGTCACCACCCGCACCCACGACGTCGCCAACGACGTGCAGAGCAAGCTGACCGCGGTCACGGCCACGGTCGCGGAGGGGGCGTCCGGCAGCAGCTCGCTCTACGAGGACGACGGCGTCTCCAAGAGCCCCGCGCAGGTCCGCCAGACCCGCCTGGACTACTCCCGCACCGGCGCGGTCCACACCCTCCGGATCGCGGCGGCCACCGGCCCGGTGACCCAGCGTCAGTGGACGGTCGCCTTCACCGACGCCACCGCGCCCAGCGTGGTCTCCCTGAACGGCCGCCCGCTGCCGTCCTCCGCCTGGAGCTGGGACGCGGCCGGTCACACCCTCACCGTCACCACCCCGACCCGCCCGACCGACCAGAGCCAGACGGTGTCCTACCGCTGACCCCGGTCCGCTGAGCCCGGACCGCTGACCGCGGTCCGATGACGCGGACCCGTGACCCCGGTCCGCCGCTACCAGGTGACCCGCGCCGCCTTTCGGGGGCGCGGGTCACCGTGCTGCCAGGGGCGGGGGCCTCAGGCGCCGGCCCGCTCCCTCCGGGGGAGGGCCGCGGCGGCCGAGTCCCGCCGGGCGCCATCGGCGACCAGCGTGAACAGATCGGTGAGCTGCTCTATCAAGGCGTCCCTGGGGGTCGGGCGGTCGGCCCGCAGCCAGGCGGTGACGGTCTCGGCGACCCCGCCGACCAGGAAGGTGCCCAGGAACTCCGCCCGCTCGGTGCCCAACTCCCTTCCGGCATCGGTCTGTTCGAGCATCAGCCGGACGAACGGCCGGACCGTCTCCCGGCGCCGCCCGGCCAGCTCGGGGCTGAGCGGCGCCTCCAGGAAGAGCACTCTGGCCTTCCGGGGATCGTCCGTGACCAGCTCGACGGCGGCCCGCAGTGCCGCCCCCGCGATGGCCCGCGGTGTGCGCGGGGGAGCGACCGCGCTCGCCGCCGCGCCCATCGCGGCCACCACCTCGTCGGTGACCCGGCCGGCCACCGCGGCCAGCACGGCCTCCCGGTCCTTGAAGCTCTCGTAGTAGTACCGCTCGTTCAGCCCCGCCCGGGCGCACAGCCCGGCCACCGTGAGTGCCGGGAAGCCGCGCTCACCGATGATCTCCAGCGCGGCGTCGAGCAGTTCGATGCGCCGCTGCTCGCGCCGCCGCTCGGCGGTCTGGCCGCCGTAGGTCCTGGTGCCCATGGCAGCTCATTCTGCCCGCGCGGGAGCCGTCCGCGGCGTTGTTCCGCCGGTCATGTGAAGGCGCGTCCGGCTCGCATCCGCCGTTGGAAGTCCCGGTAGTAGACGTTGAAGGGGAACTCCCGCAGCGGGCGGGGGAGCGCGCCCAGGGCCCCGGCCAGACCGCGCACCACTCCCCGGAACAGCCGCTCGCGGCGCGGCCCCCAGTCGAGGCGGAGCTCTTCCCGGAACTCCTGGGGCAGCCAGCCGATCGACATGAACCGCATGCCCGGGCCCAGCAGCAGGGAGAGCGGGCGAGGCAGGTAGCGCAGGTCGATGAGCTGGTGGAGGAAGGCGCGGGAGGCCTCGTCGGACCCGATCCGCCGCAGCCCCTCCTGCCAATACTCCTCGAAGGCCCGCCGGTCGGCCGGCCACATCTCCGTCGGCACCTGGAGGGTGTCGGCCAGCCGCGCGCCGTGCCGGTACAGCGCCTCCAGCGCCTCGCCCTCGGGCTCGCCGAACCGCGCCCGGTAGAGCTCCTCATAGCCGAGGTAGATACAGGCGGCCACCCACAGCTGGAGCCCTCGGTCGAAGGCGTTGTAGGCGACGGAGTCGCCGGGGGCCGAGCGGACACCCCGGTGCTGGCGGTTGATCTCCTCGCGCAGCCAGGCGCGTTCCTCCTCGGTGCCGAGGTCGGCGACGACGAGGTAGGTGAGGGTGGTCCGGGTGCGCTTGACCGGGTGCCGGTCCAGGCGGCCGCTGTGGACCCTGCTCTTCATCACCCCGTAGGCGACGGGCAGCCTGCTCAGCTGCATCAGGACGTTGGCCGGTCCCGCGGTGAAGACCAGCGGGCCGAGGACGAACTCCTGGAAGGTCCGGGGGACGGGCTTGCCGGCGACAGGCATCGCAACCTCTCAGCGGGCGATCCGGTATCTGGCAAGAGTGTCCACCAGATCGTGGGATCTGGCAACGTGCCTTGCCGGATCGGCGCTCCGCCGCAGGCCGCCGGGGCTTTCGGGAGGCTTTCAGGGGGCTTTCAGGAGGTGGGGGACGGGGGCGGCGCCGTCACGGCGCGCTGTGCCGGGCCCAGTCCTCCAGCCGTGCCTCCAGCTGCCCGTGGGCGCGGTGCAGCCGGGTCGCCGCTATCCCCTTGGGGACCCCGGTGATCTCGGCGATCTCCGCCTCGGAGAAGCCCTCGACGTCGGCGAGGTAGACGGTGAACCTGACCTTGGGGGTGAGCGAGTCCATCGCGTTGCGGACGGCGTCGGCCGCGTCCGTGGTCGGCGAGCCGGGGCCACCGCCCTGCGCCGGGACCTCCTCCTCGGCCGCGTCCAGCCAGGCGCTGTAGAGGTTGCGGAAGAGCCAGGTGCGGGCGTCGCCGGCGGGCGGCGCGGACTTGCGGTAGGTGCGGTAGGCGCGGGTGAAGGCGCGCTCCACCAGCTCCTCGGCGCGGGCCGCCGCGCCGGTCATCCGGTGCGCGGCCGCGTAGAGGCGGTCGAGGTAGGGGAGGGTCTCGTGCTCGAAACGCGGGTCTCCGCAGTCGTCGGCGGCTGGGGAGGGCAGGACCACGGTGCTCATCGGCCACATCTCCTCGGGACGGACGTCGATCGATCACCGATCGATCAGCATCATGCCCTGAGATCCCGTGTGATGTCCAACACTTCCTCGGGATCGTCCCGATAGAGGCCGACTATCGACCCCAGTCGCCCACGCCTATCTGGCGAACCGTCAGCGGACCGGCCGGTCGCCCCGCCGCCCCGCCGGCCCGCCGTCCCCCGGCTCAGGGCTGCACCGGCTGGACCGTGAAGACCCCCGAGCAGACCTGGTACCGCGCCTGGACCTGGAGCGAAGCGCGGGAGGCCGGCGGGTACACCCGGAGCGAGGAACCCGTCGCCCGGCAGGAGCCGCCGAGCGGACCGTTGGTGGTGTGCAGCGGGGCGCGGGCGGACTTCCCGGGACGCAGCACGACGGTGTTCACCGATTGGCCCGACTCGTGGGTCGCGGGCGCTCCGATCTGCCGCCCCTGCGCGTCCAGCACGCTCACGCCCGGGTAGCCGCGCAGCGCGCAGGCGGCCGAACCGGTGTTGGTGAAGACGAGGGGGGTGTAGAGCTGGCCCGCGCCCACGTCTCCGGGGCCGAGGGAGAGCCGGAGCTGCCCGGCGGCGCAGGTGGCGACCCCGCCCGCGGGGCCGCGCCGGCGGAGGCCGGGGCACCGGCGCCGGCCGTGCCGCCGCCCGTGCCGCCCGCGGAGCCGGCGGCCGGGCCGGGGGAGCCCGTGCCGGCGCCGGTGCCCGTCGTCACGGTCGCGGAACGGGCCGTTCCCTGCGCGCCGGTGGCGGGAGCGGAGGGGGCCGAGGCCGCCGCGGAGGTCGCGGAGCCGCTCGGCGCCGTCTGCTGGGCGCTCCCGCCGGAGGAGCCGCAGCCGGAGAGCGCGGCGGCCGCTGCGATCGCCGCTCCGGCCATCAGCGCTGTGCGGGGGGTGACGAGGTTGCGGCGCATGCGCGTGCTCCTTCGAAACGGTCGGAAGCGGTCGTGCACGGACGAAGACGCAGCCGACGCATCGTCAGTTCCCATGCCAAGCGCGGCTATTCGGACACGTGTCGGCGAGCGTCACGCGAGCACGAGAGGGGGTCCACCGTCTCAGGTTCGAACGGGGCCGGGACGCCCGCAACTCGCGGCCCGGGGTCCGCTCGGGCACGGCGGGCACGACGGGCGCGTCAGCTCACCGGAAGCCGGCCGCCATGATGCTGCGCTGGAGCGCCGCGGAGGACGGCGCGGCCGGCCCGGCGGGAGCCGGAGCGAGCCCGGGCGCGGGGACTGCGCGGGGGCGCGTTCGATCGCCAGCACGGTTATGTCGTCGCGCTGCCGCCCGTGGGTGTACGCCTCCACGTCGCTCTCCATCCGGGCGAGCAGTTCGTCCGTCCGCAGCCGCTCCGCGGACCAGGCAGAGAGCCGCTCCTCCAGCGGGTAGAAGGCGCCGCCGGGGGCGCGCGCCTCGGTGACCCCGTCGGTGAAGAGCAGCAGCACCGACCCGGCCGGCAGGGCGAAGCTGTGCGCGGAGCGCGGCTCCGGGGAGAGCGCCTGCAGCCCGAGCGGCACGGACGGCGCCTCCGGCAGCGGCCCGACCGGCGGCTGGGCGCCCGGGGGCAGCTCCGCCCTCGCGCCCCCGCGGGGCCGCCGCCGGGGATCAGCAGCGGGGCGATATGGCCGCAGTTGACGGCGCGGACGGTGCGCCCGCCGTCGGTCTCCAGCAGCAGGGCGGTGACGAAGCGCTCCGGCTCGCCCGCGCGCACGGCCTGCTCGTTGTGCCGGACGACGGCGTCCTCCAGGGCGGCGGCCACCCGCTGGAGGCTCTCCTCGCGCGGCGCCGACTCGCGGAAGGCGCCGAGCACGGCGAAGCCGGTGCCGATCGCCGGAAGTCCCTTGCCCTGGACGTCGGCGATCAGGATCCGGCTGCGCCCGCCGGGCCCGTCGGCCACGTCGTAGATGTCGCCGCCGACCAGCCGCTCCTCCTCCATCGGCCGGTACAGCCCGTGGACGAGGACGCTGGGCTCCCGGGCCGGCGCCCGGGCGGGGAGGGAGCGCAGCAGCTGGCGCTGGAGGGCACCCGCGGTGGTGCGCAGCCGGTCCACCCGCTCCTCCTGGCGGAGCCGGCGGCGCCCGGCCTCCAGCGAGAGCGCGCTCAGCACCACCGCGACGCCGATCAGCGTGGCCACCGTGCGCGGCGGGGACGGCTGGAAGTGGAAGGAGACGATCAGCCCGGCGACGCTCCAGGCGCCCGCGACCAGGGTCTGCCGGGCGGTGCCGTAGCCGGAGACGAAGGCGGGCAGGAAGAGCAGGACCAGGGAGAGCCGGATGCCGAGGCCGAAGGCCAGGTCCACCACGGCGATCAGCGCGGAGACGCCGGTAAGGAGGAGGACGAGGGCGGCGGTGGTCAGGCGGGGGCGGCGGGTGGTGGCGCCGGGGTCCTGCGGCATCGTCCGTCCCTCCGTTGCTCGGCGGTGGTTCCGAACCTACGTGCCGAAGGAGAGTGCGGGCCAGGGACCTTGGTCCGGATACCGGTGCGGAGGGTTCCTCGCCAGTAACATGACGCTCCGCGATATGCGGACGTCCACGGAGGGGGATCCATCAGTCATGGCAGCAACGTCATCCGCGTCCACAACGGGGCCCGACCCGGAGGTCCGGCGGCGGCGCCGGGTGACGGCGTACCGCGCGGTGCTCTTCCTGGTCGGGGCGGTCGGGCTCGTCCAGGCCGTCTACTCGGGCATCGCCGATCCGGGGCCGGCGGACTTCTGGATCTACTTCACCTTCCAGTCGAACCTGATCCTGGCGGTCTGCTTCGGCATCCTCACCGTGCAGGGCCTGCGCGGCGGGGCGGGGCCCGGCGTCCCGCCCGCGGTGAAGGGCGCCGCGACGCTGTACATCCTGATCACCGGGCTGGTCTTCAACCTGCTGCTGGCCAACCCGGCCAGCCCCTTCTACACCGTCCAGCAGGAGTCGCACTACGTCTGGCACAGCGTGCTGCTCCACGTCCTGTGCCCGCTGATGGCGCTGGGCGACTGGGTGTTCATCGGCCCGCGCGCCCGGCTGCGGCTGCGGGACGCCCTCCACTGGCTCGGCTATCCGCTGGCCTACCTGGCGTTCGCGCTGGTCCGGGGCGCGGTGGTGGGCGGCGGCACCCGCTACCCGTACCCCTTCCTGGATCTCACCGAGCACAGCGGGGTGGCGGTCACGATCAACTGCGTCTGCCTGGCGGTCTTCTTCTGGCTGCTGGGGACGGCGCTGGTGGGGATCGAGGCCGGGCTGACCCGGAGGTGGACGCGGCTCGCCGCGCAGAGCGTGAACCCTTGACAGCCCCGGCCGACTGAACCGAATATTCGGTCGGTGACAGCCTGCTGGACCGCTGGGAGGGGTGCCCGTGTCCGAAGAGCCGACGCCCGGCGAGGAGCCGGAGCCCGGCGAGGAGCCGGAGCCCGGCGGCGCCGCGCGCCCGCCGGAGTCCGTACGCCGGATGTTCGCGGAGGACGCGGCCTCCCAGGCGCTGGGCATCGAGCTGCTGGAGGCGGAGGCGGGCAGCGCGCTGCTGAAGATGACCGTCACCCGGCAGATGGTCAACGGCCACGGCATCGCCCACGGCGGCTACCTCTTCCTCTTCGCCGACACCGCCTTCGCCTGCGCCTGCAACGGCCGCGGACCGGTGACGGTCGCGGCCGGCGCGGGCATCGACTTCCTCGCCCCGGTGCGAGAGGGTGACGTACTGCTCGCCCAGGCCGAGGAGCGGCACCGGGCCGGGCGCGGCGGGCTGTACGACGTCCGGCTGCTGCGCGGTTCCGAGGTGGTCGCGGAGTTCCGCGGACGCAGCCGGGAGCTGCGCCGGGGCGGCGCGGCCGATGCGGTTTCCGGAGACGGGAGGCGGTCCGAATGACCCGGCTCGGCACCCCGCCCACCCCCGAACTCCTCGACCCGGCCGAGCGGTTGAGCCGCGGTCAGCTGCGCGAGCTGCAACTGCGGCGACTGCGGGAGATGCTGGCCTACACCTATACGAACGTCCCCGCCTACCGGGAGAGGTTCGACCAGGCCGGGGTCCGGCCCGAGGACTGCCGCGAGCTCTCGGACCTGGCCCGCTTCCCGCTCACCGGCAAGGACGACCTGCGGGCCCAGTACCCCTTCGGGATGCTCGCCGTTCCGCGCGAGCGGCTGCGCCGACTGCACGCCTCCAGCGGGTCCACCGGCGCCCCGACCGTGGTCGGCTACACCGACGGAGATCTGGACACCTGGTCCGGGGCGGTGGCCCGGTGCATCCGCGCGGCCGGCGGACGGCCGGGCGACCTGCTGCACAACGCCTACGGCTACGGGCTGTTCACCGGCGGGCTCGGGCTCCACTACGGTGCCGAGCGGCTGGGCTGCACGGTGGTGCCGGCCTCGGGCGGGATGACCTCCCGGCAGGTGCGGCTGATCCAGGACTTCCGGCCGGACGTCATCACCGCCACGCCGTCCTATCTCCTCACCCTCATCGACGAGTTCGAGAAGCAGGGGCTCGACCCGCGGGCCTCCTCGCTGCGGATCGGCATCCTGGGCGCCGAGCCGTGGACCGCCGAGATGCGCGAGGAGATCGAGGAGCGGCTCGGCATCCACGCGGTGGACATCTACGGCCTCTCCGAGCTGATGGGGCCCGGCGTCGGCCAGGAGTGCGTGGAGACCAAGGACGGGCTCCACCTGTGGGAGGACCTCTTCCTGCCCGAGATCGTCGACCCGCTCACCGGAGAGGTGCTGCCGGACGGCGAGGAGGGCGAGCTGGTCCTCACCTCGCTGGTGCGCGAGGCGATGCCGGTGATCCGGTACCGCACCCGCGACCTGACCCGGTTGCTGCCCGGGACCGCCCGTCCGGCGTTCCGGCGGATGGGGCGGATCACCGGGCGCACGGACGACCTGATCATTCTGCGCGGGGTCAACCTCTACCCCACCCAGATCGAGGAGCTGCTGCTGCGGATCCCCGTTCTGGCCCCGCACTTCCAGCTGCGGCTGACCCGGGAGGGCCGGCTGGACCGGCTCACCGTCCGGGTCGAGGCACGCCCCGACGCGGGCCGCGAGCAGCGCGAGGCGGCGGCCGAGGCGCTGGTCCGCGCGGTGCGGGACGGCATCGGCGTGGGAGTGGGCGTCGAGGTGGTCGACCCGGAGACGCTGGAGCGCTCGGTCGGCAAGATCCGGCGGATCGTCGACGAGCGCTGAGGGGGCGCGGGCGTTGAGGGGGCACGGGAAAGGGGACACCCTAACGGGCTGAACAAAACGGACATAACGGACTTGGGTCCCTCGGGCGGCGCGACTCGGCTGGTCGGGGCTGCGATGGGCGGCTGACGCTGGTCTGGTGCGGTCCCCACTCCCTGAGGAGCCCTGAATGACGACTCACGTCGATCCCCCTCTCGTCCAGGACGCGGAGTCCACTGCCGAGCCCGGCGTCCAGGCCGACGCGCGGGCCGCGGTCCCGCCCGAGTCCGAACCACCGCCGGTCTCTGATCTGTCGGGCTCTGATCTGCCCGCGCTCGATCCGCTTGCCCCCGTCCCGGTCGGCGACGGCATCACGGCGCTGGTCGGGGGAGCGGGCGAGGACCCCGCGGCGGTGATGCTCTGCGCGGCCGTGGCGGCCCGGCCGGTCCGGGAGGTGGTGCGGCTCGTGCGGCTGCTGGTGCCGGTGCTCGGCGACGAGCTGCAGCAGGCGCTGCGGGTGGCCGCGCTGGTGCGGCCGATCGAGGAGGTCGCCGAACTGAGCGGCGCGCTCGGCGGAGCCGACGGCGAGCGGCTTCGGCTCGCCGGAGGGCGAGGCCCCGCGACAGAGGACCGGCCTCGATCCGGGCTCGGGGGCGAGCGCGAGCGCGATCGGGAACCCGGGGCGCGGGCGGAAGAGGCGGTCGGCGCTCGGGCGCTGGGCGGCGCTCGGCGGGTGCGCGCTGCAGCGTGGCCGGCGTGGACGGCGGCCTTGGCGGTACTGGTCGCCGCTGCGGCGGAGTTCGCCGGACGGTGGTCGCCGGAGGCCGGGCGGACGGTTCCGGTGTGGTCGGTGCCGCTGGGCGCGGGGGCGGTGGTGGTCGCCTGGCTGCTGGTCCGCCGTGGCGGCTCGATGGGCGGTTGGCTGGCGGCCGCGGTGGTCTGCGCGGTGCCGCTGGCCGGTCGGCTGCTCGGCGTGGTCCGCGCGCCGGGCGGGTGGGCCGGGTGGACGGCGATCGGGGCGGAGGCGGCGGTGCTGCTGCTCGCCGTGTGCGTGCTGCCGGGGCTCGGGCTGGCGGCGGCGGGCGCGGGCGCGGGCGCGGGTGCGGGTGCGGGTGCGGCAAGAAGGCGCTCGACGGGCGGCCGACGAACGGATAGTGTCACTAAGGCAATCGATGAATTGAACTAGTGCATAAGGAGTCCGGTATGGCGGCCGGTCAGGCGGAGGCGTACGGACCCGGCGAGCGGACCGTGCCCACCAGGGCGCGGGAGCGGGCGGACTGGGACGCGGAGACGATCCACGGGATCCTCGACGAGGGCTACCTCGCGCACCTCGGATTCATCCGCGACGGAGCGCCGGTGGTGCTGCCGACGCTGTACGGGCGGATCGGCCACCGGCTCTACGTCCACGGCTCCACCGGCTCCCGTCCGCTGCGCGCGGCGGACGGGGACGCCGGCCTCGCGGTGTGCCTGACGGTCACTCATGTCGACGGCATCGTGCTGGCGCGCTCGGCCTTCCACCACTCCATCAACTACCGCTCGGTGGTGGTGCACGGCACGGCGTACCAGGTCACGGACGCGGAGGAGCGGGCGACCGCGCTGGACGCGATCGTCGACCAGGTGGTGGCGGGGCGCGCGGCGGACTGCCGGCCGCCGGACGCGAAGGAGCTGGCCGCGACCGCGGTGATCCGGCTGGACCTGCGGGAGGCGTCCGCGAAGGTGCGCACCGGGGATCCGAAGGACGAGCCGGAGGACCTCGAACTGCCGTACTGGGCAGGGGTTCTGCCGCTGCGGCGGGGGTATCTGCCGGCGCAGGCGTCGGCGGATCTGAGCTCGGGGATCGCGCTGCCGACGTATCTGGGCGGCTGAGCGCGCGCCGGGCGCGCGGGCCGGCGACGGCGCTTGGGTTGCAAGCGTGGGCGGCGTTGCCGGGTGCGGCGCCGTGGCTGGTTGGGCGCGCAGTTCCCCGCGCCCCTTTTCGCCCTTCGGGCTCATGCGGGGCGTGGGTTGCTGCGTGGGCGCCGTTGCGGGGTGTGGCGAGGTGGGCGGCTGGGCGCGCAGTTCCCCGCGCCCCCTTTTTCGCCCTTCGGGCTCATGCGGGCCTGGGTTGCTGCGTGGGCGCCGTTGCGGGGTGCGGCGAGGTGGCTGGCTGGGCGCGCAGTTCCCCGCGCCCCTTTTCTCGCCCTTCGGGCTTCGGCCTTTGGGCTTGGGCGGGGCGCGGGGTGGGGTCGTGGGTTACGCGGTCAGGTCGGCGGCCACCAGTTCGGCGATCTGGATGGCGTTGAGGGCGGCGCCCTTGCGGAGGTTGTCGTTGGAGAGGAAGAGGGCGAGGCCGTTGTCGACCGTCTCGTCGACGCGGATCCGGCCGACGTAGGACGGGTCCTGGCCGGCGGCCTGCAGCGGGGTGGGGATCTCGCTCAGCGCGACGCCCGGCGCGCCGGCCAGCAGCTCGGCGGCCCGGTCCGGGGTGATCGGCCGCTCGAAGCGCGCGTTGACCTGCAGCGAGTGCCCGGTGAAGACCGGCACCCGGACGCAGGTGCCGGAGACCTTCAGCTCCGGGATCTCCAGGATCTTCCGGCTCTCGTTGCGGAGCTTCTTCTCCTCGTCGGTCTCGTTGAGCCCGTCGTCGACGATCTTGCCGGCCAGCGGCAGCACGTTGAAGGCGATGGGGCGGGCGTAGACCGAGGGCGCCGGCAGGTCGATCGCGGAGCCGTCGTGGGTGAGCGCGGCGGCCCGGTCCGCGCCCTTCTGGATCTGCGCCTCCAGCTCGGCCACGCCGGCCAGACCGCTGCCGGAGACCGCCTGATAGGTGGTGGCGACCAGGGCCTTCAGCCCCGCCTCCTGGTGCAGCGGCTTCAGCACCGGCATCGCGGCCATCGTGGTGCAGTTGGGGTTGGCGATGATGCCCTTCGGCCGGTCCACGACGGCGTGCGGGTTGACCTCCGCGACCACCAGCGGCACCTGCGGGTCCATCCGCCAGGCCGAGGAGTTGTCGATCACCACGGCGCCGTCCCGGGCGACCTTCTCGGCCAGCGCCTTGGAGGTCGCGCCGCCCGCGGAGAAGAGGACGATGTCGAGCCCGGAGTAGTCGGCCGCCGCCGCGTCCTCGACCGTGATCTCGCTGCCCTTCCAGGGGAGCGTGCGCCCGGCCGATCGTGCCGAGGCGAACAGCCGCAGCTGCTCGACCGGGAAGTCGCGCTCCTCGAGCACGCGGCGCATCACGCCGCCGACCTGCCCGGTGGCTCCGACGATTCCGACCTTCATCCGACTCGCTCCGCTCGTGCTCGGGGGCCCTGCTGGCGCACCTGGGACAACTGGCTCAATCCTGGCTCACTGACCAGCACCCTACCGGAGGGCCCCGCACCACCGGCAAGGAATATTGCCTGGTGGGACGGGGCCCGGAGGTGCGGGGGACGGCGGTGGGGCCGCCGTCCGGCGCGAGCCGCGGTCAGGCCGCGCGGACGCCCTTGAGCGAACCGTGCGGGTCCAGGACGTACTTGCGGCTCGCGCCCTGGTCGAACTCCGCGTACCCACGTGGGGCGTCCTCAAGCCCGATCACCGTGGCGTTCACCGCCCGGGCGATGTGCACCCGGTCGTGGAGGATGGCCATCGAGAGCTGCCGGTGGTAGCGCATCACCGGGCACTGGCCGGTAGCGAAGCGGTGCGACTTGGCCCAGCCGAGGCCGAGCCGGACCTTGAGGGTCCCGGTGCGGGCGTCGGTGTCCACTCCGCCGGGGTCGTCGGTGACGTAGAGGCCGGGGATGCCGAGGGCGCCGCCCGCCCGGACCGTCGACATCAGCGAGTTGAGGACGGTCGCCGGCGCCTCCGGCGCGGACCGGCCGTGGCCGCGCGCCTCGAAGCCGACCGCGTCCACCGCCGCGTCCACCTCGGGCACGCCGAGGACGTCCGCGATCTGCTCGCCGGGCTCGCCCCTGGTCAGGTCGACCGTCTCGCAGCCGAAGCTGCGGGCCTGCTCCAGCCGCTGCCGGTTGAGGTCGCCGACGAAGACCACGGCCGCGCCCAGCAGCTGGGCCGAGGCCGCCGCGGCCAGACCCACCGGACCGGCCCCCGCCACGTACACCGTGGAGCCGACGCCGACCCCGGCGGTGACCGCGCCGTGGAAGCCGGTCGGGAAGATGTCCGCGAGCATCGCCAGGTCGATCAGCCTCTCCCGGGCGGCCTGCTTGTCCGGGAACCGCAGCAGGTTGAAGTCGGCGTAGGGGACGAGGACGTACTCGGCCTGGCCGCCGACCCAGCCGCCCATGTCCACATAGCCGTAGGCGGCGCCCGGGCGGGCCGGGTTGACGTTGAGGCAGATCCCGGTCTGCCCCTCCTTGCAGTTGCGGCAGCGGCCGCAGGCGATGTTGAAGGGCACCGAGACGATGTCGCCGACCTTGACGAACTCCACGTCCGGGCCGCGTTCCAGCACCTCGCCGGTGATCTCGTGGCCGAGGACGAGGCCCTCCGGGGCGGTGGTGCGGCCGCGCACCATGTGCTGGTCGCTGCCGCAGATGTTGCTGGCGAGGACTTTGAGGATGACGCCGTGCGGCACCTTCCGCCCGACGTTCTCCTTCGCCACGCCCGGGCCGTCGCGCAGCTCCAGCGCCGGGTAGTCGATGGACCTGACCTCGACCGCCCCCGGCTTCAGGTAGCAGACCGCGCGATTGCCTTGACCCTGACCGCTCATGACCGTAACCGTCCTTTCGCGTACGGGTTGGGCGGTTCGGAGTCTGCTACTGATACGGGGGACTGGCCATCCTCCGCGCGGCGGCCGTCGCACGGAGGATCCGGACCATCCCGGTCCGCTTGGGTGTGCCCAGGGGTGCCGCCGGAGAGCAGCGCGGGCGGTCAGCGGACTCCGGTGCGGCCGTGTGGCGCTCCCGCTGCAACGGGATCACTCACGACCTGGCAGGGGCTGGAGCGTGAGGGTGAATTCGGCGGGGCCGACCTCAAGGCGATGCTGGGGGAGCACACCCGGTCCGACGGCGGCTGTGCCGATTCCCTGGACCGCATGGTCCGTATACAGGTGGATCACCGGCTCCGGGGTCAGATCGGTCTGGTGCCGTGCCGCGGCCAACTGCCGGTCGCCCCAGCGACGGGCGGCCAGGTGGAACAAGGGGTCACCGTCGACGCGGATCCCCCCGCCGGCCGGTTCACCCAGCTCGGCCCAGCGGACGTCCGCGCGGTTGCCGTTGTCCTGCGGGCGAACGTACGGGGTCTGCAGATCGTCCACGGTCGATTCGAAGCGGCCGATCCTGCTCGCACACCGGGAGTCCGGATAGGCCTCCCCGGGACCGGCGCCGAGCCAGCCGACACGTGACCAGCTCTCGGGCAGTATCCAGTGCAGTCCGATGCGCGCGACCGACGGGGCCTTGTCCCGCCGGACCAACTCCGCGTACTGCTCGGGCGGCAGATCGTGGTCGACCATGGCCTCGCCGAATCTGTCGCCGCGCTCAGGCCAATGTCCCACCGGCTCGGCGCGCACCTGCAGGCGTACCCGGTACTGATCGGCGTCCCAGCGGTAGGTGGTGAGGTAGCCGCTGCTGGACGCGGCCGCCGCGCTGCGCACCACCACCGTCAGCGCGTCCTCGCCCAGGTCGAGCGAGACCGTCCGGTGGTGCAGCCGGTCGAGGCCCCGTTCCCGCCAGTAGGCGGCGTCGCGTTGGGCACCGCCGAGATCGTTGTCGGTGGGTGCGCGCCACAGTGTCAGCCAGGGGCCGCGCAGGGACTGCTCGCCGAGACCGATCAGCGTCCCGGTGTGCCGGTCGAAACGGCCCGGGCCGAGGGTGATGTCTCCGTCCGTGGTCGCGGCGGTCGCCCGATCGCCGGTGAGTCGGGTACGGACCGGAACCTCGGAGGGGGCGAGGGGCATCTGTCCCCAAGCCACCGGATGCCCCTTGGAGGCCCATGGTTCCGGCTCTGCCAGCTCGGCCTGGACGGTGAGCCGGAGTTCGCCGCCCCGGCCGGGGGCGACCGGCACGGGTACTTCCACCCGTTCGCCCGCGGCCAGCGGGGGAACGGTCAGTGTGCCTGCGTCGACCGGTGTCCCGTCTTCGCTGAGCGACCACGTCCACTGCAGGTGCGACAGGTCCCGGAAGTCGTAGCGGTTCTCGACCGCGATCGTGCCGGAGCTGCTGCCGGGGCTGATCCGGACCGGTTCGATGACCTTCTGGTACTCCAGCAGCCCCGGCGACGGGGTGCGGTCGGGCAGGACCAGGCCGTCGCAGACGAAGTTCCCGTCGTGCAGTTCCTCGCCGAAGTCCCCGCCGTAGCCGAAGAACTCCCGGCCTTCCGCGTCCGTCGTGCGCAGGCCCTGGTCGATCCACTCCCAGACGAACCCGCCCTGGACGCGTGGGTACTCCTCGCACAAGCGCAGGTACTCGGCGAGCCCGCCGGGGCCGTTGCCCATCGCGTGGGCGAACTCGCTGAGGAGGAAGGGCATGCGGTTGCGTGGTTCGTCGGCGGGGTCCCCCTCGCCGTCCGTGGCGGGGTAGAAGCACTCTCCCGGCCTCAGCCGTCCCTGCCCGATGCGCTTGACGTTGGCCTGCGTCCGGTACATCTCCGCGTAGACGTCGGTGTACCGGCCGAACCGGTCGCCCTCGTAGTGGATCGGGCGGGAGGGGTCGCGTTCCCGCACCCATGCGGCCATCGCGGCGAGGTTCCCCCCGTCTCCCGCCTCGTTGCCCAGCGACCACATGATGACGCTGGGGTGGTTCTTGTCGCGCTCGACGGTCCGCTCGATGCGGTCGAGGTATGCCGTGCGCCAGCGCGGATCGTCCGAAGGGTTGCCCTCCCATCGCCCGGCGCCGGCCGTTTCGAATCCGTGGGTCTCCAGATCGCATTCGAGCACGACCCACAGACCGAACTCGTCGCAGAGGTCGAGGAACCACGGGTGGGGAGGATAGTGCGAGGTGCGGACCGCATTGATGTTGTGCCGTTTCATCATTTCGACATCGCGGCGCATCGTCTCGCGGGTCACCGCGCGGCCCCGGTCCGGATCGAACTCGTGCCGGTTCACACCGCGCAGCACCACCCGCCGCCCGTTGACCGTGAGCACGCCGGCTTCGGTGATCTCGACCGTGCGGAACCCGATGCGCAGCGATACCCGCTCGCTGGCGGTGGCGAGCACCGCCTCGTACAGGAACGGATCCTCCGCGCTCCACGGCCGCACGGCGCCGAACGTCAGCTCCTCCTCGGCCGGCACGTCGACGACGCCCAGCTCGGGGATGCTCACCCGGACCGGCGCCCCCGCATCGACGTCGAGACTCACGCGCCCCGCGCCGGTGCCGGCGTCGTAGGCGGCGCGGACGAACACGTCCCGGATCCCGCCGGACGGGCACGCCGTCAGGGTCACCTCGCGGAAGATCCCCGACAGCCGCCAGGTGTCCTGGTCCTCCAGATAGGTGCCCGAGCTGTACTGGTGCACCCGGACCGCGAGCACATTGCGCCCCGGCCGGAGCGCCGCGGCGGCGTCGAACTCGACGGGTAGCCGGCTGCCGCGGCTTACGCCCAGCTCGATGCCGTTGAGCCAGACCCGCGCGCAGGAGTCGACGCCTTCGAAGCGCAGCACCGACGGGGCATCCGGCCAGGACGCGGGCACCTCGAACACCCGGCGGTAGTCACCGGTCGGGTTGTCGTCCGGCACGAAGGGCGGATCCACCGGAATGGGGTAGGAGATGTTCAGATACGCCGGACGGCCGTAGCCGTGCAGCTGCCAGTGCGAGGGCACCACCAGGCGGTCCCAGCCGGTGTCGTCGAAGTCCGGCAGTTCGAAGCCGTCCGGCTCCACCTGCACCGTCGGCGAGAACCGGAACGCCCAGGAACCGGTCAGGTCGAGCCGCGGGGCGTCCGAACGCAGGGCGGCACGGGCTGCGGCGCCTCCGTAGCCGGGCGAGAAGTCCTCGAAGTAGCGGGCGGACACAGCTCTCCTCCATCGGGTGCAAAGGGCCTGGTCTGTCGAGCTCATATCGGGTCGCGTGGCCAGCCGGTGCGGGCAGGGCGGTGGTCCTCACCGTCCCGGCAGGCCGTCGGTCCGGGCCGGAGTCCCGCGATCAAGTCCTCATGATCGCAAAGTCGGAATCGGCCCGGCGAAGGTCAGCTTCAGCGCATAGGCCGGTGCGGCGAAGGGTGCCGCCACGGGGGTGGTGATGTGGAGGCCGCGGTCGTCCTGGTGGTGGTCGCGCAACGGAATGGCGCCGTCCACGGGAGACCCGAGCAGCTCCACGGCGCGCAGCGACGACAGGTCGATCCGGCCGCTCGCGAGCGTCCTGATCGTGAGGGGGCCGGCCGGCCAGCCCAGCACCGTCGCATACAGCACGGTGCCCTCCTTGTCGCGGGTGAACCGGATGTCCTCGCTGGTACCGGCGACCGGCGGGGTGAACGAACCGCCGCCCATCGCGGTCGGCCCTTCACCGTAGACACTCCAGGCCCGGGTCGCGTAGATCGATTCGCCGGATCGGCGCAGGTAGTCCCCGATGCCCAGCAGGAGGGTCCGCTGTTCGTCGGGGATGGCCCCCTCGACCGTCGGGGAGAAGTTGAGCAGCATGTTGCCGTTCTTGCTGACCCGGTCGATCAGCGAGTGGAGGATCTTCTCGAGCGGGAAGTAGGTCATGCCCGTGGTGTACGACCACGACTCGGTGCCGAGGATGTCGTCGGTGAGCCAGTACGGGTAGGTGAGATCGGCCGGCCCGCCGCGTTCGAAGTCGAAGACCTCGCCCTTGTCGTTGAACCCGTCCTTGAAGGTGGCGACCACATCCTTGCCCCATTCGGCGGCCCGGTTGTAGTAGTACGCGAGGAACTCCAGTCCCGCCGACTCGTCGATCTTGTCCAGGTTGACGTCCTGGTAGAGGATGTCGGGCTGGGCGCGGTCCACGACCTCCTTGATCTTGTCCAGCCACAGCCGGTTCTCCGCCGCCGGGTCCAGCTGGCCGTACAGCTTGCGCAACGACCTGGTGGGCTGTGGCGGCACGTGGTCGTAGAACCCGGTGAAATGGAACGCGTGATGCATCGCCACCAGGAGCTTCAGTCCCTGCTCCCGGTAGGCCTCGGTGAACAGTTCCAGCAGGTCCAGCTTCGGTCCTCGGGCGACCGAGTTCCATTCGTTGACCCTGCTGTCCCACATCGAGAAGCCGTCATGGTGCTCGGCGATCGGACCGGCGAAACGTGCGCCGGAGTCGGCGATCAACTGCGCCCACTCGCGCGGGTCGAAGCTGCCGCCTTCGCTCTTCAGCCTTGGGGCGAACTGCACGAACCGGCCGGCCTTGTCGTACCCGCCGTCGATGAAGAGATGGTAGGGCCATTCCGACGGTTCGCCGTAGTTGTCGACGTGGTGCTGCCTGACGGCGTCTCCTTCGATGTACATCTGACGCGGATACCACTCGTTGTTGAACGCGGGGACGCTGAAGGCACCCCAGTGGTGGTAGATCCCGAACTTGGCGTCCTGGAACCATTCCGGCGCCGCGGTGTGCTGGTCCACCGAGGACCACTCGGCCGTGTAGGGCTCGTTGCCCTGCTGCTCGGGGGAGAGCGACATCAGTTCACCTCGGGGGGTCGGGTTTCACGGATCACGGCGACTTCCAGAGGTGCGAGCCGCAGCGCGCCCTCGATGTGCGCTCCGGTCAGCAGTTCTCGCCCGTGGGCGGGCACGGTCGCCGTGTTGTCGGTGTGGTTGAACAGGAAGAGCCAGGACCGGCCGTCCGAGCCGTGCCGCCGCACGGCCTCGACTCCCTCGGGCGCGCCGGGCAGTTCCGGCCGGACACCGGCGGCGTCCAGTACCCGCCGGACGAGCCGGTCGGTCGAGCCTTCGTTCAGGAACGTGGAGACGTACCACCCGGTGCCCTCGCCGTGGGTGTGGCGCGTGATCGCCGGCTTGCCGTCGAGTACGCCCCCGCGGTAGCCGGCGAGTACCTCGGCGCCGTGGGTGGCGAGGTCCTCGCTCCACAACTGCCCGGTCGCTCCGTCGGTGAGCGCGACGGTCTGCCCGGGGGCGAGCGGGTGGAACTCCTCCACCCGCACCCCGAGCGCTTCCAGCAGGCCCCCTGGGAAACCTCCGAGCCACGCCTGGTAGCGCTCGTCGACCACCCCGGAGAAGCAGCCGAGGACGAGATGCCCGCCGCCCTCGACATAGGAGGCGAGCGACTTGGCTGCCGCGGGGGAGAGGAGGTAGGCGCTCGGTGCGAACACCACCGCGTACCGCGACAGGTCGTCCTCGTACCGCGCGAAATCGGCGACCGCGCCGGCCCGCCAGAGCGCGGCGTGGGTGTCGCGCAGGGCCGGGACGTAGCGCAGGTGGCGCGAGGGGGTGACAGGGAGCTCCAGGGCCCAGCGGGTGTCGGCGTCCCACAGGATGGCCACGCTCGCCCGGACCGTGCTGCCGACGATCTCGTCCAATCCGGACAGCGTGCGGCCCAGCGCCGCCACCTCCCTGAACACGCGGGTATCCGCGCCCGCGTGCGGGACCATCGCCGCGTGGTGCAGCTCCGACCCGCCACGGCTGGCGCGCCACTGGAACGCGAGCACCGAGTCGGAGCCGCGCGCGACGTACGCGAGGCTGTCACGCAGCAGCCGTCCCGGTTCCTTCGCCGTCACCATCTCGCCGTGCCCGGGCCACATCGTGCTCACGGCCTGCTCCATGAGCAGCCACGGGCGGTTGCGGTTGAAGGAGCGCGCGCGGTCCGCGCCGAATGCCACGTCGATCGTGCCGGCGACGCCGGTCGCATTGAGGTAGTGGTCGATCGCGACCACGTCGACCTCCGCGCTCCACCGCCAGAAGTCCAGCATCTGGTAGCCGTCGGGCAGCATGAAGTTGGTCGTGATCGGTGTGTCCGGTGTGTGGCCGCGAAGGATGTCGCGCTGCTCGCGATAGGCGGCCAGCAGCTCATCGGACCAGAACCGGGCGAAATCGACAGCGTGGGCGGGGTTCGGCAGATACTGGGTGTCACGGGGCGGCAGGATCTCGTCCCACGTGCGGTAGCCCTGGCTCCAGAACCTCGTGTACCAGGCGTCGTTGAGCGCGGCGAGGTCTCCGTCGTACCTCGCGCGCAGCCAGCACCGGAACGCCGCGGCGACGTGCTCGCAGTAGCACGGCGTGCCGTACTCGTTGTGCACGTGCCACATCGCCACCGCCGGGTGCTCCGCGTAACGCTCGCCGAGCGCCGCTGTGACCCGCTTGGCGGCTTCCCGGTAGGCCGGAGCCGCCGCGCAGTAGGTGTCCCGGCTGCCGTGCCAGCGCTGGGTGCCCTCTGGGGTGACGGGCAGCGCGTCGGGGTGGGCGAGGGAGAACCACGGCGGCGGCGAGGCCGTGGGGGTCGCCAGGATGACGCGGACACCGTTGGCGTGCAGGCGGTCGAGCGTCCGGTCGAGCCAGGTGAAGTCGTACGTGCCCTCCGCCGGTTCGAGGGTGGACCAAGCGAAGACGCCGACGGTCGCGGTGTTGACGCCGGCCTGCCGCATCAGAGCGTCGTCTTCCTCCCACACCGCGGGAGGCCACTGTTCGGGGCTGTAGTCGCCGCCGTACCAGAACCCGGGCATCACGCCTCGAACCTGAACGAGTCGAGCCGCTGCTCCCCGTCGAGTACCACGTACAGATCGTGGGTCCCGGGCGGTGCGTCGATCGCCGTACCGATCGTCGTCCACGCGTAACGATCACCCGTGGACGGCACGGACAGCCTGCCGAGCAGGGGGCCGTCGGCGGGATCATCGCGCCGGAAGGTGAGGAGCGCGTCGCCCGGCCCGGTGCGGGAGACCCGCGCGGTGAGCCGGCGTGCGGCTCTGCCGAGACGGGCCTCCCGGAAGAGGATCCACCCCGGGCCGGTGCGGGCGGGAGCGACCGCGTCACCTGACTCGCGGGTCGTGTCCACCAGCGTGACCCGCTCGTAGTCGTCGAAGTCGACGGCCCGCACCTCGTGCTCCAGTATCTGGCGGGGTCGCGGATCCGCGCCGGACACGAACACGCGGGTGCTCGCCCGGAGATCCGCGCTGGATCGTCCGACCGAGAGCTCGTACTCTCCGGTGTCCACTCGAGGGCCGCCTGCCGCGACGTCCCAGTACGCGAGCTCGGACACGGGGAACCCGAGTTCGACGGAACGGGTCTCGCCGGCCGCCAGTGCCACTCGCACGAAGGCCTGAAGCCGCCGCGCGGGGCGCTCGACGCGTGGCCGCAACTGCCGGCTGTAGAGCTGCACCACCTCGACCCCGTCCCGCCGCCCGGAGTTGGTGACGTCGAGCCGCACCACGACGTTCCCGGCGTCCACCGCGGAGCGTGCTCGGCCGTAGTCGAATGTGGTGTAGGTCAGCCCGTGCCCGAACGGGTACAGCGGCTGCCCGTCGAAGTACAGGTAGGTGCGCCGCGCCTTGATGATGTCGTACTCGAGCAGGTCCGGCAGGTCATCGTCGGCCCGGTACCACGTCTGCGGGAGGCGGCCGACGGGCGCGTGCTCGCCGAGCAGCACGTCCGCGAGCGCGTTTCCGGTCTCCTGGCCGGCGTGGCTGCTCCACAGGATCGCCGGGACGTTGGCGTCGGCCCAGGTGATCGCGTACGGGTAGCTGCTCATGACGACGAGCACGGTACGCGGGTGCGCGCCGGCGACCGCGCGGACCAGCTCCTCCTGCGCGGGGGGCAGCGCCAGGGTGGTGCGGTCCTGTGTCTCGCGGCCGTTGATGTGGGGGTCGTTGCCCACCACCACGACGGCGGCATCCGCGTCGCGCAGGAGCTCGAGGGAGTGGTCGATGCCGCTGCGGACCAGGTGGGTCACGAACCGCTCGGCCTCCTCGGTCCCGCGGGCGGAGGCGGTGAGCTCCCCGGTCTTCCCGTCGACGGCCACATACCTGCCTGTGGACAGGTTGCGCAGGAGCCGGGTGCCGTCCGGTTGGGCGACGAAGGTGAACGCCTCAAGGGTCTCCCACGCGTCCGGCTGCATCCGGTCCGCGACAAGGGTCCCCACCCGCACGTCTCGGCGCGGCGCCGAGGCGGGACTGCCCGCGCTCTCGGGCGGATCGGCCTGGACGCTGACATAGCGGCCGGTGGCAGCACTGCGCACGGTGCTGACCTCGTTGCCCCAGTCGAGGATGTCGAACAGCTCACTGTCCTCGCCGTCGGAGCCCGCCGCGCAGGTGAGCACCGGATGCGGTGCGCCGAGGTCGACTCGGACGAGCCGGTCGACACTGGTGGCCCGCAGCGTCACGCGGTCCATCGCATCCGCGCTGACCACCTCCCCGCCGACGGGTGCGAGGGCGTCTCGCAGTCCCTGGGCGACGGTGACCCGGTAGGGCATCGTGCCGCTGTAGTGGTCGGTGCGCAGGTCATGGGCGAACGGCCCGACCACCGCGACGCGAAACCCGGTCCGGCTGACCAGCGGCAACAACTCGCCGCTGTTCTTGAGCAGCACGAACTGCTCGCGTGCCGCACGGCGGGCCAGCGCCCGGTGCTCCGGCGTGTCGCCGGCGTGCTCGGGGATCGAGGAGTAGGGGCCGCCGTCGAGGTCGAGCTCGCCGGTGCGGACCCTGAGTTCCAGCAGGCGCCGCACCGCGCGATCGATGTCCTCCTGGCCGATCAGGCCGCGTTCGAGGGCCAGCGTCAGCCGTGCCACGGTGACCGACGGGTCCGGCCCGTGGTCGGTGAAGCTGTCGACGCCGGCCCGAAGCGCCGCGGCGACGGCCTGTACATGGTCGTCGAAGTAGCGCTCGGTCTCCACCAGGTTGGACGGTGCCTCTGCGTCGCTGACCACCACCAACTCGTGATCGCTCGGCCCGCGCAGCCGGCCGTTGAGATGAGGGCTCAGGTGGTTGGGGCGCCCGTTGACCAGGTTGTACGAGGGCATGACGGCATCCACGACGCCGGCTGCGATCGGCTCGGTGAACACCGGCAGATCGTATTCGTGCAGCACCCGCGGGCGCAGCGTGGACGATGTCTCGCTCCGGTCGGTCTCGTTGTTGTAGGCCAGGAAGTGCTTCAACGTCGGAGCGGTGCGCACGTAGTAGGGATGGTCGCCGCGCAGCCCCCGGCAATAGGCGGTCGCAAGCTGTGCGGTGAGCAGCACGTCCTCGCTGTAGCCCTCCTCGTTGCGCCCCCAGCGCGGATCGCGGAGGAGGTTCACCGTGGGGGCCCATACATTGAGGCTCACCGCGGGGTCCTTGGCGTGCAGCGCACGTACCTCCACGGCTGCGGCCTCGCCCACCGCCTCCACGAGCTCCGGGTTCCACGTCGCACCGAGTCCGACGGCCTGTGCGAAGACCGTGGCCTCGCCGAGCCAGGCCGCCCCGTGCAACGCCTCGGTCCCCGTGCGGAACGCGGGAAGGCCGAGTCTGGGGATGGCGGGTGCGTACTGGTGCAACATCGCGATCTTCTCAGATGTCGTCAGACGCGAAAGAAGATCCTCGGCACGCCGCTCGACAGGCAGTGCGGGATCTCGGAAAGGGGGTTGGGACATGACATGGTCCGATCGCGCGGCTGGCGGCGCGAGCTCGCGGATGGCGGTGGCGGCCGCGATGCCGCGCCGATTCTGTGAAGCGCTTCGACGCTGTCACGCTCGCCCCACCCTGTCAAGGGACGCAGCGTGGGGCCGTTATGTCGGGATATCCCGGTACGCCGCGTCTTTCACCAGGCCCTTGTGTGGCGCCTTCCCGGCGTGTAGCGTACGGCCAAATTTAAGCGCTTCGACAGCGCGCCACCACAGTCTTCGCCGATTCTGCTGGGGTCCTCCGGAGATCGGCATCCCGCAGCACCAGGTCATCGAACCTCTCAACGAGGAGAAGGGTTCAGAACCATGGGAACAGACCGCACAGGACTAAGCCGCCGGGGTTTCCTACGCGCCTCCGCGCTCGGGGTGGGCCTCACGGCGCTCACCACGCCACTGCTCGCCGCCTGCGGTGACGGGGGTGGCGCCGGCGGCGGTGTGAGCACCTCCGGGCTCGCCGCGGTGCTCCCCGACCACGTACCGCTCACCGGTGGAGTGAAGCCCGACATCCCGAGCGTGACCGGTGCGAACGGCGCCGTCACCGAGCCGGGATACCTGAACTACCCCGCCCACCTCGTCAGGGCGGTGAGCAAGACGCCCGGCGCGGGCGGCTCCTACAGTGCGATCACGCCGCTGTGGGGTGCCATACCTCCGGCCGGCAATGCGTACTACCGGGCCGTCAACAAGGCGCTCGGCGCGACCATCGACCTGCAGCCGGCCAACGGAAACACCTATGACACCACCATTCCGACGCTGGTCGCCGGGGACAAGCTGCCGGACTGGATCCAGCTGCCGAGCCAGTGGAACACCAACTTCAACGTAGGTGCGCTGGCCGCGACGAGGTTCGCCGACCTGACCCCGTACCTGTCGGGCAGCAACATCAGGAAGTATCCGAACCTCGCGGCGATCTCGACAGGCGGCTGGAAGGCCGGGGCCTGGGAGGGGAAGCTGTACGGCTTGCCGTGCTTCGCCCAGGGGGACGCGTTCCACAGTGCGCTCTTCTACCGCAAGGACGTCTTCGACGCCCGGGGCGTCAACCCCGACGACGTCAGGTCCACCGACGACCTGCTGCATCTGGGTGCGGAGCTGAGCGCGCCCGCGTCCAACGTATGGGCCTTCGACCAGCTCTGGCTGATGATCCAGCAGATGTTCGGTGCGCCCACCGGCTTCTACGTCGACAGCGGCAAGTTGGTCCATGCCTTCGAATCACCCAGGACGGAGGCCGCGCTCGAATTCGCGTACAGGCTCGCGAAGTCCGGCTACATGCATCCCAGTGCGCTGGCGAACGACACCAGCAACAAGACCCAGCGCTTCTACAGCGGCAACGTGCTGGTGACAGCGGACGGGCCGGGTCAGTGGAACGTGTCGGACGCCCGGCAGGGCCAGGCCGCGAATCCGCGCTATCAGCGTGGTGCGTTCAAGCTCTTCTCCTCCGACGGCTCGACCCCGACGATCGAGCTGGGTCCCTCCACGGGCATCGTCAGTTACCTCAACAGGCGCCTCTCCTCTGCGCAGATCGAGGAGTGCCTGCGAATAGCGGACTATCTCGCGGCCCCGTTCGGATCCATCGAATACCAGTTGATCAACTTCGGAGTCGAGGGCGTGCACTGGACCAAGTCCGCTAACGGCCCGGCATACACGGCGACCGGCCAGCGGGACTGCTCCCAGCCGACCTACCAGTTCCTGTCCGCACCGGAGAGCCATGTCAACAGTCCTGGCTACGACTCCGTGACCAGGGGTTACTGCGCATGGGTGGCGCACGCCGTCAAGTACGCCCGCAAGCCGGTGTTCTGGGACATCAACGCGACCCCGCCCACGCGCTTCTCCAGTGCTTCCACCGCTCAGCAGGTGAACGACATCATCACCCAGGTGACCTGCGGCACCAAGACGGTAGCCGACTTCAAGAGCGCCGTGCGGACGTGGAAGTCCAGCGGCGGCGGCGCGATGGTGGACTGGTATCAGAAGAACGTCCTCGACAAGTACGGTACCGGGCAATGAGCGCATTCACCACGGACCGTGAGACGGGGTCCGCCGGCACCCCGAGCCCGGAGAAGAAGCGGAAGGGCCGTCGGCGCGATCGAGCGACGGACCAGAGGCTGAACTGGCGCCTGCGGCTGCGCCGCGACCGGACTCTGATCATTATGACGGTGCCGGCGCTGGCGCTGATCATCGCCTTCAACTATCTGCCGATGTTCGGTGCGGTGACGGCGTTTCAGTTCTACGACTACCTCTCCGGTTTCTTCCACAGCCCGTGGGCGGGCCTGGCGAACTTCCAGCAGCTGTTCAGCGACTCCAATTTCTGGCACGCGTTCGAGAACACACTGGTCCTCAGTCTTGTCCAGCTGGTGCTGTTCTTCCCGGTTCCGATCGCTCTCGCGATCATGCTCAATTCTGTGCTGAGCACCAAACTCCGCTCCTTCTTCCAGGCGGTGGTGTACCTGCCGCACTTCTTCTCCTGGGTCCTCGTGGTCACCCTCTTCCAGGAGATGCTCGGCGGCGCGGGCCTGTTGAACCACGTACTGCGGCTCAACGACATGGGGGTCTGGAACATCATGACCGACCCAGGTGCTTTCAAGTACCTGGTCACCGCGCAGGCCGTGTGGAAGGAGGCCGGCTGGGGGATCATCGTCTTCCTGGCCGCCATCGCCGCGATCGACCCGAACCTGTACGAGGCCGCCGCGGCCGACGGTGCCGGACGCTGGCGTCGGATGTGGCACATCACGCTGCCCGGCATGCGCGGGGTCATCGTGCTGATGCTGGTGCTGCGCCTGGGCAACGCACTGACCGTCGGGTTCGAACAGTTTTTGATCCAGCGCAACGCGGTCGGCTCCGGTGCGTCCGAAGTGCTCGACACCTATGCGTACTACTACGGCGTCATCGCCAACAACTACGGGCTCGGCACTGCGGCCGGTCTCTTCAAGGGGGTGGTCTCGTTGATCCTCATCCTCGCGGCGAACAAGCTCGCGCACTACTTCGGCGAGGACGGGCTGTACAGGAGGAGCAGGTGACAGCGCCCCTCCTGGTCCGGCTCCGCACGAGGCCCCGAACCGCCGAACGCCCCGCCTGGGAGGAGAAGCCCAGCATCCTCGGGCAGTTCGGGAAGGGTCTGAGCCTCTCTGTCGTGCTGGGCCTCGTCCTGTTCCCGCTCTACTGCGTGGTGATCACCAGCTTCTCCACCGAGGCCTCGATCAACATCGCCGGCGGCATCGTCGTCGTGCCGCACGGCCTCACCGACGAGGCCTACCGGCAGATGCTCGACGGAGGCGTGGTGACCCGCGCCGTCGTCATCGCTCTGCTGCTCACCGCCGTCGGCACGCTGATCTCCATGGCGGTGTCCGTCCTGTGCGCGTACGGCCTGTCCCGGCAGCACTCCTTCGGGCATCGCGCGATCCTGATGACCTTCATCGCCACCATGTTCTTCAGCGGTGGCCTGATCCCCACCTTCATCGTCGTGGCCAACCTCTTCCACGGCTACGACCAGTACTGGGCACTGATCCTGCCCACCGCGGTGTCGGTGTTCAACATCCTGATCATCAGGGGCTTCTACATGAACACCGCCCGCGACCTGATCGACGCTGCGAAGATCGACGGTGCCGGTGACTGGCGGATCCTGTGGTCGGTGGTACTGCCCACGTCGAAGGCCGTGAACGTGGTGATGGCCCTGTTCTACGGGGTCACCTACTGGAACAACTGGTTCAACGTGCTGCTGTACATGCCCGCGGACAACAGTAAATGGCCTATCCAGTATGTCCTCTACGAATACGTCAACCAGGGCGCGAGCATGCCCGGGGCCGGCGCATCGGCCCTCGCGGGTCATGCGCAGCCGGCACCGTTGTCACTGCAGATGGCCGTGGTCGTCCTGACGCTCGTCCCCATTCTGATCTGCTACCCGTTCGTTCAGAAGCATTTCGCCAAAGGCGCCCTCACCGGAGCGATCAAAGGCTGATGTCTGTAGAATCGAAGCGCTTCATCTGCGTGCGCCCTCAGGGGCCGATCCCAAGCCGCCCCGAGGAGGAGCGATGGTGACCCTGGCCGAAGTGGCCGCCCGTGCCGGCGTATCGGCGAGCACCGTGTCGTATGTGATCAGCGGCAAACGCTCGATCTCGCAGGCGACGCAGGACCGCGTGCTGCGGGCGGTCACCGAGCTGGGCTACCACCCCAACGCCAGTGCGAGGGCGCTGGCGTCGAGCCGGTCCAACGTCATCGCGCTCATGGTGCCGCTGCGCAGCGACATGTACGTGCCGGTGATCATGGAGATCGTGATGGCCATCGCCGCCACCGCGCGCGCACACGGCCAGGACATCCTGCTGCTGACCGGAGGGGAGGGGCCGGACGGGGTGCGCCGGGTGGCGGGGACAGGGCTCGCCGACGCGATCATCCTGATGGACGTCGAGCTCGACGACAAGCGCATCCCGGTGCTTCGCGAGGCCTCGATGCCGGCCGTCCTGATCGGACTCCCCTCCGACACGGCGGATCTGACGTGCATCGACCTGGATTTCGAGGCGACCGGCGCGGCATGCGCCGACCATCTCGCCGATCTCGGACATCGTGACATCGCGCTGATCGGTGAGAGCAGGAGCGTCTACCAGAGGCGCACCGGCTTCGCGGCCCGCACCCTGGAGGGCTTCCGTCAGCGGGCACGCGCTCGCGGTGTGCGCGCCGTGCACCGGCCCTGCGAGGGCACTTTCGAGTCAACCGCCGGCGTGTTGACGCGCATTCTCGAGGAACGGCCGGAGACCAGTGGTTTCGTCGTGCAGAACGAGGCCGCCATCCGACCGCTGCTGACGCTGCTGCGGCAGTTCGGCCGGGTCGTGCCGGAGGACGCCTCGGTGGTCGCGATCTGCCCCGAGTCCGTCGCGCTGCAGTCCTCCCCACAACTCACCAGCGTCTCGATCCCCGCGGAGAGGATGGGGCGCGGCGCCCTCGAACTCGTCATGGCGCATCTGTCCGGCCGGCCGACCGCGGGCACCACCCTGATCGCGCCGGAGCTCGCCGTCAGGGAGTCCTCGCTCTCTGCCGGCTGACCGGCTCTGATACCGGCGCGCGGTTACCTATCGCGTGGCTCCATCGTTCAACCCCAGCGGAATTGAAGCGCTTCGACTCAGAGGTAGTGACTTTGATCAGCATAGTTGAGGGCGGCCGTGCCCTCGAAGTGACCGTGCAGCACGAGATCCTGCGCATCGAACCATGGGGTGCAGACAGCTTCCGGGTCCGGGCGGCGCAGCACACGATCCTCGACGAGATCCCGGGTGCCTTGCTGCCGGCGAACCCCGTCGAGGCCAAGGCGACGGTGGAGGGCGATGTCGCCCGTGTCGTCAACGGGGCACTCACCGCGGTCGTCGAGGTAGCCGAGTCCGACACCGGTCCGAGCGCGCTGGTCCGGTATGTGCGCACTGAGACCGGCGAGGAGCTGCTGGCAGAACAGCGGGCGCATTTCTGGTGGCCCGGTGCGCGGTTGTTCTCCTCCAACGGCAACGGATACGCGCGGCTGGAACAGCGGTTCGCCGCCTACGACGACGAGAAGCTGTACGGGCTCGGGCAGCACGCGCATGGCCGGCTCGACCAGAAGGGCATGGTCCTGGATCTCGTGCAGCGCAACGCCGAGGTCTCGATCCCGTTCCTGCTCTCCAGCCGTGGCTACGGATTCCTGTGGAACCTGCCTGCGGTCGGCCGGGTCGAACTGGCGGACAACGGCACGCGCTGGGTCGCCGACAGCGCGCGCCAGGTGGACTACTGGATCACCACCGCGGCCGCCCCCACCGGGATACTCGCGAACTACGCCGACGCGACCGGACACCCGCCGATGCTGCCGGACTGGGCCGGCGGGTTCTGGCAGTCGAAACTGCGCTACCGCACGCAGGATGAGCTGATGTCCGTGGTCCGCGAGCACAAACGACGCGGACTGCCCTTGTCGGTGGTCGTCACCGATTTCTTCCACTGGACCCACCTCGGTGACTGGCGCTTCGACGAGACCGAATGGCCCGATCCCGACGGCATGATCGCCGAACTGGACCGACTGGGCGTGCGGCTGATGGTGTCCGTCTGGCCCTCGGTCAGCCCGCTGTCCGAGAATTACCGGCACATGCTCGACGAAGGCCTGTTGACCGCTACCGAGCAGGGAGTGCCGTTCCACGCACCGTGGAAGGACAAGGGTTTCGGCACCGAGATGCCGGTCGCCTTCTACGACCCCACCAATCCCTCGGCCCGCGAGTTCCTCTGGGACACCGTCAAGCGCAACTACTACGACCACGGCGTACGGGTGTGGTGGCTCGACGCCTGCGAACCCGAGATCCAGCCGGGGCACCCCCAGAACCTGCGCTTCCATGCCGGGACCGGTGGGGAGGTCGCCAATCTGTACCCCATGGCGCACGCGCGCGCCTTCCACGAGGGGATGGCCGCGCAGGGCGATGACGAGGTCGTGCTCCTGTGCCGATCCGCGTGGGCGGGCAGCCAGCGCTACGGTGTGGCGCTCTGGTCCGGTGACATCGGGGCGACCTGGGAGTCCCTGCGCACCCAGGTGCGCGCCGGGCTCAACGTCGCGCTCTCCGGTGTCCCGTGGTGGACCACCGACATCGGCGGTTTCCACGGCGGCGACCCGGACTCGCCCGAATACCGCGAGCTGATGGTGCGATGGTTCCAGTACGGCGTGTTCTGCCCGCTGTTCCGGCTGCATGGGCACCGCGACCCGCGCACCCCGTTCGGCCCGGAGATGACGGGCGGGCCCAACGAGGTGTGGTCCTACGGCGAGGAGGCCTACCCCGCGATCGTGGACAGCCTGCGGCTGCGCGAACGCATCCGCCCTTACCTGAACGAGCAGCTGCGGGTGGCACACGAGCAGGGCATCCCGCCGATGCGCCCACTGTTCCTGGACTTCCCCACCGACGCACACGCGTGGACCGTCGAGGACCAGTTCCTGCTCGGCCCCGACGTCCTCGTCGCACCAGTGCTCTCTCCCGGCACGACCGCCCGCGACGTCTACCTGCCGCAGGGCTGCGAGTGGACGGATGCCTGGACCGGCGCCCAGCACGCCGGCGGCACCACTGTCACCGCCGACGCCCCGGCCCACCGCATCCCCGTGTTCCTTCGGGAGGGAGCGAGGGTGCCCATCGCGGGATGAGCCCGGCACCCGCCGCGGTTCCGCGCGACCCGCCTTCCGCGCGCTCTCCGTGAACGGTGCCTCGGGAGAAGCCGGGGCGGGGCGCCACCCGAAAACGATGGTCGGCGGCGTGGTCCGGCCCGGGCAGCCTGCTCGGGGCGCTGCGCGGCACCCGGTGCACGGTGCTCGGTGCTCGGAGCTCGGAGCTCGGAGCTCGGAGCTCGGAGCTCGGTCGACCTGGCCGCCGACTTCACGTCCCTGGCGTGGCGGAAGCTGCTGCGGAACGCGGTGGCCGGGTTGATGGTCCTCAGCGGCCGTCGATCCGGGATGTTCGGCCGCGCCGACATCGGCCGGTTGTCCCTGGACTACCTGCGGGAGTGCCTCGCGGTCGCCCGAGCCGAAGGAGCGGAGCTGGGCGAGGAGGTTCCGCAGGAGATCCTCGACGACTTCCGCGCCTACCCGGCCGACGTGGGCGCCTCCATCCTCGCCGACCGGGAGGCCGGCCGGCCGCTCGAACGGGACATCCGCAACGGAGTCATCGCGCGAGGCGGCCGGGAGACAGGCCCTAGTGGATCGCGGTGACCGACGGCCCCTCCGCGGAGAAGCGGATCTCGGTGGCCGAGCCGTCCTCCGCCCACCGGACCCGCAGGCCGCCCGGTATCGCCTCCGCGCTCGCCGACCCGGCCAGCGGCGGCTGCGCGGGGTCGGAGCTCAGACAGGCCAGTTCGGCCAGCACCGTCCCGCCCTCGCCCGCCGGCTCGGCGGCGGTCGACCCGGTCAGGCGCGGGACGAGCGCCCAGTCGCCATAGGCCGTTCCCTGCGGGGCGCGCACCAGGTCCGCCCCCGACCAGCCCAGCAGCCCCAGCAGACGGCCCGTCACCTCGGCGCCGCGCACGGTGAGTTCACCCGCCTCGGACGGGCCGGCCTGCCGCTCGGGGACGCAGTCCACCGCCCAGCCGGTGGCCCGCACCACCGTCTCCGGCTCGAAGCCGAGCAGCCGGTGCACCCGCAGCTCCACCGCGCCCCGCACCAGCACCAGCGACTCGATCCGCGCGGAGGGCAGCACCGGCCCGCCCTCCGGGAAGCGCGGCCGGTGCCAGGAGGCCGCCCAGTGCGGGCCGTTGCCGAGCGGATGGACCCGCGGCCGGGCGCTGAGCATCCGGCCCCGCCACTCCACCCCGATGTGGTTGTCCGGCACGTTCGCCGCGCTGGTCGGCCCGGACCGGGTGGAGTACGCCAGCCGCGCGTACAGCGGATCGCCCGGATGCCGCTCGCCGTCCCCCGGACGGTACTTGTGCGCACCGTGGTTGTGCAGCCGCACCAGGCCGTCCGAACCGGTGCGCTGCACCAGCCAGTTGGGGGCGGCCAGCACCGCCGTCCGGTCGCCCTCCTCGGGGGGCTCCTCGACCGCCGTCCACAGCGGATCGTCCGCCGGCACCAGCAGGGCCGCGAACGCCTTCGACGCCCAGTACGGCGAGGCCGGCCCGGAGTACGGCTGGAGGGTGGACTCGTGGGGGCCGTGCCAGCCAAGGGTCAGCAGGCCGTGCGGGCTGAGCGCGCCCCGGTCCAGGAAGTAGCGGGCCGCCGCGCTGAGGATCCGGCGGGAGGCCCCCGGCGCCAGCGGGGTATGCCCGACCAGCGCGCCGACCGCGATCGCCGCGCCCGCGGCGAACCGGTAGGTGAGCGAACGGCCCTGGTGGACGGGCGCGCCGTCGGCGTCGAAGAGCAGCCCGAAGCCCTCCAGGAACTCGGCGAGCCGGGAGCCGTACCGCTCCAGCAGTTCCTGGTCCTTGGACAGGTGGGCGTGGAGCAGCGGATAGAGGTGGAGGGCCCAGCCGTTGTAGTGGTCGAAGGCGGCGCCGTCGCCGTCCGTGTACCAGCCCCCGCCGCGGTACCAGTCGTCCAGCAGGCCGTGGCCGCGCTCGATGGCGTGCGCGGTCCGGGCGTCGCCGCGGCCCACCGACTCCAGGAAGCCGGCCACCGTATAGGGGAAGAGATACCAGTTGTTGGGCGGCGGCTGGTGCCGCAGGGCGTCCCGCAGCCAGGCCTCGGCGCGGTCCTGCTCGTCGCCGGACATCCGCTCCCAGGTCCAGGGCGCGGTCAGCCGCAGGCCCAGGGCGACCGAGGCGGACTCCACCATCGGCTGACCGAAGACCATGTGATCGCGGATCAGCGGCCAGGATTCGGCGTCGTCCCGGCCGGGGGCGCGGGTGCCGGCCACCACACCCGCGGTGTACCGCTCCAGCAGGCGGTCGGGATCGGCGGCCGCGTACGCCGGGTCGCCGGCCGCCCGGAAGGCCGCCATCAGGAAGGTCCGGGCGTAGCCCTCCAGGCCGTCCGAGCGGGGGCCCGAGCGGGACGGGCGGCCCGGCAGGTCCAGCAGGGCGCAGCCGGGGGAGGCGTACCGCCAGGCCGCGCCCAGCAGGCCGTCCGCCAGCGCCTTCCAGTGCCCCAGCGTCCATCCGGTGTACGGGCTCGACTCGCGGTCCTCGGCCGGCATCGGGAAGGGCAGCGGCCGGGCGGGGCCGAGGGCGTGACGCTCCGTCGGCCGGCCCTGCGGCCGGCCCGGCCGTCCCTTCTGCTGATCCATCGGCTGACCCGTCGCCTGGTCCATCGGCTGGTTCACGCGGTCCTCCCCAGGTCCTCGCGGCGAATCCGGTGGGCGAACTCCTCGCCCCGGGCGAGACGCTCGATCTCGCCCAGCGCCAGCTCGGTCATCCGCAGCAACTCCCCGCCCAGGGAGCCGGCGACATGCGGGGTGAGCAGCACGTTCGGGCAACCGTACAGCGGCGACCCGGGCGGCAGCGGATCCGGGACGGTGACGTCCAGGACCGCGCGGAGCCGGCCGGAGAGCAACTCGGCGGTGAGCGCCTCCTGGTCGACCACCGCGCCCCGGGCGGTGTTGATCAGCGTGGCCCCGTCCGGCATCAGCGCCAGCAGCTCCCGGCTGACCAGCCCCACCGTCTGCGGCAGCAGCGGAGTGTGGACGCTCACCGTGTCGGAGACCGCGAACAGCTCCTCGATCCCCACCGCGCGGGCGCCCAGCCGCTCGGCCTCCTCCGGCGACACGAAGGGGTCGTGGAGCAGCACCTCCAGATCGTGCGGGCGCAGCAGCCCGATCACCCGCCGGCCGATCCCCGAGGCGCTCAGAATCCCCACCGTACGGCGGAAGTTGCCGAGCCGGGGATCCGCCGTCCAGGCGGGGCGGCGATGCTCGGTACGCAGTGCGCGGGCCGATTCGAGCACCCGCTTCTGGCTGAGGAGGATCATCGCCAGGGTGTACTCGGCGACCGGCACCCCGTTCGCCGCCGCCGCCGTGCTCACCCGCAGCCCCCGCTCCCAGCAGGCCTCGGTGATGTGGTTGCGCACCGTACCGGCCACATGCACCACCGCCCGCAGCCGCGGCGCCGCGGCCAGCGCCTCGGCGTCCACCGGGGGGCAACCCCACCCGGTGATCAGCAACTCGGCCTCGCCCAGGGCCTTCCGGGCCTCCGGAGTCCCGAACCCGCTCAGCGCCTCCTCCGAGGTCAACTCCACCAGCTCTCTCAGCCGCGCCAGTTCGGTGGGCGGGAAGAGCTGACCGAAGACCTCGCCGCGCATCGCGGCGACGGCGCGGATCCTGCCGGGGTTCAAATTACTTCACACTCCCTGCGGTGATGCCGGACCTCCAGAAGCGCTGGAGGAGGACGAAGGCGGCGATCAGGGGGACCACCGCGAGCAGCGAACCGGTGACGACCAGGGGGTAGTCGTCGGGGGTGACCGTGGCCTGGCTGTTCCAGGTGAAGAGGCCGAGGCTGAGGGGGTAGAGGTTCTGGTTCGAGAGCATGACCATCGGCAGGAAGAAGTTGTTCCAGATCGCGGTCAGCTGGAAGAGGAAGACGGTGACGAACCCCGGGCCGAGCATCGGCAGGGCGACCCGGAGGAAGGTCCTGATCTCCCCGGCACCGTCCATCCGGGAGGCCTCCAGCACCTCGCCGGGGACGTAGCCGGCGGCGAAGACGCGGCCGAGGTAGACCCCGAACGGGTTGAACAGCACCGGGACGAAGACCGCCCAGAACGTGTTGACCAGGTGCACCGAGGAGGCCACCAGGTAGAGCGGCAGGGCCAGCACGGTCTGCGGCACCATCACCCCGACCAGCACCAGGCCGAAGGCCTTCTCCTTGCCGCGGAAGGCGTACTTGTCGAAGGCGTAGCCGGCGCTGACGCTGATCAGCGAGCCGAGGCCGGCCCCCAGCACCGCGTAGAGGAGGCTGTTGAGGTACCAGTGGCCGTAGACCCCGCCGTCCTGGGAGAAGAGCGCGGCGAGATTGTGCCAGAGCGAGAACTGGCCGAAGGAGAAGAGCTTGCTGCCGAAGAGCGCGGTGGTGTTCTTGGTCGCGGCGAGCAGCAGCCACAGCACGGGGAGAAGGGTGTAGAGCGCGGCGATCAGGACGATCACGTTGGCGGCGGGGCGGCCGACCAGTCCGCGGCCGTGGCCGCGCTGACCGCCGCCGCGCCCCTCGGTGGGGCGTCTGGTCGCGGTGGGCGCCTGAAGGGTCGTCACTTCCGGTCCTCCCCTCGGTTGCTCCAGCGTGTCACCGCGTACGACAGGACGCAGCTGACGACCAGCAGGATGACCGCCGCGGCCGAGGAGAGCCCGTAGTTCTGCCGGTCGAAGGCGGCGTCGTAGATGTACATGTTGGGGGTGTAGCGGGAGGAGACCAGCGCGTCGGTCTGGTTGAAGAGGGTCGGCTCGGTGTACAGCTGCAGGGCGGCGATCACGGCGAACATCACCACCAGGACCACCGTGGCCCGCACCATCGGGATCTTGACCCGGAGCGCGGTCCGCCAGGCGCTCGCGCCGTCCAGCACCGAGGCCTCGATCACCTCGCGGGGGATGGCCTGCAGCGCGGCGTAGAAGATCACCATGTTGTAGCCGAGCCCGTTCCACAGCACGACGTTGACGAGGGACGGCAGCACCAGGTGGATGCCGAGGAAGTCGACGCTCAGGCCGGTCCCGCTGAGTGCCCGGACCACCGGGCTGACCCCTGGGGTGTAGAGGTAGAACCAGATCAGGGCGGCGATGATGCCGGGGACCGCGTGCGGCAGGAAGAGGAAGAGCTGGGCGGTGCGGCGGAGCCGCACCATGCCGGAGTCCAGCAGCAGGGCGAGCCCCAGCGAGACGATCACCAGCACCGGTACCTCGATCACCAGGAAGAGCCCGATGACGCCGAAGCCGGAGGCGAAGGTGGGGTCGGTCAGAACGGCCGCGTAACTGCGCAGCCCGGTGAAGACGGTGTGCCCGTTGCCGAAGCCGAGGCCGTGGTGGTCGACGGTGAACAGGCTGAGCACGATCGCGTAGACCAGCGGCACCAGGAAGACCAGCGCCATCAGGATCCCGAAGGGGCCGATCAGCAGGGCGGCGGCGGTGCGCTGCTGGCGCCTGGTGGTGCGGGCGCGGCGGCTGCGCCGGCCGCCGTGGGCACCGGCCGCGGCCGTGCCGGTTCTGTCGGGGGGCCGGGCGGCGGCCGCGTCGCTGGAGACCGCTGTGCTCACGGGTCACCTCATCTCGTGAGTGGCTGGGTATCGGGAGTCGGGTGTCGGATGTCGGGCGGACTGGAGCGGACTGGGGGGAGTGGAGCGGACTGGGGTGGAGTGGAGCGGACCGGGGGGAGTGGAGCGGGCTCGGGGTGGAGGGACCGGGGCAGGCCACGGAGGGGGCGGGCGTGGCCGGCGGCCGGGCTAGTGGCTGTCGACGGAGAGGCCGACGCTGGTGAGGTCGGGCAGGGTGGCCGCCTGGCCGGCTCTCAGCGCGGACTCGATGGTGCCGCTGCCGGCCGCGGCCCTGGCCAGGCCGGTCTGCACCTGGCTGAGGGTGGCGAGCATCCGCGGGCCCCACATCCACTGCGGCCGGACGGTCGCCGCGGACCTCTGGAACTGGGCGTAGATGTCCTGGCCGCCGAAGTAGGAGTCGTCCATGGCGTGCTGGGCGACCGGCACCAGGGCCGGGACGGCCGGGAAGGCGCTGGACGTGCCACTGGAGAGGCGCGCCTTGAGCGCGTCCGGGTCGGTGGTCTGCCAGAGGATGAACTCCATGGCCTGCCGGGGGTGCCTGCTGTCCTTGGTGACGGTGAAGGTGGAGCCGCCCTCGGTGCCGTCGGCGGGGTGCGCCGGGTCCCACTGGGGGAGGGGGGCGACCGCCCACCGGCCCTTCCCGGGCGGGTCGGACTTCATCAGTGCCCCGGCGGCCCAGGCGCCGTCGATGTAGCCGACGGTGTCCCCGGACTGGATGCCCGCCGTCCACTGCTGGCTGGACTGGCCCTCGACCCGGACCAGGTCCCGATCGAGGAGGCGCTGCCAGTAGCCGGCGACCCGGCGGGTGGGGGCGTCGTCCATGGAGAGCTGCCAGGTGTCGTGGGCGGTGCCGAACCACTGGGCGCCGGCCTGCCAGGAGAGTCCGGCGATCTCGCCCATCTGGTTGGGGAAGAAGCTGGCCAGCCGGGCCTTCGGAGCGGCTTTCCGCAACTGCTCGGCGGTCGCCCTGAACCCGGCCCAGGTGGTGGGCACCGTGAGGTGGTACTTCGCGAAGAGGTCCTTGCGGTAGTAGAAGACCATCGGCTCGATGTCCAGCGGCAGGGAGTAGGTGTGCCCGCCGAAGCTGGTCAGGTCGAGGGCGGCCGGCTGGAACTTCTCCTTGGTCCCGGCGGGGATCAGCGGGTCCAGATCGCGGGCCACGCCGTCGATGACGTAGCCGGGCAGTTCGGGGTACTCGATGGTGGCGACGTCGGGGGCGTTGCCGGCCCGGGCGGCGTTGCTGAGCTTGGTGTAGCCGCCGCTGGCGCCGGAGGGGATCTGCTCGAAGTCGACCTTGACGTCGCTGTGGGTGCGGTTGAACTCGTCCACCACCTGCTGGCTGCCCCGCAGTGCGGACCAGAAGGTGATGTGGACCGGGCCGTGGGCGCGCACGCTGTCGGCGGCGCCGCCGCAGGCGGTGAGCAGCAGGGCCAGGGCGGCGCCCAGCACGCCCAGCACGCCCAACACGCCCGGCCCCGGGCGCCGGCGACGCCTCGTCGGCCGGCTTCCGGCCGGTGCCTGTCTCGCCGACCACCGCGGCATGGATCCTCCCCAGTAAGCGTTTTCGCTCGGGCTCGGGAGCATCCTGTTCGGGTGAGCGATTGCGGGTCAATATTGCGAACGGAGAAAAATCAAACGGTCAAACGATCAGCGAGTCGGAGCGGGCGCGGTCGACTCCCGGAGCACCAGGGAGGGCAGCAGTTCGGTGTGCCGGGCCGGCTCGGGGCGCGCCCCCGCGGCGGCCGCGGCGGCCCGGCGGATCAGCAACTCCGCCGCCACCCGGCCGAGTTCGGCCTTGGGCGGGGCGACCGCGGTGAGCGGGAGAGGGCCCAGGTCGGCGACGACGTCGTCGTAGGTCACCACCGAGCAGTCCCGGGGGACGTCGATCCCGGCCTCCTGGAGCTGCGGCAGCAGCATCAGGGCGTCCGAGTCGTTGTGGATCAGTACGGCGGTGGCGCCCGACTCGCGCACCACCCGCGCCAGATCGACCCGGCGCCCGCCGGCCGGGGCGGTTGGGGCTTCCGGTCCTGACGGTCCGGGGACGCTGGAGATCACCTGGCAGCCGTCGGCGAGGCCCAGGCGGATCGTCGACTCGGTGAAGGCCGAGCGGATGTAGCGGGCCGAAGGGGAGTCGTCCCGGGCGGCCAGCACGATCCGCCGATGGCCGAGCATCAGCAGGTGGTCCAGGGCGAGTTGGACGCCGTAGCCGTGGTCCGAGCGCACCGAGTCCAGGGCGTAGAGCGGGCTCCAGCGCTCCGGTCGGCGTTCCACCAGCACGGTCGGGACGTCCAGCTCGGCGTGCCAGGCGGGGGCCTTGTCCGAGACGGCCTCGGCCGGGGTGCGCCAGTGCGGCGTCAGCAGCAGCCCGCGCGGGCCCGCGGCCAGGGCCTGGCGGACCGCGGCCTGCTCCGCCGCCTGCTCGGCACCGGCCTCGTCGGACACCAGGTGAAGTCGCAGGCGCAGCCCGGCCTCGGCGGCGGTCCGGCGGGCACCCTGCACGGTGGCGGTGAGGTAGCGGTGGTTCTCCGGGATCACCATCGCCAGGACCCCCTCGGCGTGGGCGTCGGGCGCCGAGGCGGAGCCGGGGCCCGTCCGTCGTCCCGGGACCGGCCTCGGCTCCGGCTCCGGTTCCGGCACGCACTCCAGCGAGTGGACGACGCCGTGGCCCCGGCGCAGCCGGCCGGAGGTGGCCAGTTCCTCGGCGTCCCGGCGGACGGTGACCACGGAGACGCCCAACTCCTCGGCCAGGTCCGCGATCCGGGCCGTACCGCGGGACCGCACCGCGGCCAGCACCCGCTCCTGCCGCTTGGCCACGGGCTCTCTCATCCGCGCCGACCATCCCTTCGTGTGCGAGCGACGACGAAGCGAAAGGATAGTCGGATCGTTTGCTCGTTTGAACGCCACAGAGCGAACGGCATCCCGGGGTATTCGAACACAGCGAAGGCCCGTCGCACGGGGAATCGACGGGCCTTCGCCGCCGATGCTAGCCCAAGGCGCCTTCGCCGGAGGCCGGAAACGCGCCAATCTCCTTACTCAGTGCGGTAATTGACGCCCCGTCGGGCGCGTGGGGCTGGTGGGGTGTGTCGGGGCGTGCGAGCCCGAGGAGGCGCGTGCGACGGCTCATGCGAGCGCACGGCGGCGCGCGTACCAAGCGGTGCTACCCCTCACCAGCGCACCCGCTCACCACCGCCAGCCGCTCGCCGGAACGACCACGACCGCCTACCGTCCCGGGTGGAACCGTCCGGCCTCGGAGCCCTCGCCGACCACCGCTCCGCTGGGTATCTCCTCGGCGCCGGCCGCGCCACCCTCCGACCGCTGGGCGTCCGACATCAGGCGCCAGTCCTCCCGCAGCCGGACACGCCGCCGCCGGGCCCGGATCCGCCGGGCGGAGAGCCCCAGGCTGAGCAGCAGCAGCGCCCCGGCCACCAGCGCGGGCCAGGCCGCACCGCCGTGCCGCCCGCGCAGCACCGCATCGACCAGCAGGGCGAGCCAGAGCAGCGGCAGCGCGTAGACCACCCAGGCGTCCAGTCGGCTGCCCAGCCGCTGCGCCCGCTCGGTCACGGCGGTTCGGGGCGGGGGATTCTCCATGGTCAAAGGATAGACACCGGCACTGACAGCCTCTTCGGAAACCCTGTGGCCCGCGCCCCCCCCGACGCAGTAGCCTCCCAGACTCCGGCACCGGCTTCGGCACCTCGGAGCCGCCCCACCCGGTGAAAAGAGGGCTCCCCATGGCCGACCCCGAGCTTCCGCCCCGCCTGGTCCCGCTGCTCGAACAGTACGACTTCGCCCGCGAGCGCCTGGTTCGCCGGCTCGCCGGACCCACCGTGGACAGCGGGAACGGCGTCCCGGTGGCCGTCCCGCCGATCACCGACGAGGAGTACCTCTGGGAGCCCGTCCCCGACTGCCTCAGCCTCCGCCGCAGGGCGAGCGGACCGGGTGCCGCGGCCACCGGCCTGGTCGGCGCCGGGGTGTGGGGCCGGGACACCGCGCCCCCGGACCCGGCCGGCGCGCCCCCGTTCACCACCATCGCCTGGCGGCTCGCCCATCTCTCCGAGATGCTCGCCGTCCGCGCCGACCACACCGCCGGCAGCCGGACGGCCACCCGCGACGACTACACCTTCCACGGTGACGCGGCCGGCGGGCTGGCCGCCTTCGACGCCGCCTCGGCCGCCTGGCGCCGGGCCCTGCTCGCCGTGGACGAGAAGAGCCTGGACACCATCGGGGTGAGCAGCTACCCCTACGGCAGCGATCCTGAGGACCCCTTCCTGACCATCGTCTGGTGGGTCAATCAGGAACTCCTCCACCATGCCGCCGAGATCGCCCTGCTCAGGGACCTCTACCGGGCGCTCAGCGCTGCCAGGCGATCTTGAACACCCAGGCGTACCGGCCGGTGGCCCGCGCCGCCTTGGGCACCTGGACGGTGAGCGATCCCGCCGAGTCCACCGACCAGTCCAGCGGCCGGTCACCGTAGCCGAGGAGGGTGACCCGGTCGCCGGACCGGATCGGCACCGGTGCCTCCACCACCAGCGTGCTGCCCGGCCGCTCGAAGGAGTGAATGTAGAAGGCCGGGTCCTCGGCGGTCTGCCGGACGGTGAACCGCAGGGCGTCGCCCAGCTGCGCCATCCGCGTCCAGTACGTGGTGCCGTGGATCGCCTCCCCGTTGACCGCCAGCCAGGCGCCGGTCTCGCGCAGCCGCTGCTGCATCACGTCCGCGATGGTGCCGTCCGCCCGCGGGCCGATGTCCAGCAGGAAGTTGCCGTTCTTGCTGACGATGTCGACCAGCGTCTGCACCACCGCCTCGGCCGTCATGTAGGAGGCGTCCGGGGTGGCCGAGTTGTACCCGTAGGAGAACGGGTCCAGACCCCGGCTCGCCTCCCACTTGGCCACCACCGTGTTTCCGTAGGTGGTGTACTCGGGGGTGGTGAAGTCGTGGTCGGGAATGCCGCCGCGGTTGTTGTAGGTGACGTCTTTCGGGCGGGCCCTGTTCCTGGCCCGGTTGAGGAACTCGGCCATGGTGTTCCGGCTGTCGTTCACGCCGCCGATGTCGAACCAGATGACGTCCGGGTCGTATCCCTCGACGAGTTCCTCGACCTGCTTGGTCTGGTAGTCCGCGACGTAGTCCTTGCCGGCGGTGTATCCGGTGTACGGGACCGGATCCAGGGTGTAGGGATTGCGCGGCGCGTGGCCCATCCACGGATTGTCGGGGTTGAACCACTCCGGCAGCGAGTAGTACAGCCCGTTGCGCAGTTGCGGGGTGTACTCCCGGGAGGCGTCGAAGAGCGCCCGGATCAGGTCGCGCTTGGGTCCGAGCTGTACCGCGTTCCGCCCCGTCACCTTGGAATCCCAGAGCGCGAATCCCTCGTGGTGCTTGGAGGTCAGCACGTAGTATCCGGCGCCGGATTCGGCGATCAGCCGTACCCAGGCGCGCGGGTCGAACTTCGCCGCGGTGAAGCGCGGAATGAAGTCGTCATAGGCGAAGTCCTGGCCGTAGGTCTTCGCGTGGTAGGCGTAGGTCGGGTCGTTCGGGTCCTGCATGTGGTCCCAGTACCACTCGGCGTACTCCTTGCCGACCGGGCCCCAGGCGGGCACCGAGTAGACGCCCCAGTGGATGAAGATGCCGAACTTGGCGTCGTCGAACCAGTACGGCGCCTGGTGGGTGGTGAGCGAGGCGTCGGTGGGCTGGTACTCCGGCACGCCGAGGATCAGGCCGGTCGAGCGCGAGGCGAGCCGGCCGGCGCGGCCCGAGTCGACCTCCACGGTGCCGGTCGCCTGGGTGCCGGCCGCGGTGCCGGCCCGGTTGGCGATGCCGATCCGGACCCGGGCCTCCTCGCCGGGCGCGAGGGTGGATATCCGCGCCGGCACGGTGGTGCGCGCCCCGTCGGTCTCGACCGTGACCAGCACCTGGTCGGCCGGGGTGAGCCAGACCGTGCCCGCGTTCACCACGGTCGCCTCCACGGTCTGCGGAGCGGTGGCGTTCCAGCCGTCCCCGAGGAGGCTGGTGGTGGAGGCGGCGGACCTGATCAGCACGGCGCGGCCCTGCGCCACCGGCTGCAGGCTCAGCGCGAAGACGTGAAGGCTGGTCACCCCGGCCGCCGGGGCCGCGGTGCTGGGCAGGGTGAGGGCGACGGCCTCCCGCCCGGAGTCGAAGTACACCTCCACCGCGGAGACGGCCACCGGGTGCTGGTCCTGGCTGCCGTCCGGCTTGTAGCGGAAGGGGGCGGTGAGCGCGCCCGAGCCGGAGGAGTACCAGTCCGGGGCGGTGAGCGGGGCCTGGCTGGTGCCGCCGTCCGCGTAGTGGACGGTGACGGTGCCGGAGGCGTCGCCGTAGCTGCCGGCGACCAGGAAGAGGCCGCTGAGGTAACGGCCCTGGGGGAGGGACAGCTGCTGGCCGAGCGCCACCACGTTGTTGTCCCCGCCCGGCGCGCCGAGGACATACGGCACGCCGTCGACGGTGGTGGCCCCGGCGGGCAGGTACTCGCCGGGGAAGGAGTAGCCCGAGCCGTCGAAGTCCGCCCCGCCCACGGTGGCGGTCTCGATGCCGTTGTTGTCGAAGTACGCGTCCAGGGCGACCGGGACGGGGTCGGGGACGGTCGTCGCCGTGGCGGTCGAGTCGGCGCCCGCGGCGGCGCCCGTCGCGGCGTACGCCCCCGAGGGGCGAGGGGAGACGGTGGCGGAGAGGGCCAGCGGTGCGAGGGCGGCTCCGGCCGCCAGGCCCAGCACATGCCGTCTGGGCAGGGACGACGTCATCGTACGAACCTCCGGCTATCATCGGATGTCTATGCCGACGGGGTGGGTCTTTCGGCATAGCGAAGCTCTACTGAGGCAGTGAGGGGTCAATCCGAGACGAGAATCATCCGATGGGTTATCGTCGTTATTTGGTGACGGAGTGTCAAGAGTCCGGGCACGGAGAGAGGTTGGCTGTCCGGCACCGGTAGCGGCGGATACGGACGATTCACGTGAAACGCCCTTAATCCACCACCTGCGGAGCGTCTACTCCAGATCGCCCAATCTGGTCTTCCGGCCTTCCGACGGCCCTACCGACGGCCGCTCCGACGGTGCCGACGGCGTGTCGCCCAGGAGATAGCGGGCGCCCGCCCCGTGCTCGGCGGCCGCGTCGCCCGGGTTGTAGATCCGGCATTTCCGCAGCGACAGGCATCCGCAGCCGATGCAGCTGCTCAACTGGTCCCGCAGTCGCCGGAGTTCACCGATCTGCTGGTCGATCCTCGACTGCCAGGCCCGGGCCACCCGGTCCCACTCGCCGGCCGTCGGCGGCCGGCGCTCCGGCAGCCGCTCCAGCGCCTCGCGCGCCTCCTCCAGCGAGAGCCCCACCCGCTGCGCCGCCCGGACGAACGCCACTCGCCTCAACTCGGCCCGCTGATAGCGGCGTTGACCACCGGCCGTGCGCTCGGGATGGATCAGTCCGAGCTCCTCGTAGTAGCGCAGCGCGGACGGCGCCAGCCCGCTGCGGGCGGAGAGCTCGCCGATGCTCAACCAGTCCTGAAGTGCGGTCACCGCGTCTCCCCGGGCTTCTTGACTTCAAGTGGGCTTGAGGTTGCAGGCTCATCCTATGACTGTTGCAGAGGCAAGCGACCAGGCTCAGTCGGACGCCCTCGGCTACGCCGACCTCACCCGACTGATGTCCCTGATGACCGGCGACGAGAAGCACACCGCCGCCGCCACCTCCACCCTCGACGCCCTCTGGGTGCTCTACGACCGGGTGCTGCGGGTCTCACCCCAGACCGCGGACCACCCCGACCGGGACCGCTTCCTCCTCTCCAAGGGACACGGCCCGATGGCCTACTACGCGGTCCTCGCCGCCAAGGGCTTCCTTGACCCCGCGGTGCTGCCCGGCTTCGGCGGCTACGACTCACCGCTCGGCCACCACCCCGACCGGCTCCTGGTGCCGGGAGTGGAGATCGGCAGCGGCTCGCTCGGGCACGGACTGCCGATCGCCGTCGGCACCGCGCTCGGTCTCCGCGCCCGGCAGCGGATCCGCCCGGACGGCAGCCGGCCGGCGGTCTGGGTACTGATCGGCGACGCCGAGCTCGACGAGGGCAGCAACCACGAGGCCATCGCCTTCGCCGGAGCGGCGGGCGTCGAGGAGCTCCGCGCCGTGGTGATCGACAACCAGTCGGCCACCCACGGCTGGCCCGGCGGCATCGAGTCCCGCTTCCGCGCGGCCGGCTGGACCGCCGAGACGGTCTACGGCCGCGACCACGGGGCGCTGCTGCGCGCGTACCGGGGAGGCCGCCCTGGCAGCCCGCACGCCGTCATCGCGGTCGTCGAACCCAAGGACTGAAGACCTCAAGACCTCAAGACCTCACGAGTCGAAGAGCCCGAACCCACCGCAGACCGGAAGCGCAAGGAGCCCCTCGCCATGACCACGAGCACCGTTCAGCCCGCCACCGTCCGCCCCACAGCCGCCCGCCCCACAGCCGCCCGCCCCGCGGCCGCGGATGAGGACGCCCGGTCCCGCTTCTACCGCGTAGCCGCCGAACTCCTGGACGAGGACCCGCGGATCGCGGTCGTGCTGGCGGACATCGGCGCCGATCGCTTCGCCCGGTCCGCCCGCGCCCACCCCGACCGCGTCGTCAACGTCGGCATCAGGGAGCAACTGCTGGTCGGCGTCACCTCGGGACTCGCCCTGGCCGGCATGCGGCCCCTCGCCCACACCTTCGGCTCCTTTCTCGTCGAGCGCCCCTTCGAGCAGATCAAGCTCGACCTCAACCACCAGGGCCTCGGCGCCGTACTGGTCAGCGCCCTCGGCTCGTACGACTGGCCGGCGGGCGGCCGCACCCACATGTCACCCGGCGACGTGGCCCTGCTGGACACCCTGCCCGACTGGACCGTCCACGTCCCCGGCCACCCCGACGAGGCCGAGCTGCTGCTGCGGCATGCGGCGGCGGGGGAGGGGCTGGTCTACCTCCGGCTCTCGGCCCAGACCAACTCCACCGCCCAGCCGGTCGCCCCCGGTCGTTTCCTGACCGTCCGGCAGGGCACCGCCGAGAGCGGCACGGTGGTCCTCGCCGTGGGCCCGATGCTGGACAACGTACTCGCCGCCACTGACAACCTGGACGTGACGGTCCTCTACGCGGCCACCGTCCGCCCGTTCGACGGCGCCGCGCTGCGGGCGGGGACGGCCGGCGCGGGCGTGGCCGACGTGGTCCTGGTCGAGCCGTATCTGGCCGGCACCTCGGTGCCGTTCGCCGCCGAGGCGCTCGCCGACCGGCCGCACCGGCTGCTCGGACTGGGCGTGCCGAGGGCGGAACTGCGCCGCTACGGAACGATGGAGGAGCACATCGAGGCCCACGGCCTGGATCCGGCCTCCTTGCGGGCCCGCATCTCCGGGTGGCTCTGACCCGCCGGCTCCGACCCGCCGGCTCTGACCGGCCGGCTCTGTCCGTGCGTCCCCCCGGGCCCGAACGCACGAAAGCCCGCGACCGTCTCCTCGTCGGCCGCGGGCGTCGGCGCGCCCCGCACAACCGCCGCCGCCGCTGCTCCGGCGATCCGGCGATGCGGGCGCGGGCCGATCAGCTCTGGTTGTAGAACCCGGTGTCGTCCGTCGGGCCGTCGATCACCACGACCTCGACGTCACGGGGGGCCAGCAGGAAGACCCGCCGGGCGACCCGCTCGATGCTGCCCCGGGTGCCGAAGATCAGACCGGAGGCGAAGTCGACGAGCCGCTTGGCGTCCGCGTCGGCCATCTCCGAGACGTCCATCAGCACCGGGGTGCCGCTGCGGACGAATTCGCCCACCTGCCGGGCCGATTCGAAGCCGGTCGGCCGCACCGAGGCGATCCGGGTGGGCTGGGCCTCGGCCGGCGGCTCGGGGGCCGCACGCAATACCGGCTGAGTTGTCCAGGCGTCCTGGAACTCCTCGCCCTCCTCGGCATATGCGTATCCGCCCGAGGTGTACTCGGCTGCCGCATAGCCGCCCGTAGGCGCAAGCCATCCGCGGTACTCGTCGCGCAGTGCTGCTCCCATGTCCTGCCTCCCCGTGATTGCCGGACGTTCCGCGGGGTGGGCCTGGTCGAGACCGTTCCGGGAACTGTCCGAGTATCGCATTGATCACCCGTCCGGCGCCTGTCAGGGGACGCCCGCCGCGCCGATTGTTCCTCGGGTGTGACATTTGAGGATGCGTTAAGCCAGCCAATCGAGCGCAAGTTCGAAACCGTGTACGAATTCTGATGGCTATTCAGCAAGTGGCCCTGGTCCCAAGTCGTTTCGAGCCCGAAAGGGGCCGGCTTCCCCACCTCGCTCGCGCGGGGTTCGCCGACCGCCGCCACCATGCCGGACATGATGGCCTGTCAGGTTTCTCCGGCACCACTCCTTTCCGGCCACTTCACTCGACGGTGTGTGACTTCACTCCCTGGGGGCAGGGAAGGCCGTCGCTCCGATCGCCGCTCGAACGAGTGGACCGGCAGCAGCCGCATTCCCCGATGAGCGACCGAATATGCGCATCCGGGCAGGGCGCCTAAAGCTGAACTTTAGGGTGAGGGTGGAGGCGGTGTGAGGGACCCGCCGGGAGCCCGTTGTCAGAGGTCCCGGCTAGCGTGGGATCGTGCGATGGACAGGCCAGTGGAACGGAATCGTCGTCAGCGAGGCGCTCAGCGACCCCACCCTCGTCAACCGGCTGCGGGTCACCGACGCCCGGATCGAGACGGCGCCGGAGGGGCTGCGTCACCGGTACTGGGTGAGCGCCGATCCGGAGCAGGTCGACCTGATCGGCCGGCATCTCAAACCCGGGCCCTGCTGCGCCCACTTCTGGCAGGGCTCCCGCCTGCTGGTGCTCTTCCACGACGCGCGGTTCGACGTCTCCCGGTACGACAGGGACACCTGGGCGGCGCTCCGCACCTTCGCCGGTGCGCGCGGCCTGCCCATCGACCCCCTCGAACTGCCCACCGGCCCGCCGCCGCGTCCGGACGTCCCCGCGCCGGCCGCGCGGCCCGCCGGCGAGGACGGGGCCGGGAGCACGACCGCCTCCGGGCCCGGGCCCGGGCGCGAGGTCGTGCCCGCCGCCGCGCCCGGCGTCGAGTCCCCGGCACACCTCCGGGCCGTGGTCCTGGTCGACGACGAGGTCGACGAGCTCTTCGAGGCGGTGACGGCCGAGCTCCTCGCACCGCTCACCGAGACCTCGGCCGACGCGGAGGTGCGATCGGCCGACGCCGCGCTGCGCAGGCTGCGCGCCGCCCTGGACGTTCCGATCGACGCCCGCGAGGCATCGACGGCCGCCGCGGCGGGCGGCAGGTCCGCCCCGCCGGTCGCCGCCGCGACCTCCGGCCATCCCCGGGTCTTCGCCCCCAACGGCCGCTGGGAGCACGCCGGCCTGCGCCTGGCCGCGCTGGCCGCCGCGGACCTGGAGGCCCTCCGCGGTCTGCTGCTCTCGCTCTCCGCAGGTCTCCTCGACGAGGGCCCGCCGCGGCATCCGGTGACGCGGCTGTCCCGGCCGCGGGCGCGGATGGGCGCGCTGGCCCGCCTCCTCGCCGTGCTGGACCTCCCGCCCGACCACGACACCCGGCAGCTCTCCCGCGCCCTCGACCCGGAGTCCCGCCCGGCGGACTCACCGGACGTGGTGCTGACCCACGATCAGGAACGCAGCTTCCAGCGCTTCGCCCACCGGGTCACCATGCTCCTCACCGAGTCCGACCCCCTCCACCGGTTCCTGTTGACTCCCGACTCCTGATCCCCGAGGCCGGAGCCCCGACCTCCTGCGCCCTGCCCCCTGGCCGGTTTCAGTCGCGGCGGGCGTCGGCCGCTCGCAGCGCGCCCGCACAGCCGACGAGGCCGATCAGCAGGAGGAGGGTCACCAGGCCGAAGGAGACGGGAAGGGAGGTGGCCTGCGCGATGGCGCCGATCACGGCGGGGGCGACCAGCCCCGAGGTGTAGCTGATGGTGGCGATGCCGGCGATGGCCTGGCTCGGATTGGGGCCGCTCTTGCCCGCCGCCGCGAAGGCCAGCGGCACCACGACCGCGATCCCCACGCCGATCAGGGCGAAGCCGGCGATGGCCGGAATCTGCCCCCGCCCCAGTGCCACCAGCAGTCCGCCGAGTACCGAGGCGACGCCCATCCAGCGCACCGTCCGCACCGCTCCCAGCCGCCGGACCAGCAGGTCCCCGGCGAGCCGGCTGGCGGCCATCGTGCAGGCGAACGCCGTGTACGCGGACGCGGCCACGCCCGCCGACGCCCCGGCCACGTCTCGGAGGTACACCCCGCTCCAGTCCGAGCCCGCCCCCTCGGCGAAGACCGCGCAGAAGCCCACCAGGCCGATCGCCAGCGCCGAGCGCGGCGGCAGCGCGAACCTCGGCGGCGCCGCCTCGCCCGGCTCCGGTCGGACGTCCAGCAGGCCCCGGGCGGCGAACAGGCCTATCCCGGCCAGCAGCAGTGCCATCACGGCGTGGTGCACCCGCGCGTCCACTCCGTAATGGGCGGCCAGCGCGCCGATCAGGGAGGCGACCAGGCCGCCCACGCTCCACATCCCGTGCAGCCCGGACATGATCGAGCGCCCGAGCCGCTGCTCGACGCCCACCCCCTGGGCGTTCATCGCCACGTCCGCCATCCCCGCCGTCGCGCCGTAGACCAGCAGCGCGGCGCAGAGCACCGGCAGGTCGGGGGAGAGGGAGGGCAGCGCCAGGGCCAGGCACCACAGGACGAGCAGCCCGCCGACGGCGGTGCGCTCCCCGTAGCGGTGGACGATCCGGCTGGCCAGGGGCATCGCCAGGGAGGCGCCGACCGCGGGGGCGGCCAGGGCCAGCCCCAACTGCCCGGTGCTCAGCCCGAGATGGCCCTGGATCCAGGGAATCCGGGTGGCGAAGCTTCCGGTGACCGCGCCGTGGACGGCGAACACCACCGCGACCGAGCGCCGGGCCCGCTGAAGCCGGAGATCCCGCGCCGGCGCCCTCTCCTCGGAGTCCCCGGCAACCGCCGCCCCCATGCTGTCCGCCCTCCCCGGCTCGCGTCCCCCGGCGGCCGGTCCGCCGACGGCCCGCCGCTATGCCTTCCCCGAACTCAGCGCGCCACTGCCGAGGACCACCGAGGCGGTCAACCCCACGAGCACCAGCAGCGCGTAGAGCGCTCCGGCGATCTTCTCACGCGGGGTCCGCTGCGGCCTCGGCGGCGGTGCCACGTCCCAGCCGCCGCCCTGGTGGACCCCGACCTCGGCGAACCTGCCCGGGCCGCCGGGGCCGGATGCCGGCACGAAGGTCCCGCCCGGACGCGGTCGGCTAGCGGGCCCGGCGCGCCGGAGCCACCATCACTCAGTAGGTCCCAGCCCTGCGGAAGGCCGACGCCTGATGTCTCCGGAAGCCCGCGTACGACGGCGGTCCCGAGCGGTACGGGGCCTGCCGGCCGTCCTCGTCTGGACCGCCGCGCTGCTCGCCCCTGCCGCCTGCTCCTCCACCCCTTCCAGCAGCGGTGCCTCCTCAGGGATCTCGGGGACGGCCGTCGCCGCGTCCCCCTCCCAGGCGCAGACCTGGTCCCCGGGCCGGCTGGAGCGGGCCCGGGCCGCCCACAGGCCCGGCGTCGGGCACAACGCCCGCCCGACCCAGGGCAATCTGCGGATCGGCGCGATCTTCGACCACGACTCCTCCGGCGACCACTTCTGCAGCGGGAGCGTGGTGGACAGCGCGGGGCGGAACCTGGTGATCACCGCGGCGCACTGCATCCACGGCGGGAAGGGCCAGGGGTTCAAGAGCGATGTCGTCTTCGTCCCCGGCTACCGCTCCGGGCAGGAGCCCAACGGCCAGTGGCAGGTCGCCTCGCTGATCGTGGACCCGCGCTGGGCCGACTCCTCCGATCCGGACCTGGACGTCGCCTTCCTGGTGCTGCGGAAGAACGACGGCCGGAACATCGAGGACGTGCTGGGCGGCAACAGGCTCGGCATCGACACCGGTTTCGACCACCGGGTGCGGATCACCGGCTACCCCTCCTCCGCCGACGCCCCGGTGACCTGTGTGAACCGGACGAGTCGGCAGAGCAGTACGCAGACCCGGATCGCCTGCACCGGCTTCCCCGGCGGGACCAGCGGCAGCCCGTGGGTGACCGCGGTGGACCCGGCCACCCACACCGGCACGGTGATCGGCGTGATCGGCGGCTACCAGGAGGGCGGCGACACCGACAGCGTCTCGTACAGCGCGTACTTCGGCTCGGACGTCCAGGCCCTGTACCGGCGCGCCGAGGCCGCCGGCGGCTGACCGCTTCCGGCCGGCCTCCGAGACGGCGGGATCGCCCAGGCGGCGGGGTGGCCGAGGCCGGCGGGCGCCCGTCAGGCCCGGCTGGTCCCCGGTGGCAGGGTGCCCGCCCGGTCCGCGTTCTCCAGGTACTCCATCAGCACCGAGCGCAGCTCCCGTGCGGCGGCCGGCGGGGCGACGTCCTTGCGGTGCGCCAGCCCGATGGTCCGCCGCAGGCCCGGCGGCCGGAAGCGGGTGGTCCGCAGCGGCCGGTGGGTGGGCACGACCATGCTGGGCAGCACCGCGAGGCCGAGCCCCGCCTCGACCATCCCCAGCACCGCGTCCATCTCGCCGCCCTCGACCGCGAAGCTCGGCTCGAAGCCCTCCGCGCGGCAGGCCGCCATGGTGAACTCCCGCAGGTCGTAGCCGTGCCGGAACATCACCAGCGGATGCCGGCGGAGGTCCTGGATGTCCAGGTACGGCTTCTCCACCGGCGGCGGGGTGTGCGGGGCGGAGGCCACCACCAGCTCCTCGGTGAGCAGTTCGGTGGTGTCCAGTGCCGGGTCGTGGCTCTGCAGGGGGAGGATCAGCAGCGCCAGGTCGAGGCCGCCGGAGGCCAGCTCGCCGACCAGGTCGCGGGAGCCGCCCTCCTGGATGTGGAGGGCGATCCCGGGGTGGCGCCGGTGGTAGGCCCGCAGCACCTGGGGCAGGAGTCCGGTGCAGAGGCTGGGAGTGGCCCCCAGCCTGACCCGCCCGCTGCGGACCCCGGCGACCTCCTGGACCTCGGCCCGGGCCCGCTCGGCGTCCGCGGTCATCCGGCGGGCCAGCGGCAGCAGTGCGTTGCCGGCGTCGGTGAGGGTGATGTTGCCGCGGGCACGGTGGAACAGCTCTGCGCCCAGCTCCTTCTCCAGCGCCCGGATCTGCTGCGACAGCGAGGGCTGGGCCACGTGCATCGCCTGCGCGGCCCGGGTGAAGTGCCTGGTCTCCGCCACCGCGAGGAAGTAGGAGAGCTGCTGCAGCTGCATACGGACACCCTACCGTGCGATAGCATCACTCTATCGATGGACAGGTTCTCATGCATTCGGCCCCTGGCTCCGGAGCGCCCGGAGCACCGCGCACCACCCCTTTTCGGGCATGCCTGCCGAGCGGCGCGCCCCCACTGCTCGTAGGGTCACTGTCTATGACACCTGTGAGCTCCACACGGTCCGGCAGGACGATGCTGTCCGCGACACACTTCGCGGACACCGATTCCGTACGGGATTACGCCTCCGGACTCTCCCACCAGCAGTTGCAGTGCCGTGACTTCGGCCACAACTGGCGCCCGCACACCGCCACCCGGCGCGGCGACGGCGGCTACGACCGCACCCTGGTCTGCCGTTGCAAGGCCAGGCGGATCCAGGTCCTGGACTCGTATGGGCGTATCGTCAACACCCACTACGAATACCCGGAGGGTTACCAGATGCCCAAGGGGTCCGGCCGGATCAGCAGCGACGACAAGGGCGTCCTCCGGCTGGCCAGTATCGAGCAGAACCTGGAGGCCACCACGCCCCGCAAGACCGGCCGCGGCGCTGCCCGCGGTGGCCAGAGCAATACCCGTACGCGTTCCCGCAGGACCCGCTGACCCATGGCACAAGACGTCACCATCACCCTCTGGTGCGACTGGTGCGATCTGCTCGGACTGGAGCACGTCGCAGCAAGCCACTCGCACACCCTCGCCCTCGACGGGCAGCCCCGCCGCGTCGACCTCTGCGAGCGCTGCCACCTCGCTCTGGAGCCCCTGGAGGAGCTCTACCGCGAGCGCGGCCAGCGCATCGAGGAGTCGGACGGCCGAGGCCGCCGAAAGTCCGCCGGCGCGCGCAGGTCCGTCGACCCGGGCAGCGCCCCGGGCGCCCTGCCCCCGGGCCTGGCAGAGCACCGGCTCGCCACCGAGGCAGCGCCCAGCAAGCCGCGCAGCAACCCGGAGGTACTGACCCGCCGGGGCGGCCGCGTCCGCGATCCCGACCAGCCGAGCCTGATCTGCCCGCTGGAGCACCCGCACAGCGGGACCGGCTCGATGCGGATCAACTACGCCGGCCGGTCCAGCCACGCGGACATGGTCCACGGCCTCCACTACACGCAGATCCACTGGCAGGACCCGGACCACATCCTCACCGTGCCCTGCCGGATGCACCAGCGCTGCCTGGACAACGAGATCTCGTTCACCAGCCGCCGCGGGCTCACCAACCACATCGCCACCAGCAACCTCCCGACCCTCGACGGGGCGGACGAGGGCGACGGGGCGGAGCGGTCGGCGGGGCCGGGCGACGGCTCGGAGCCGACCGGCCCCGATGCCGATTCCGACCCGGATCCCGGGACCGACTCCGGAACCGAAGCCGCGAGCGAGCCGCAGCCCCGGCACGATGCGGGGTCCGAGGAGGATTCCGAGGAGGGGCCCGAGGCCGAAGGCGCCGAGGCGAGGGAGCCCGACGAGCGCCACGAGCGGGCCGAGGAGGAGGGCTCGGGCCGGCAGAGGCCGGCCGCGCTCTTCTCCGCACCCTGACCCGAGCCGCCTCCCGCCCCCGTGACCTGGACCCGGGCGGCGGCCCCGCCGCCCGGCAGGACCCGGGTGGCGGGGTGCCCGCTCTCCGGGTCGCTCGACCGGGCGTTCGGAACTCGGAGCGAGGCGCGCCCGCTAGCCGGCCGGCGCCGCGGCGGCGGCCGCCTCGGTGCTGCTCAGCGAGGGCTTGGAGCCCTTCAGCGGCCGGCGGGCGGTCTCCCGCAGCCAGTAGACCGACACCGCGCCCACCACCCCCGCGCCGATCAGGTAGTACCCCGGCCAGTTGAGGTCGCCGGTGGCCAGCACCAGCGCGCTCAGCACGGTGGCGGTGGTCCCGCCGAAGGCGGAGACGAAGATGTTGAAGGTGATGGTCAGTCCGCCGTTGCGGATCTCCGTGGGGAACATCGCGGGCAGCGTGGACGGGCAGGTCGAGGAGAAGCAGACCAGGGTGAGGCCCATGATCAGCAGACCGCCCATGGTCGCCGGCAGCCCGCCCAGCTGCACCAGCAGCACGGACGGCAGGGCGAGGATGACCAGAGCGAGACTGCCGGTCATCAGCACGGGCCGGCGGCCCACCCGGTCGCTCAGCCTGCCGAGCAGGGTGACCAGGACCATCAGCACCAGCAGCACGATGATCTGCAGCACCTCTGAGGTGGTCTCGCTGGTGCCGTTCTTTCCGTGGTCGGGCAGCGTCGAGGTGAGATAGGTCGGCATATAGCTGGTCAGCGTGTAGTTGGTGACGTTCCAGGCGATCACCAGACCGCCGGCCGCCAGCATGGTGCGCCAGTGGTCGGCGAAGATCATCTTGAACTCGCTGCCGACGGGCATCCCCTGGTGCGACTCGGCCGCCTCCAGTTTCGCCGTGAAGGCCGGCGTCTCCTCCAGCCGCAGCCGCAGGAAGAGGCCGATCACGCCGATCGGCAGCGCCAGCAGGAAGGGGATCCGCCAGCCCCAGCCGTCCAGTTGGGAGGTGCTGAGGGCGCTGGTGAGGACGGTGGCGAAGGTGGCGCCGAAGGCGTAGCCGGTCAGCGTGCCGAACTCCAGCCAGCTGCCGAGGAATCCCCGCCGCCGGTCCGGGGCGTACTCGGCGATGAAGGTCATCGCGCCGCCGTACTCCCCGCCGGTGGAGAAGCCCTGGATCAGGCGGGCGAGGAGGACCAGCAGCGGCGCGGCGATGCCGATCGACGCATAGCTGGGGATCAGGCCGAGGGCGAAGGTGCCACAGGCCATCGTGATGACGGTGACGGCGAGCACCTGGGTCCGGCCGAGGCGGTCGCCGAGCGGCCCGAAGACCAGTCCGCCGATCGGGCGGACCAGGAACGAGGCGGCGAACGTGCCCAGCGTGGCGACCTGCGCCATTCCGTCCGGGAGGCCGGAGAAGAACACCTTGGAGATGGTGGTCGCCAGATAGGAGTAGACGCCGAAGTCGTACCACTCCGTCACGTTCCCGATCGCCGCGGCCCCCACCGCTCTGCGGACCAGCGCCTCGTCGGTGACGATCACATCCGTCGAACGCTCCGCGGGAGCTTCCTCAGCCATGTCCGGATAGTCCCAAATCTTCCCCCGTGGTTGTCGGATCCCGATCCTCCCTGCGTGTCACCGCCGTCCGGGCCGGTCATGCGTGCCGAGGCCGGCTTTCCCACCGGCGGCCCCGGCCTCTCCGGGTACGGTCGGACCATGTGTCGAAGCATCAAGACCCTGCGCCCGCCCTACGCGGAAGCCGTCACCGAGGCCGACATGCGGGCGGCGGCGCTGCAGTACGTGCGCAAGGTGTCCGGTTTCCGGCAGCCCGCCGCCCACAACGCCGCGGCCTTCGAGCGAGCGGTGGAGCAGATCACCGCCGCCACCGCGGAACTGCTGGACCACCTGGAGGTCCGCGGGCAGGGCCAGGCCTCATAGGCCCCGTGGGCCCCTTTCGGCGCACGCCCTAGAGTGCTGGGAGATCCCGCACAGGACGCACGGCTACCGAGAGGCGGAGGACCGATGGATCTCACCGGCGTGGGCGTATGGAGCTCCCAGCTGCGGTACGGCGACCCGGCGGAGGTCGTCGAGGCCGCCGCCGAGCTCGAGGAACTCGGCTACCGCGCGCTGTGGATCCCGGATGTCGGGGGCCCGGTCGCCGAGTCGCTCGACCGGCTGCTCGGCGCCACTCGGGAGATCACCGTCGCCACCGGGATCCTGAACCTGTGGAAGCACACCCCGCAGCAGGCCGCCTCCGCGTATGCCGCACTGGCCGCCGCCCACGGGCCGCGCTTCCTGATGGGCATCGGGGTCAGCCACGCACCGCTGATCGACGCGGACGAGCCCGGCCGCTACCGGCGCCCGCTCTCCGCCATGCGGGAGTTCCTGGACGGACTGGACGCGGCCGAGCCGCCGGTCCCCGCCACCGAGCGGGTGCTGGCCGCGCTGGGCCCCAGGATGCTGACCCTGGCCGCCGAGCGGGCCCGCGGGGTCCACCCCTACCTGGTCACCCCGGAGCACACCCGGCGGGCCCGGGACATCGTCGGGCCCGAGGCGCTGGTGCTGCCCGAGCAGACCGCGATCCTCGCCCGGGACCGCGAGGAGGCGCGGTCGATCGGCACCGAGTGGCTGCGCGGCTACCTGGCACTGCCGAACTACGCCCGGAACATCGTCCGGCTCGGCTTCACCGAGGAGGACCTCCGGCAGGTCAGCGACCGGCTCTTCGACGCGCTGATCGTCTGGGGGGACGAGGAGGCGGTGCGCACCCGGGTGGAGGCGCACCGGGCGGCCGGCGCCGACCACGTCTGCCTCCAGGTGCTCACCGCAGACCCCGCGCAGAAGTCCTTCCCGCGCGAGGAGTGGCGCCGACTGGCCGCGGCCCTGCACTGACCCCGGCGCGCGAGGCCGGGTGCGAGCAGGGCCACGGCAGGGTTAGGGGCACACCCCCGTCGGCGGCGTCCACACCGCCGAACGGATGGTCCTGACCCGATCGGCGGCGGCCGAACGGGGGCCCCGGCTGGCACCCGCCGCCGGGGCAACGGACGGTGGGTTGATCCGAGCCTTGCAGGAGGGACCGCCCAGATGCCCGAAGCGCCCGAGCACCCGGAGCCAGGCCGCCCGCCGGGCGACCCCGCAGCGTTGGCCCGGCACCGCTTCCTCTTCCGGGCCATCGCCCGCCGGCTCAACCCGGCGCTGCGCCGCAGCGACATCACCGTCACCGACGAACGGGTCGTCAAGCGGGCGACCAAGGCGGCGGCCCTGGGCAACGCGATGGAGTGGTTCGACTTCGGCATCTACTCCTACCTCGCGGTCACCATCGGCAAGGTCTTCTACTCCGGCGCCGGCCCCTCCGTGCAGACGCTGAGCTCGCTGGCCACCTTCGCGATCTCGTTCCTGGTCCGCCCGATCGGCGGGGCGTTCTTCGGGCCCCTCGGCGACCGGATCGGACGCAAGCGGGTGCTCGCCACCACGATGCTGATGATGGCGGCCGGCACCTTCTGCGTCGGCCTGCTGCCGACCTATGCGACCTTCGGCTTCGGCGCGCCGCTGCTCCTCATCCTCTGCCGGCTGGTGCAGGGCTTCTCGACCGGCGGCGAGTACGGCGGCGCCTCCACCTTCATCGCCGAGTACGCGCCGGACCGCAAGCGCGGCTACTACGGCAGCTACCTGGAGTTCGGCACCCTCTGCGGCTACATCGCGGCGGCCGGCCTGGTGGTCGTGCTG